>DAIQOA010000106.1:0-5346 GCA_036788095.1 bacterium | reverse complement strand
AACCGGCCGCCCCGTTTCGAAGGCGAACCGGGTCGCCCAGGCATGGGCGGCGGCCCCATGACTATCGCGCAAAAGGGCGACCAGTTGATCATCGAACGCACCATGCCAAGCCGTAGCGGCGAGAACAGAACAGTTCATGAAACCTTGACGCTGGACGGCAAGGAATGCATCAACGACAGCCGCATGGGAGAAAAAAGCTCCGTGTGCAAGTGGTCGGCGGACGGTAAAACCTTGACCGTAGAATCTCTTCAGGTTTTCAATCGCGACGGCCACAGCCGGGAGATGAGAACCGTGGAGGTGTATTCGTTGCAGGGGGATCAATTGATCGTCGAATCCACCAGGGACACGCCGCGCGGTGAGCGTAAAACCAGAATGGTCTATGATAAAAACTAGCCCCGGCGCGGAACAAGGATTGGAATTGATCGATTAAAAAAGGCGGATGATGCATCCGCCTTTTTTTTGCGCACAGCGGCTGCAGCGCTGACGCGATCAGAAGGTTCGCTGTGCCAACGCGGTGAGCATGAGAAGGAGAGGATTCTTCGCCTCCTCATTCTCGATCGGCTGGAGCGCCGTCTGCGCGAGGGCGATGCATCGTTTTATTTCCGTCTCGGCAGCCTGCAGGGCGCCGGCCGCGGTGAACACGGACGCAGCCTGTTGCAGTTCCTCCCGGCTCAGCTCGTTTTTTTTCGCCAGCCGGCGTATCTGTTGCTGCTGCTCTTGCGCGCCGTATTGAAACAGGTAGGCCATGAGAAACGTTTTTTTATTTTCCCGTATATCGCTGCCGATATCTTTTCCCAGCGTTGCCTTGTCGGAGACCAGATCCAGAACATCGTCCTGAATCTGGAAGGCGCGTCCCAGGCTGGCGCCGTACTCCTTCAGTCCCTGGACCTGCTGTTCAGAGCCATGGCCGAGCAGGCCGCCGATCTCGCAGGCCAGGGAAAAAAGCCGGCCGGTCTTTTTTGCAATCATGCCGTAATACTCATCCAGCGTCACGGAAGCCCTGAGTTCGAATTCCTTGTCCAGGGCCTGGCCCTCGCACACCTCCAGAATGCCGGCGGTTAAGCCGGCCAGCACTCTGGGCAGCAGGGCCGCCTCCACATCGGCCAGCGCGCGAAAGGCTTGCACGAGCAGAGCGTCGCCGGCGAGAATGGCCGTGCTCTCCTCATATTTTTTATACACGGTCTCGCGACCGTGGCGCAGTTCGTCATGATCCATGATGTCGTCGTGCACCAGAGTGAAATTGTGCACCAGCTCCAGCGCCAGGGCGGCGGGTAGGGCTTCGCGGCTATGGCCGCCCACCGCTTCGCAGGATAAAAGCAGAAAGAGCGGCCGCAGCTGCTTGCCGCCACCGCTCAATGCATAGCGCATGGGCTCGTAGAGCGAACGAGGCTCCAGTTCCGGCGTATAGGCGGTCAATCCCGGCCGAATGAACTCCTTCAACCGGCTCAGTCTTTGCTGCAAATCAGTCGACAAAGGTTCTCCCAAGTGTGGGGGTTTTTTCGGTGGCTCTAGAATGGCGAAGAAAAAATAAGCTGATGAGGATTCAGATGCAAGCAAAAAGAAAAGGCCTGGATTTTTATCCAAGCCTTCTACGGGTGCCGGGGCTTTTGTCAGCCGGCTATCGTCCGATGACGCCTTCGAGCTTGGCGTTTCCCAGGTCCACGCCTTCCAACCGGGTGTTGGTCAAATTGGCATTGGTGAAATCGGTCTGCTTGCAGCTGGCGCCGGTAAGATCCGAACGTTCCAGGTGGGCGTTCTGCAGCACCGCTCCGTCCAATACGGCATGACGCAGAATGATCCGTTTCATTCGCCCGCGCCGCAGATCGGCGCGGCTCAGGTCCGCTTTTTCCAGACTGGAGCCGAACAGGGCGACATGTTCTCCCCGCACCTCTTTCAGCTGCGCTTCATCCAGATTGCAGTCCTGCATATTGGTTTCACGAATATCCGCTCCGGTGAGGTTGGCGCGGAACAGATTGCAGCCAAACATAAAAGCGCCGCTGAGATTGGTCCCGTGCAGATCAGCGCCCTCCAGGTTGGCGTTCTGCAGATGCGCATCCCGAAGATCCAGTCCGGACAGATCTACCCCTTTGAGGGACTCGTAGGACAGATCAACCCGGACCAGATCCAGGCCGGCCAAAGCGGATCGGGAGCGAATTTTTTCGAGCAGTTCTTCCCTGCTGATCGGGCTCATGGGCACGCTCCTTTGCTAGAAACTGTTCACTGCATCGGTTACCGAATTGAATTGTTGAAACACCGAATCCAGTTTGGTGATCTGCAAAGGCCGCCTGATCCGTTCGCTGAGGTTGGCCAGGCGCAGGTCGCCGCCGCTGGATCGCAGGCTGGTTAAGCCGCTGATCAGCATGCCGAGGCCGGCGCTGTTCATCCAATTGACCTTTGCCAAATCCACCACCACGCTCACCTTTTCTTCCGCAATGGCCTCATCGATGCATTGACGAAACCGGTCCAGTTCCGCTCCGCCCATGAGATCGCCGGTCAATTCAAGAATGCGCACCGTCCCTTCGGTTCTGGTTTGTATGTCCATTGTTCTACCCTCCGGTTATTGGAAACAGCCGCCATTCTTCCCCGGGCAATGGGGAAGTCGATTATTCATAACGCAACGCCGTAATCGGATCCAAGCGCGCCGCTTTAGTGGCTGGATACACTCCGAACAGCAAGCCCACAAAGGAGCAAAAGATCAAACCGACGAGCACCGTCCAGACGGGTACGGCCGCCGGAATCGGCGACAGCGCTTGCACCAACTTGCCGATGCCGAGGCCGATGACGATGCCGATGACGCCGCCGACTTCGGAGAGCACGACGGCTTCAATCAAAAACTGCCACAAAATATCCCGGCGCTTGGCGCCGATGGATTTTCGAATGCCGATCTCACGGGTGCGTTCGGTCACGGATACCAGCATAATGTTCATAATGCCCACGCCCGCCACCAATAGCGAGATGGACGCAATGGCGATGGCGACGATGCGGACATATTTGGTCATGTTGTCGAAAAAATCCGTAAGCGTGTTGTTGGTGACGATCTCGAAATCATTGTCTTTGTCCGGCGGCACTTTGCGCACGGCGCGCAATACGCCGATGGTTTGCTCGATCGCCTCCTCCATCAGATCCGCATTGATCGCTTGCACGGTCATGGAGATCGAGCGTTCTTTGCCGTACATCTTTTCAAAGGAGAAAAAGGGCATGACCACCAAATTATCCAAACTGTTGCCGAAAATACTGCCCTTTTTGGCAAAAACGCCAATGATCTCAAATCGTTCACCCTTGATCTTGATGTTGAGACCAAGCGGATTTTCCGAGCCAAAAAGCTTATCCAGCACATCCACGCCGATGATCGCCACCCGCCGGTTATACTCCAAGTCCTGCTGGGTGAGAAAACGGCCGGAGGCAATTTCATAACCTCCGTTCTCTATGAACTCCGGCGTGGTGCCCATCACCGAGACGTTGTTGAGTGTTTTTTTGTCCTTATAGCGAATCTCTTGACCCCAGGTATCGACATCGGCACTGACCGCGGCAGCAGCTTTGACCCGTTCGCGCACGGCCATGGCCTGTTCGTAAGTGAGATCCTTGCGGTTGCGATATTTTTCCCACCAGCCATGGCCCATGCCGACCGCCGGAAACTTTTGAATGTTGAACACATTAGTGCCGAGGATGTTGAGCTGCTCGGTCATGCTTTTGCGCAGTCCGGTGATCAGGGATTGCATGGCGATGATGGTCATCACGCCGATGATGATGCCCAGCAAGGTCAAAAAGGAGCGCATCTTGTTGGAGCGGATGGCGCCGAGCGCCAGATCCAGACTTTCGCTTAATTGCATGGCATAAGACCTTTTATAGGTAAAAAACCGGTACGAGTCCGGCTCATTCGTAACGCAACGCTTCGATGGGGTTCAACTTGGCGGCCTTGCTTGCCGGATAGATGCCGAAGAAAACGCCGATGAACACTACAAAGGCCAGGCCGAGAAACACCACCCAGAGGGTGATGGCGGCGGGCAGAGGGGTGAACCTGGCCACCAGCTTGGCCAGCGCCACCGCCAGAACAATGCCGATCAGCACACCGAGTCCGCAGATCATCATGCTCTCGATGAGAAACTGCCACAAAATATCCGATCGGCGCGCACCGATGGCTTTGCGGATGCCGATCTCGCGAGTCCGTTCGGTCACTGAAACCAGCATGATGTTCATGATGCCGATGCCGCCCACCAGCAGCGAGATGGCGCCCACGCCGATGGCCACGGCCCACAACACCCGGGTCAAATTGTTGTACATATCCAAAAACATGGATTGTTTGTTGATGGCGAAATTATTTTCCTTGATCGCCGGCAATCCGCGGACGCGGCGCATGATGCCGGTCAGTTCATACTCCGCCTCTTCCACCATGGCCGGATTCACCACCTTGACCTGGATTTCGATGCGCCGTCGTGTGGCGCCGAAAGCGGATTGAAACGCTCCGATGGGCATGATCGCCAGCATATCCAGGTTGTCGTCGAACATGGTGCCGCGTTTTTCCAGCACCCCGATGATGCGGAACTTGCGGCCGGCGATGTTCACGCGTTTGCCGATCGGATCCTCTCGGTCGAATAATTTTTCCGCCACCTCGCGGCCGATAACGACCACCGCCCGGTGATGTTCCACATCCGACGGGATGAGAAACCTTCCCTCCTCCGGCGTGCTGTTGGCGGTAACCATATAGTCGTCGGTGGTGCCCACCGTGGCCACGCGCTCCAGACTCTTTCCCCGGTACTTGATGGTGCGCTGAGTGCGCATGACCGGCGCCACCGCCTGGGCCAGCTGGGAGGCTGACCGCACCTCATCCGCCTCCTCGATGGTGACGTTGGGGCGATTACGGAATTTGAGCCAATCGTCGCCATCCATCATCCACGGCCACTTGCCGATGTACAACGTGTCGGTGCCGAGGCTGGAGATCTCTGAGGTGAACGCCCGGTTCAGTCCCTGAATCAGGGAGACGATGGTGATCACCGTGGTGACGCCGATGACAATGCCCAGCGTGGTCAGGATGGAACGCAGCTTGTAGGCTTTAAGCGCCTCATAGGCGATTTTTACGCCCTCTGCAGCATAGAGTAAAAAACGGGGCATGGGCTACCTCGGCGTCGATTCGTCGCGCTCGATCAAACCATCGCGCAGACGAATGATGCGGTCCGAATGTTCGGCGATATATTCCTCATGGGTGACCAGGATGATGGTGTTGCCCTGATCGTGCAGGGTCTCAAAGATCTCCATGATCTCATCCCCGGTCTTGGAATCGAGGTTGCCGGTGGGCTCATCCGCCAGAATGATCGACGGGTTGTTCACCAGGGCCCGGGCGATGGCCAC
>DAIQOA010000105.1:0-15407 GCA_036788095.1 bacterium | reverse complement strand
GGCATCCCCTATCAGCGCGGGTTCGTCAAATACACGCCGACCTGGCCGCGCAGCTTTATGCCGCCGAACCAGCAGATGCGCGACCTGATCGCCACCATGAAACTGATGCCCATCCAGGAGATCATCAAGGGCAAACGTACACTCTGGTGCGAGGACTCGATCGTTCGCGGCACACAGCTCAAGGACACCATTCAACGGTTGTACGACTGCGGCGCCAAAGAGGTGCACATGCGCGTAGCCTGTCCGCCGCTGCTGTACATCTGCCCCTATCTCAACTTTTCCCAGTCGCGCTCCGAACTCGACCTGGCCGCCCGCCAGGCCATTCTGGCGGTGCACGGCGCACCGGTGGACTCGCTGGAGGCCTATCAACAACCGGGAACCGAGGCCTATAACGCCATGGTCAATCAGATCCAGCAACGGCTGCACCTGACCTCGCTGAAATATCAAACCATGGAGGACATGGTAAAGGCCATCAGCCTTCCCAGGGAAAAGCTGTGCACCTTTTGCTGGAACGGCCAGGGCTGAACGCCGCACCAGCCCGGCGTTCTGCAGGGAGCGAACGATTATTTAAAAGCGGCTTTTGCCGCTTTTTTTTTGAAACAGCGATCGGCAAAATCAAGATATTGCTGCCAATCGTAATCGGTCACATCATGCTTGCCCGTGCGAATGTGATAACGCAAGCCGCCGCCCACCGGCACGTTGACTGCCGGCAGTGCGTCGGCGTTCAGGCCGGCGTTGCCGAGCAGGTGAAAGACAGGATCCGCGGCCTGGGCAGAGAGAAATTCACCCTTGGGGTCTGCCCACCGGTCCTGCTCCGCGCTGGCGATGTACAAAGGCCGCGGCGCTATCAGCGACAGTAAAAAGTGCTGGTCCACGGGCAGGTCCTGCTCCCGACCGTTGTAGCGCTTAAAGCGGTCACAGAACCAATGGGGGAAATGGGTGTTGATCCGTTCCACCGTTTCGCCGAAAATCCGTTTCGACAGCGCAGCGCCGCCGCAGCCGGAATTGTTCGAGATCACCAGGGCGAACCGCTGATCCTGGGCCCCGGCCCAGAGAGCGGCTTTGCCCAGCCGGGAGTGTCCGATCACCGCAACCTGGCGGCTGTTGATCGCCGGGTCCTTGGCCAAATAATCCATGGCTCGTGACAGGCCCCAGGCCCAGGCGCCGATGGCGCCCCATTCATCCTCCGCCGGCCTCGTCTGTCCCTGACCATAGTACAACGGATGCACGCCGTTTTTAAACCCATCGTCGAAATCAGGATCCAGATCGCCATAGTAGATGGTGGCCAGACCATAGCCCCGCTCCACGATCATCTCCACCGGCCAGCGCCGCGCCTCGACGCCACGGGTTTTATCACTCGCGCGATGATTGAACACGCCGGAGAGCGAATCATTCCGCATCCACACCTGGGTCAGCAGGATCTCCGGATCAGCATGGACGGACTGGTTGCCGTTAAAATTCAGACCGAGAAACAGGGGCGCGGGTCCGCGCCGTACGCGCGGCAGATAAAGCAAAATCGTCATGGTCACCCGCTCATCGCCTGAGGCGTATTCCAGGGTCACCTCTTTGCACTGGGCTTTGCCGTTCAACGCCGTACGGGCCTTGCGCTCGATTTTAACGATTTCAAGCTTTTTCGCAGCCGGCGTTCTACCGTAGACCTCCTGCTCCAGGAGGCGGAGTATTTCCGGCCGCCGTTTCGACCACCACTCAGCGGCTGAGGTCACCAGCGTGCCATCGTTGCAAAGCAGGGGATCCGGCAGCACATAAGCAGGCACCCTGGCCTCGTCATAGTTGGCGCCGGCGGGCTGGCCGTAGCAAAGGCTATTTGCAGCCACTAAACACATGAGAAAAAAGCATAAAGGGGTCATGGCTCCTCCGGTTAATGCACGTTCGACAAAATAAGCCATTTTTATAATTTTTGCTAATCCTTTTCTCCAGCGGCGGGAAAATGAAGGCAGAGAGAAAAAATGAAAAAATCAATAATTTCTCTTGCGTATATTCGAATTAATAGGTATATTAATCCACATAATAACTGTACACCATAGAAATGCTTTTTCTGCATGCTTTACAAGTCGATAGCTCTAGTGTCAGATCTTGAAACACGTATAGATTAATCAAATCGCAGCCGTGGTGGATGTATACGCCTAGGTATGCGATTTTTTTTTGCATAGCAGAATCGAAGCAAGTGTACACTTTTCGTCGCAGCGACGAAAATTTTTTACAAAAAGAAAGGGAAACAAAGAATGGAACAGGGAACCGTAAAATGGTTTAATTCCGAAAAAGGCTACGGTTTTATCCAACGCCCCAACGGCGCCGACGTTTTTGTACACTACAAAGCGATCACCGGTGATGGCTTCAAAGCCCTCAACGAAGGCGACAAGGTTCAGTTCGACGTTGAAAAAGGCCCCAAAGGTCTTCAAGCTACCAACGTCAGCAAAATCTAACCTCGGAAACAACCGTTCTTAGCTAATCGGTTCTGACCGATTTAAAAAAAGCCTTGCAGAATTATCTGCAAGGCTTTTTGTTTGAACCGCCAGGGCGGTCAAGGCTCAAGGCCTTGCATCCGCTGCGCCACCAATTGGGCGAGGTCCAGTACCTGCAGACCCGCCCCCCCTTGGCGCTCCTGGCCGGCGTCCGCCAGCATGCCAAGACAGAATGGACAGGCCGTGGCCAACTGCGCCGCACCAGTGGCCTCCGCCTCGTTCAGGCGCAACCGGTTGATGCGTTCCCCCACCCCCTCCTCCATGAACATGCGGCCGCCGCCGGCCCCACAGCAAAAGCTGTGGCTGCCATGACGCGGCATCTCGACGCACGCTCTCCCCTGCAGGGCTTGGAGCACTTGCCGCGGCGCCTGATAGATTCCATTGTATCGGCCCAGATAGCAGGAGTCATGATAGGCGATGCGCTCGGACGAAGTTGCGATTTTAATCCGTCCGCTGCGCAACAGCTCGGCAATCAGTTCGCTGTGATGCACCACCTCGAACCGTGCCCCGAACGCCTCATACTCGTTTTTAATCATGTGATAGCCGTGCGGACAGGCGGTCAGCACCCGCTTGAATCGATAGCGGCTCATGGCGCGCACGTTCTCCTCCGCCAGCATCTGGGCTACATACTCGTTGCCGCTGCGCCGGGCGGGGTCGCCGCAGCACTTTTCCTCTGTACCTAAAATCGCAAAATCAACGCCCGCGGCGATCAGAATCTTGGCCAGGGCGCGGGAGCTCTGTTTGCCGCGATCATCCAAAGCGCCGGCGCAGCCGACGAACCACAGAATCTCCGCCTCTCCGCGGTCCGCCATCAACGGAACCGACAGCCCTTCGCTCCAGCGGGCCCGTTCATGAGCGCCGATGTTCCACGGATTGCCATTGGTCTCCAGTCCGCGAAATGCGGGATTCAACTCCGCGGGAAAGACGCTTTCCATCATCACCTGAGCCCGGCGCAGTTCCACCAGAGTGGGAATGTGTTCGTTCATGACCGGGCAGACCTGCATGCAGGCGCCGCAGGTGGTGCAGGCCCAGAGTTCTTCCTGCGTCACCCACTGGTCCATCATCGGTTGGGAAGGCGATTCACCGCGCAGCAAGCTTGTCTTTTCCTCCAGCAGCTGTTTGCGCAAGTGCATCATCACCGCTTTTGGCGACAGCGGCTTGCCGCTCTGGTAGGCTGGGCACACATCCTGACAGCGGCCGCAATCCACACACGACATAAAATCAAGCAGCGCTTTCCAGGATAGTTGAGTCAGACGCGTCGCGCCGAACTCTTCGCTTTTGTCAAAATCAATCTTTTGCAAAAAACCGATCGGCCGGCGCGAACGAAAGAAAAGATTCACCGGTCCGGCGAGCAGATGCAGATGTTTGGATTGGGGGATCAGCAGCAGAAAGCCGAGCACCATGAGTATGTGCAGCCACCAAAGCAGCCGGCTCCAGCCGGCCCATGCTGCCGGTTCGAGTCCGCTGAACAGCCCAGCGGCCGCTGTTGTGAACGGCAGACCGGGGACAGAAAATTTTCCCGCGGCCAGGCCTTCAACCCCTTGTCCCAAAAGATAAGTGGCCATCAGGCCAAAGATCAATGTCAGCACCGCCGCGCTGTGCCAGGTCGGTGAGAGGCGCTGCGGACGGATCAACCCCTCTGGCCGCAGCAGATAGCGCCGGATCGCCAGTCCCAAAACCCCGATCATGGTGAGCAGGGCGATCCAATCCACGGCAATGAACCACAGAGTGTTGAACCGGTTGTGTCCCAGCAGGGAGAAATCGCGGACAAACGCGCCGATCACCTGGTTCAGCGTGGCGACGCTAAAAAACACGAATCCCCAAAACACCAGCGCATGCAGCACCCCGGCCACAGGCCGGTTTCGAATGGCGCAGGTCTGGCTGGCCACTTGAACCGCCATGCGAAAAAACCGTTCCCAGGGACGATCCCAGCGTGCCTCATCCGGCGTGCCGCGGCGGACCAGCCTGATGCGGATGATGATTTGTTGGCAGAAAGTACCAAGGCATGCCAGCAGCAGTCCAAGCAGAATCCAACGTTCCAGTACGGTTCGCATATCAAGGCGCTCCTGTCAGGCAGAACGTTTTTTTATTTCAGCGGTCAATGCCGGCACGATCTCGAACAGATCGCCGATCAGACCATAGTCGGCGCGTTGAAAGATAGGCGCGTTCGGATCCTTGTTGATCGCCACGATGCAGCGGCTGCCGGACATGCCGGCCCAGTGCTGAATGGAACCCGAGGCGCCGATGATAAAATAGAGATCCGGCGAAACCACCTTGCCGGTCTGGCCCACCTGTTCCCGGTGCGGCCGCCAGCCGCTGTCCACCACCGCCCGCGTGGCGCCCACAGCGCCGCCGAGCGCATCCGCCAGTTCCTCCACCAGGGTAAAATTTTCCGCGTTGCGTAGCCCGCGACCGCCGGTGACGACCACATCGGCATCCGCCACATCCAACCGGCCGGCGTCAGGCGCAGCCGCCTGGGTCACCTGCAGTGGAAAAGCGCCATCAGGGATCGACAGCGGCTCAGCCGCGAGCTCAGCGCCCGACCGCCGCTCCATGATCGACAAAGCGCCCGCACGCAGCGACACCACGTTCTTGTTTCCTTTGAGCGCAAATCGGCCCAGCACTTTGCCGGCATACAAGGGCTTAGTCGCTGTGAGCGTTCCATCTTGCAGCGTCACCTCTGTGCAGTCGGCCAGGCAGGGTGCAGACAGCGCAGCCGCCACCCGCGGCGCCAGGTCCCGGCCCATGGCGGTGGCGGAAAAAAACAGCATATCCGCGCCGGTCGTCTCCACCGCCCTGAGCACGACCTGTTTGAACAGGTCCGGATGATACACATCCAATCTGGGATCCACGGCCGCCAGCAGGCGATCCGCTCCGCAGGCTGCCAGAGAGGCGCTGTCCATCGCAGCGCTGGAAAGCGACAGCACCGCCACGCTCCCTCCATTGCTCGCCGCCAGACCCGCGGCCGCGCTCACGACCTCCAAAGTCGCATTGCGAATTCGATGATTCTTCTCTTCAGCGATTACAAGTATCATGGACATGAACGAACGACCTCCTGATGAAAAAAACTCAAAGTACTTTGGCCTCTTCTTTCAGCAGCCTGATCAACTCGGGCACTGCGGCAGCCCCTTCGCCGATGATGCGACCCGCCTTACGCGGAGCCGGCATAGTCAGGCTCTGAACCTCAATGGCGGCAGGCGCAAGAACAGCTGGCTGCACCGGGATCTCCCGTTTCTTCGCGGCCATAACGCCCCGGATGGACGGATAACGCGGTTCATTCAACCCCTTCTGGCAGGTCACCAGCAGCGGCAGCGGTGCAGTCATCTCCTCGATCCCTCTTTCCCCCTCCCGTTCGGCGACAGCCAGGTCGCCCTGTACTTTCAGACGGGTGACCACGGTCATACAAGGAATTAGCAGCATCTCAGCCAGCATGGGGCCGATCTCTCCGTTGCCGTCATCGATAGTCTCCTTGCCCAGCAGGATCAGATCGAATGGCTCCTTTTTAATTGCATCAGCCAGAGCACCCGCCAGCGCCAGCGCGTCATACACCGGGGCCTCGGTTTTGAGCAGCAGCACTTCGTCCGCTCCCATGGCGCAGGCGCTGCGCAATGCTTCGGTGGTCCGTTCCGGCCCCACGCCAATGACTTTTACCAGCGACTGGTTGTCAGCCTCCTTAATTCGCAGCGCCTCTTCCACGGCGAATTCATCATAGGGATTGATGATGAATTTAACCCCGGTCTCGACGACGCTTTTTCCGTCGGCGCTGATCTGGATGGAGGCCTCGGTATCCGCCACCTGTTTGATGCACACGATAATTCGCACGGCACGGTCTCACGATTCGTTTAACGGTTTGCGCGCAGCCTGAGGCTGCACAGGGATGGAGATCATAAAAAAACCGGCCAACTGCCCAAGCCGGTTTATTCGTTGAAAAAAAAAGAAATCAGGTGCAGCGTAACCGCTCGTTACCTGGCCACACCCTGAAGGATGATCGCGCTGATCTGCTGCGCGGAAGCAGCCAGGTGGATGCGTTTGGTTTTAGAAAGCGTCCAGTTGGTGGCGATTTGATCCACCGCGCCGAACAGCACCTGTTTGAAAATGGAAGGATTGATGTCCTCGCGAAACTCTTTTTGCGCCTGTCCGAGTTTAAAGATATCGCCGACAATGGCCAGATATTCCCGGAAGCGCGTCCCTTCGTATCCATGCAAAAACTTGCTGCTCTGACGCAATTCCACCTGCATCAGCTGGGCCATGTCCGGATGGTCTTGAATCATGTTTAGATGCTGGTTGATAAACACGATCAGCTTGTCGGTGGCGGACTCATGGGCGGTCAACTCTTGCCGCATATGCTCGATGATCGGCAGCATCTCTTCTTCAAAAATGGAGATCATCAGATCGTCTTTATTTTCAAAATAGAGATAGATGGTGCCGGTGGCTACATCCGCGACCTTGGCGATCTCTTCCACCTTGGCGAGAAAAAAGCCATCGCGCGCAAAGACCTTGATGGCCGCTTTCAGTATTCTTTCGCGCTTGTCGGTAGTCATCTCTCCACCTCCCTGAAAAGGATTCATTTTGAAGTAATTTACGTAAAATAATAAAAAAAGCAAACAGAATCCTCACAATACTGAATTATTTTGAACAATATTCATTTTTATATTGACTCTGGTCTATTTTTTCACTAAAATTTACCTTTGTTATGCGGAATAACCGTCACTTTTTGAATCGAGGAGGAGTAATGAGAAAAGCCATTGTTATACTGCTGATCTGTTCGGCAACCATGGTCTTTGCCGCCGGGGTGGACTTGACCGGTGTCGGCGTTCGTTCAACAAGTTTGGGAGGCAATTATCGGGCTGTTTCCAACGATTGGAGTGGCATGTTCTGGAACCCAGCCGGGTTGGTCTGGAGTAAGGGCCTCAAAGCCGGCGCCAGCCTGGAGATGATCACCCCGTCCAGTTCCTACGCCTCCTCAGCCATCGGCTCGATGCAGTTCAGCGGCACCTCCAGCGCAGCGGTTGAGAACGAGAGCCAGAGGTTCCTGATGCCCGCTGCCGGCGTCTATTACAGCAATGAAAAATTTGCCGTGGGCTTGGGCTTTTGGGCGCCGTTCGGTTTGGGGGCAAAATGGGATCTGCTCAACACCAGCCAATACAACCTCGCCTACCCCAAACTCGAGTTTGAAGACAATCTCAAAGTGATTGCCCTGCAGCCCACCTTTGCCTATAAGCTGAACGATCGCCTCTCTGCCGGCGTCGGCCTGACCCTGATGTACGCAGATATCGCCATCCGCAAACCCAATTTTACCCCGAACCCGGTCACGTTCAAGACCGAGTACGCCATGTTGAAAAACGCACTCGGCGCCTCCGCCCTATCGCCCTTTGATCACTTTCTCACCGAGGCGAACCTCGAGGGCAACGGCATGGGCTTTGGCCTGAGCTTTGGCGTGCAGTTTAAACCGGTTGAAGCCCTCACCTTGGGTGCGTCGGTCAAATGGTACAATACCATCGGTCTGGAGGGCACGATTCTCGCCGATACTTATTATGCCAAAGATCCGGGCAACGTTAAACCCACTCTAGATCAGCTGCTGTCGCTGAATCTGATCACCCAGGCCCAGTACGCCAGCTTGGCCGGCGCTTATTCTGGCGCCAAAGTGACCACGATCCCAAAAACCGACGTGACAGCAGACCTGCCGCTGCCCACCAACGTCGGCGTCGGCTTTGCCTACACTGGCATCAACAAGCTGCTCATCAGCGGCGATGTGGCGTTGACCCAATGGTCCGCCTGGGACGTGATCGAAATCAAGGCCGACGGCAACAAAATCAGTGAATTGAAAGAAAATTGGAAAAATGGCATCCGCATGGGCCTTGGCCTCGAGTACGGCCTGCCCTTCTCCAACGCCAAGCTGCGCGCCGCGTTTTATTCCGAACCCAACGCTGCCGCAGATGAAACCCTGACTCCCACCATCCCCGACTTTAACCGGCGCAACGTGGTGGTCTTTGGCCTCGGCTTTCCGCTGGGGCCGCTGGAAGCCGGGTTGATGTATGAACACATGTTCATCGGAGATAAAACCGTCGAGTGGGCGCCGGCCGCTCTACCCTTTGATAATATGGGCGGTATCTACACCATGTCGGTCAACAACATCATGATGGGCATCGACTATAATTTTTAGCGCGCAGCAGCACCACGCGCTTTCTGCCAAGCCCTTGCCCCTGCGGCAGGGGCTTTTTTTATGTGCAGACCGGAATCAGCCTTCCTTTCAGCAAATGCTTGGTTTTTAGCCTGTTTTTGTGTATTTTTGATCCGGTTTATGGCCGCAACGATTGCTGAATTCTTTCTGGAATCTGCGATGAGAAAAGGACTTTTTCTGATCACCGGTCTGCTGGCCCTGTGCGCCTGTTCGCTGGACGAGGGCCTGCAGCCGACCCGCAGCGGCTTTAGCGGCACGATCCGTTTCAAGAACGCTTGGCCGGCGCAGACCGATCAGGTGCTGGTGGTGGCGGCAACGAAATTTCCCCCCAGCGCCATCACGGATATCGTGATGAGCGATCCGCTGCCGTTGTACCAGGACTCGGTGACGTACACGCTGTTCACCACGCCGCAGCCCTTTGCCGCGGTAGGCGTGGTGTGGAAAGAAAAAAATCAACCCTGGGATGTGACCAACATCATCGGTCTTTATTTCGACGGCGACAATCCATTCAACCCGGGCCAAGTTCATGTCCGCGACCGCGACCAGCTCGTGCAGAACATCAACATCGAAGCG
Source organism: bacterium (assembly GCA_036788095.1). Taxonomy (GTDB): domain Bacteria; phylum Zhuqueibacterota; class Zhuqueibacteria; order Residuimicrobiales; family Residuimicrobiaceae; genus Anaerohabitans. The sequence continues at coordinate 6,170 of DAIQOA010000105.1, read as the reverse complement.
GATTTCTCCAAAGCGAAACGCAAAGTGGCGAGCGGCATCGAAGGCATGCTGCGCACACACGGCGCCTGGCCGGCTGCCAGCCAATCGCTGCTCATGGTGGCCTCCAAACCGATCGTGCCTTTCGGTCTGCTCGACGTCTCCCTGGGACAACCGCTGGAGGCGCCTTTTGACTCCAGCCGTTTTTTCCTCAACCTGCAGCCGGGCACCTATCGCCTGGTGGGTGCGCTGCTTATTGAAAAAGGCGCCGACATCGGCCTCTCCAGCGTCGTCGGCCTGTACTATAAAAAAGCGGGCGATCTCTTCCCAGGCGCCATCACCATTGCCAACGATACCACCATTATCCGGGGAGTGGAGATCCATATCGATTTTTACAAAAGGCCGTTTGCCGGATAAGGGTTTGACGATGAAACCACTGTACGCCCTGTTGTTGCTCCTTGCAACACTTGTTTTCAGTCAAAGCGCAGGCCAATTGGCCGGTCAGGCGGTGGATGCTAAAACCGGTGAACCGTTGCCAGGCGTCAACATCCTGCTGGTGAACACCGCCATCGGCCAGGCGACCGATCTATCCGGCCGCTTTGAATTAACCGGCATCCCCGCGGGCGTCTACATGCTGCGGGCGAGCATGGTCGGCTATCGGCCTCTGCAGATGCGCAATATTCGCATTCCAGTGAAACCGGGCGACCGGATCACCCTGGCTCTACAGCCCATCCTGATCCAGGAGGCCGACGTCGTAGTAACGGCCGCGAAACGGCGGCAGAGTATACAGGACTCGCCCAACAGCGTGGGCGTGCTCACCAGCCGCGATCTGATGCAAAAGAACGAAATTTATCTGGACAAAATGCTGGAGAACGCTTCAGGGGTGAACTTTATGGGTTCTCAGATCAACATCCGCGGCTCCTCCGGCTATAACTATGGCGCTGGCACACGCGTGTTGATGCTAATCGACGGCGTGCCGGTGCTGCCCGGCGACAGCGGGGACTTGAAGTGGGATCTGGTGCCCGCCACTCAGGTGGAACGGGTGGAGATCATCAAAGGCGCTGGCTCTGCGCTCTATGGCTCCAGCGCCCTGGGCGGAGTGGTCAACATCATCACCAAATCCGCCACCGACCGGCCGCTCACTCATCTGCGCTTTTCCGCAGGCCTGTACGACAAGCCCTCTTTTCCAGAGTGGCGCTGGACCGACCGCCTGCTCCATTTCGACGATATGGATGTGGACCACTCCCGCCGCATCGGCAAAAGCCAGATTCTACTGGCTGCGGGGCGCCACCAGTCCACCGGCTACAGCCAGAACGGATCCTATCAGCGCATGAACGGCTCCTTCAAATGGTTCCGCCCTGTTTCCAACCATGCCAACCTGACTCTGGCGGCCAACTGGGAGGGCGGCAGACGCGGTACTGGTCTGATGTGGCGCGACCAGCGCCACGCCCTGGAGGTGTCGCCGGAAGCGGTTGGAGATTACACCAAATCCGACAAACTCTCCGTCACTGCCTTTCATCAATGGGCGGCTCGCAGCAATCTGGCCTTGAAAACCCGGCTCTCTTATTTCCGCAATTATTGGAAAAATATTTTCCACGACAATATCACCGCCTCCACGGCGCAGAAATTCGGCCTGGAGATTCAAGGCGATTATCAGATCTCAGCAGTCCATGTGCTCACCTTTGGCACAGAGGAGACTTTCGACCAGGTGCAGTCCGGGCTGGTGGGCAATCACGATCAGTATGGCCTTTCCGCTTATGTGCAGGACGAACGGCGCCTTTTCCGCAGCCTCTCCCTCACCCTGGGAGGCCGCTATGATTATCAGCATATTGACACTGGATTCAGAGATGAAAAATTCAGTCCTAAAGCAGGCTTGGTGTGGCAGGCGCATTCAGCGATCACTGCCCGTATTTCCTCGGGCAAAGGCTTCCGTGCCGCCAGTATGTCGGAGCGGTTCTCCGACTCGATCTATTCAGGTCTGCGGCTCGTTCCCAATCCGAATCTGCGTTCAGAGACCGCCTGGTCCCACGAGATCGGCGCCAACATTCGTCTGGGCACTCTGGCGAATCTGGACATCGCCGGGTTCAGCAGCGATTACTGGAACCTGATCGAACCGGTGCCGGACGAGGCGCAGAACATACAGTTCATCAATGTCACCCGGGCCCGAATCTCCGGCCTGGAGACCATGGCCAAAATCAGCCCTGGCATTCGCGGCCTGACCTGCGATATCAGCTATACGCTGATGGATCCGCGGGACCTGTCGTTAGATGAAACCCTGGCCTATCGCGCCCGGCGCTTGCTGCAGACCGGTCTGGCCTATCAGATCGGCCCCGTGGAATGGAGCGCGGACTATCGCTATATCTCGCGACTGGATCAAGTCAAGCTCTATCCCATGGACGACCGTGTGGCGCAAAAAACCGTCAATCTGCATGCGGGATTTCAATGGCATGCCTGGCATCTCGGCGGCCATGTGTACAATCTTTTCAACCACCATCACACTCAGATGGAAAGGACCCTGATGCCGATCCGCCACTTTGTCCTGACGCTGAGGACTACGGTCTGAGCGCTGACGGGCAGGCTTTGACAGAAGCCAACTTTTCAATCCATTGAACGACAGCAAAGAACACCCCTTAGCAGAAGGAAAGGAACAGCATGGAACCAACGCGTGTATTTTTTGATGTGGAAGCCAACGGAGAATCGCTCGGCCGCATCGTGATCGAATTGTTTACAGAAATCGTGCCCAAAACCGCGGAAAATTTTCGCGCTCTCTGTACAGGGGAAAAAGGCTTTGGCTTCAAGGACAGCCAGTTTCACCGCATCATTCCACAGTTCATGATCCAGGGCGGCGATTTTACCAACCACAACGGCACCGGCGGCCGTTCGATCTATGGAACCAAATTCGCGGACGAAAATTTTCAGCTCAAACACACCGGGCCGGGAATCGTCTCCATGGCCAATGCCGGCCCCAACACCAATGGTTCGCAGTTCTTCATCACCACGGTGAAAACCGCCTGGCTGGACGGCAAACATGTGGTGTTCGGCAAAGTGATCGAGGGCATGGAGGTGGTGACAGCGGTGGAAGCGTTGGGTTCATCCAGCGGCAGGCCGCAGCAGACCGTGAGGATCAAAGAGTGCGGTCAGGTGGCAAATCAATTATAAACGATCAAAAGGGTGGGCCGGCGTCCGCCCACCCTTTTTTCTCAATCACTGCGTTGGCCCCCATGGCAGTAAAGCAGCGCGCGGCATGCCCCCTTCAACTGCTCTATTTTTTTCGCTCCAGCTCTGCTGAGCGCTGATCCGTCCAATAGCGTTCGATCTGCTCCAGGCTTTTCCCCTTGGTCTCCGGCACTGACTTGGCAAAAAACAGGGTGGCCAGCAGGCAGATGGCGGAAAAGGTAAAGAATCCGGTGTACACGCCGAAGCGGCTGACATACCAGGGAAAGAGAAACACGCTGATGAAATTGGTCGCCCAGTTCACGAACGTGGCGATCGACATGGCGCGGCCGCGCACGCGGTTGGGAAAGATCTCACCGGTGATAACCCAGATCACGGCGCAGATGGACACTGCCACGCACGCCATATAGCCGCACAGAGCCACTCCAATCCACAGCGCCGATCTCACCTCCAGGGTGAATTGCAGCGCGATGACCGACAGCCACAAAGTGACCAAAGCCATACCTCCGACCAGCAGCGGTCTTCTGCCCCAGTGATCGATCTTCCACAACGCCAGCAGCGTGAAAACCAGATTGATGAAACCGATGATGACCTGATAGGAGAGCGCTCCGCCGAGCTTGACCCCGGCCTGTTCCAGGACGATGGGGCCATAATAGATCACGATGTTCACGCCGGTGAGCTGACCGAAAAACGACAACCCGATGCCCACCAGCAGAGCCCGGCGCAATCCTGGTCTGAAAAGTTCGGCCAGTGTGCCCTCCTCCTGGGCCAGGGCGGCCTGGATCTCCTGCCACTCGGCTGCCGCCGTTTCCGGGCCGTTGATCCGGTTCAGGATGGCGCGCCCTTCAGCGGCCTCGCCGTGAGCGATCAGCCAGCGTGGACTTTCGGGAATGCCGAACAGCAGCAGGAGAAACAAAATCCCCGGGATCATCTCTGCGCCGAACATGGCGCGCCAGACCTCCGTGATCATCACCCGCCTTGCCAAGTCCCACCCCATCAAAGCCTGGCTGTGGGTCTGGGAAAAGTTCAGCAGCCACCAGTTCGAATAATAGGACAGCAAAATGCCGATGACGATGGAGAGCTGGTAGAACGCCACCAGGCGGCCGCGCATACGCGGCGGCGCCAGCTCCGAGATATATAGCGGCGCCAACACAGAGGCGATGCCGACGCCGAGCCCGCCGACCAGACGCGCAACGATCAACACGGTCAAGTTCGGCGGCAGGCAGGAACCGGCAGCGGAGACCAGCAGCAACAGCGAAGCGATGATCAGCAGAGGCCGGCGGCCCAGCCGGTCGCTCAGAGAGCCACCGATAAGCGCGCCCAAAAGGCAACCCACCAGCGCCGAGCTGCCGAACCAACCGACCTGAAGTTTGCTCAGACTGAACTGCCATTCAACCATGGAGAACGTCCCCGAGATCACCGCGGTGTCAAAGCCGAACAGCAGGCCCCCCATGGAGGCGACAAAACAGATGCGCGCCAGATAAAAACGAGCGTTAGAAGACGGCAGAGGTGTCGGCATAGATTCCTCGCAGGATGATGGGCTCCGGCAACCAACAGAGCGCGCGGAGATAAAAGAAGAGCAGCACACGGCATCCAGTTACAGCGCGAATGCAGCCTGCAGCCACTGTAATCATCGAATCAGCTTTTCAACCCAGGCTTTGACCGCTTCGGCCGGCCGCTCTGTCTCGACAATCTGCAGGCTGGGATTTACTGCCAAAGCAGGGGCGAATAGTTGCCGCCGGGCAGACTCGTTCAAAGGGCGCTTGCGCGCATCCAGGGGATTCACCAGCAGAGCGGGTTTGCTCCATCCTGCCAACAACTCGGGCAGATCATAGTATTTGAGCACATTGGGCAAAAAATCTTCATGCGACCAGTCATATTTTTCGGATACCGCCAGACATTCAAAAGTAGCCAAACCGGCGATAGAGCAAAGGCCGATCACCGATTCATCCAAAGCCGCAACATGCTGGGCTACCACGCCGCCCATGCCGTAACCGGCGACCATGATTCGGTCCGGATCGATCCCTTTAACGGTACGGAGAAAAGCCAGGGCCGCAAGGCCGTCACGAACCCGCATGGCGGTGATGGGATCGCCGTTGGCTGCGGAGACATAAGCGATCCAGCGGGAGCTGTGTCCCCAGGAGGCCATTTCATAGGGCAGCGGCGCCGGTTGCGTGTCGCCCCAGCCACGCAGGTCCACGGTCAGCACAGCAAGGTCAACGGTTTTGCTGTCGAGAAATCCCACGGCCTGTGCCAGAATGTTCTTCTGGTGCAGTTCAGTCCAGCGGCCGCGATCATCGAAAAAGAGCAATCCGGCGATCTGGTTCTTGTGCGCCAGGGGAACGAGCATGGTGGCCGGCAGCTCGATGCCCTGCTCTGTCTGCAGTATGAGCTCCTGCAGCTCGTGCGCCCAGACCCGGAAAGGTTTGCCGGCACGGATCCGCGGCAGCTGCACAGACCCGGCCAGGCCCGTGGTTTTGCGTATCGCCTCCCTTAGATCAGCAGTCGCCCGGCGCCGGCGGAGATCCAAAGCCAGCTGGCGATTGAGCGAAAAAATGGTCGTCTGCTGATCCGGACGGCAAAACAGCAGACTGTCCGCAAGCAGTGTGATCTGAGAAAAGGAAGGTTCTTTTCCGCGCACCCTGTCCGGTTTCAGCCAGCGGTCCATCCAGCGGACAAATTGTTCGGCCATGGCGCCGGAATAGGCGTGCCCGCAGGTGTCGGCGAACGCAACAAAACGATCGTGAAGACCGGCGCGGTCGAAGCAGGATCCAGCGGCGGCAGCGATGTCGACGCTGTACTCTTTTTTAAACACCTCATCTTTTTCGCCGTACATGAAAAGGACTGGTCTAGTGAGGGCGCTGACCAGCAGATCGATGTCATCGATGCCGTTGCCAAAATGGTTAAAGGCCAGGGTTTCGGTGCAGGGGGCATAGCCGTCGAGCAGCGGATGTTGGATGGAGGGCAGTGCACAGCAGGCCGGACCGATGACTGTGATGCGGTCATCCAGCAGATGGGCA
>DAIQOA010000104.1:0-15493 GCA_036788095.1 bacterium | reverse complement strand
GAAGGTATGAAAGGGGCTGTTGAGCCTGACCGCATCCAGCTCATGGAGCCGGCTGAAGGTGTAGCGAACTCCGATGAGCCATTCTGACCAGCGCGTCCAGAGTCCCAGATTCAGGCCGACCGCGGAATTCATCAATGCAAGGTCGGGGCCGGGATCCTCGATGAACGAGACATCATAGTCGGGTAAAGGGGTATCCCCACCCCAGGCCTGCTCGTCAGCTATGACCCTGATTCTGGTGCGCTGAACCACTCCAGAAAGGCACAGATGCAGGGAGGGGCCGGCATAGAACTGCACCCAAGAGCCGTGCAGCGGGAATGTGCATCCCAGAAGAGCCGGCATCTCAAAGTATAACGCTCTCACATTCAGATCATAAAGAGAGAGCATGCCGGGATAATGCCAGACCCGCTGCGCAGTGAGTGCGATTTGGGCATAATGGAGGTTCAGTTCGGTGATCAGGGATATTCTTGCTGATGGATGCCAGGCCAAAGAGTTACCCAGCATGACGCCGGGCGCGGAGTGAAAGGCAAGGGCTTTACCATCTGACTGCGAAATGCCCAGCTGCACGCTCCCTGAAGCCGCGCCCACCTCTGTGACCAGCAGCCAGACCGCAGCATAAAAGGTGATCTTCTTTTTCATGCCACATTGCCCCAGAGGCCTGCACCAGGCCATCTTATTCTCAAGAAGGACGATGCAGGACAAAGCTCCTACCATAAAGGAGAGGCATTCACTGCGGATTCATTAATTTCTCGAACAATCTACTCAAGAGCAGGCTGTATTTCAACAAAAATTTTACTGGGCACTACGGGGAACATCATCATGAAAACCGATAATAACTTTTGAGCAAAAAGACGTTATCCGGACGAACATTGAACAGCGCGCGCATGTCATGGCAAAATGAAACACAGCCCTCCTCGCCATTCTCTTCCTCGTCGACGATATATTGGTCATTCTCGCCGTCGTACTTTCTCTTCCCCGCCAAAAGTTGCAGCCTGGTCGGTGTGCATGGCGTCGCGTAGCCGGGTGGTGGACTTGAAGTGGATGTAATTTCCCGCGGCGATGAACGGCTACCCGTAATACTGCATCGACAGATTGGGGGGGCAGGTATTAGTCGAAACGCACCACCATGGCCAGGTTTTTCTGATCCATGCGGCCCATGAAGTAGCGCGGACCGCGGGCAGTTTCGATGGCATCGACGGCCTGCAGTTCCCCTGCACCAAAAGAGCAGGAGAGGTTCAGGGAGCGGCTGAACAAATCGTACAGAATTGGCAAATCCAACGGAAATTGGCACTCCAGTTCCATCCCCCTGGGAGGCTGTTGAAAAAGCCGGCGGAAAGTCAGTTTTATGAATACTGTCTTCGACTTGAAAGAAGCATTCAAAGCGCCTTTGCAGCAGAAAGCATCATTGCCACGAGCTTTAGCTCGTGGATTGCTTGATAAGATTAATTAACGGCTTTAGCCAAATGAGTTCGACTAAAGTCCATTTAAAAAAGTCGAGATCATCCGCCCAGCCTTTTGAACCAGCCCCCACTCCGCTCCTGATGACCGCCCGCTATTTCCTCTTGCTTTTATTCGCTGCTAATGATATCTTGTCTAATCCAAAGGTTATCTACCATTCGAAAGAGGATCCTATGAGCATCTCTATTTTATTCGCCGTTTTGTTTTTGGGAATTGCCGCTGCGCTTCAATCAGAACCCATCACCCAGGACCAACGCATGGAGTGGTGGCGCCGGTCCCGGTTCGGCCTGTTCATCCATTGGGGCCTGTACGCAATCCCCGCGGGCATCTGGAAAGGCAAACCGATCGCGGGCATCGGCGAATGGATCATGTACAGCGCCAAGATACCGGTCCAAGAATACCGCAAGCTCGCTGAAAAATTCAATCCGCAGAAATTCGACGCCAAGGCCTGGGTGGAGCTGGCCAAAGCCGCGGGCATGAAATACGTCACCATCACCTCCAAACATCACGACGGTTTTGCCCTGTACGGTTCCAAGGCCTCCTCGTACAACATCGTCGATGCCACCCCGTTCAAACGCGATCCGATCAAAGAGCTGGCTGAAGAATGCCACAAGCAGGGCTTAAAAATGTGCTTTTACTATTCTCAAGTGCAGGACTGGAATGAACCGGGCGGTTACGGTAACAGCTGGGATTTTCCCGTGCAGGGGGATTTTCAAAAATACCTTGACGAAAAGGTCAAGCCCCAGCTCACCGAACTGCTGACCCAGTACGGACCCGTGGGCATGATCTGGTTTGATACGCCCTACAACATCACCGCGGAGCAGGCGCAATCGCTCAAGGAACTGGTGCGCCGGTTGCAGCCGGCCTGCATTATCAGCGGCCGGCTCGGCGGCGGCGTCAAGACCGACTATATCTCCACCGGCGATAATGTAGTGCCCGGCTCCATGATCGCCATGGACTGGGAGGTGCCGGCCACGCTGAATGACACCTGGGGCTTTAAGGTCAATGACCACGCCTGGAAGTCCCCGCGACAGCTGACCATCATCCTGTTCGACATTGTCGCCAAGGGCGGCAATTATCTGCTGAACGTGGGCCCCACAGCCGAAGGCGTGATCCCCGCCGAGTCGGAGGCCATACTGCATAAAATGGGCGAATGGTTGTCAATGAACGGCGAATGCATCTATGGAACCGAAGCAAGTCCGTTTCAACGCGAATTCGGCTGGGGTAACATCACCCGTAAGGGAAACAAACTTTACCTGGGCCTTTACCAATGGCCGGCCGGCGAATTTTATCTCGAAGGGCTGCTGACGCGGGTGGAAAAAGCCTGGCTGCTGGCGGATCCTGATCAGAAAGCGCTCGCTTTTCAGCAGACCGTGGAACCGGGCGCCGCAAGGCCGCGGCTCTCCCTACAACTGCCGTCGACAGCGCCCGATGAAGCGGTGTCGGTGGTGGTGCTGCAGCTGGCCGGAGAGCCGATTGTGCAGCAGGGCTTGTTCCAGAGCGGCGACGGCAGCGTGCTTCTGCCCGGCGTTCTGGGAAAAATCAGCCGGGCCGGCCAAGATGCCCAGCTGAATTTTGGCTCCCGCACCGGCGGCTCGGATGGCTGGCTGGATCCCGCCATTGCCATCGACTGGGATTTCCATCTGGAGAAACCCGGCCGCTATCGCGTGGATATCATCACCATGGAGACCGGTCCTCATGGCGACCCGGCATGGGTGGGCGGCCACACCTTTGAGATTCACAGCACCGCCGGCCTGCAGGGTGTGATTCGAGCGGACGAAAAAGAGTACAGCCCGCGCGCACATTATTGGCATCGCGTGCACACCCATGCAGGCCACCTCACCTTTGACCGTCCGGGCTGCCAACACCTGCGGCTGCAGCCGCTGTCCATCAATCCAGAACAATGGCCGGACGGCCAACCTGGCTTCACCTTTAAGGAAATCATCCTGACACCCGCAGACTGAGGCTGCAAGGGCTGATACCAGAAAAGCGATTTCAGCGCCGGCTGCGCCGGACAAAAGCGTGACGATAGATGGGGGCCAAGCGAAGGAGGACCTTGCATGAAACCCTATGAACGGCTTGCACGACGAATGATTGCCGGCGCAGCATTATTGCTGTTGTCCCTCGGTTGCCGGTCACAGGAACCGGCGCCGGTTGTCCACGAGGCGCGCTATCTCGCGGATCCGGATCCCGAACGCGTCAAAACCATTCTGTTCGCCACCATCGCTCCGGATTTCCTCTATGAACGGACGGATTTTTTCGCCCAAAACGGCATGCACGGCTTTATGATGGCGCATATCATGGCCAGCTGGCAGGACGATATCTGGAAACAGCCCACGGCCTACACCCCGCATGCGCCGGCCGGAAGAGTCGTCGGCGAAGACAATCCCTTGCTGCAGAAATGCCGGCGCACCAACGAGCGCTGCCGTGAGATGGGGATCGAATACAACAGCGTCAAAGTCGCGTTTTATAAAAACCTTCCGGACTGGTTCGATGACGCGGCCTGGCGCGGATTGTGCGAAAATTTTTACCAGTGCGCTGTTTTCAGCCGCTTGGCTCGATTCAGCGGCATCACGCTGGATATCGAATATATCGCCGAGATGTACCATCTGGAATATCCGGCGTATCAGGTCGCCGGCTATCCGCGCGATCGCCTGCGCAGCCAGGCGCATCAGCGCGGCTATGAGCTCATGGCGGCCATGATCAAAGGATTTCCGGACATGATCTTTTGGCTGCTGCCCGAGTGCATGACCATGTACGGCCCCCTGGCTTCGGATCTGTTCAGCGGCATGGTGAGCGCTCTGGCGGATAAGGATTCTCCCGGAGGCATTCACGTGTGCACCGAAGGCACCTATACCGCCACCAAACCGCGGGCCCTGTTCGGGTTGATCTATAAAACAGATGCCAAATCGAGGCAGGTTCTGGCTGCGTCGGGAGATCAACGGGCGTTGGATTATTGGCAACGGCGCGGCTCCATCAGCCCCGGCCTCTGGCCCCTAGGGTATTATCGTGAGATTCTGGACGCGAAGGGCAACCGCATCGGTTATGCGGGCAAGAAAGAAAAATTCGGCGACCGGATCATCGGCTCCTATGCGGATAAAAGTGAAAATTACAGCGTTGAAGAATTCCAGCGTCAGTATGCAGCCGGCCGGCTGCTGGCCCGCCGGTTTGTTTGGATCTACTGCCATGGCCAGGTGTTCTGGCAGCTGAGCAAGGAAGAGATGGAGCGCTTTCACGCCAGTGCCGGCGACACCCTGCCGGTGGTGGAAAACCTGCAGGACTATCTCAACGTAATGCGTAACCCCAAGATCTTGGACGATTCGTCCTTTGCGGACGCTAGCCGGCAGGTGCGCGAACATCGAGGTCAGAACTATTTTACCGGTTTCGCGCCGTACTGGCGCCACCTGGGACCGTTCGCGTTCGATCAAACGAATTTCGCCGCGCCGCTGGCGCCGGAAAAAACGATCGACCTTCAGGCCGAGCACACCACACTGTCCGGTCCCGGCCGCTGGCAGAAAACGCCGACCGATTCATCCGGCTATGTCGACCTGGCGGCCCTGTACGGCAACCAAAAGATGCCCATCGCCTACAGCCTCGCGTGGGTGCAAAGCGAAAAAAAGCAGCCGATGCAACTGGGCTTTGGCTGCAACGATTGCGCTACCGTGTTTGTCAACGACAAAGCGGTTCTTCATTTCGACGGGTCGCGCAACGCGGTGATCGATGAGGACATCATTCCCATCACCCTGCCCGCCGGCCGCTCGCAAATCCTGGTCAAATGCGGAGACCGGGGCGGCTCTCACTGGGGATTCTACCTGCGCATTTTGGAGCAAGCTGAAAAAAATAAACCAGAGGTGCGCTGGGTGGAGCCCTGACCGCTCTACGGGACTGTTATCATTTTTGTGGAGCTGAATCATGAAAAAAAAATCTCTCTTGCTGTTTTTCTGCCTATGCTCCATTTCCCCGGCCCAACCGTTGCTGCAGGGTTTTGTCCAGATTCCAGGCGGCAGCTTTAAACGGGGAGATGTCCTCACTGAAAGCGAACGGCCGCTGGTCCGCGTCGATGATTTTGATATGCTCGACCATCCGGTCACCAACGCCGAGTATAAACGGTTCATCGATGCCACCGGTTTTCCGCCGCCGCTGCATTGGATCGACGGTCGCATTCCGGCCGGCAAAGAAGAGTATCCGGTGGTTTTCGTCAACCGCCACGATGTGGATGCCTACCTGCAATGGCTGACGCAAGCCGACGGCCGCCTGTATCGTCTGCCCACCACCATCGAATTCGAATACGCCTCGCGCGGCGGACTGACGGATAAAAAGTATCCCTGGGGCGACGACGATCCCTCGGGCAAAGCCAACTATGACGCCAAGAACGACCGGCCCTTTGATCAGTGGCAGAAATATCTGCAGCCGGCCAGAGCAGGTAAACCCAACCGCTATGGCTTGTACGGCATGGCCGGCAACGTCTGGCACCTCACCGTCAATCTGCTGGACCCGGCGACCACGCCGTACAAATATCGCATCACCAACGTAGCGACGCTGGAGGGCAGCCGCATGGGCGGGTCCTGGGCGCGCAGTGCCGACTATTTGCGCTGCGGCAACCGCTCAGAGCTCTCCTCCGGCATCCGCCATCCCGATATCGGCTTTCGGCCCATTCGTCAGCCCGCGGGCGCCGACTGGCGGGAACAGCCACGCCGCCTCTGCGGCCAATCCATCGGCAGCGGCCGCGTGTTTCTCAGCTGGGCGCTGTTGCCGGAGGATAAACCGGGGCAGCGCTACAATCTCTACCGCGCCTCCTCACGCAATCACAGCGGATTCCTGGTCAATCAAAAGCCGGTGGACTATACCTCGTTCATCGATGAAGGCCTGGCGGCAGGAAAAAGAGTTCACTATTATGTCCGCACCGTGGATGCCAACGGCCGACAGGGCCGGCGATCCGAATGGGCAAGCGCGACGGTCCGCAGCGAAGCTGATTCCGCATTGGTCACATTCAGCCCCATCACCCACCACAACAGCCTGACGCCGGTTTTCGGCGACCTGGATGGAGACCGAGCGCTGGACTGCGTGATCCGGTTACAGAATGGCAACGCGGAGGAGTCACAGGATCCCGGCATGCCCGTACAACTGGAGGCGTTCACCTCCTTCGGCCGGTCGCTGTGGCGCAAGGACATCTGTGATCACGATCATTGTTACGGCAGCGCCAACAACGTGCCCTTTAACGTTTGGGACATGAACGAGGACGGCAAGGCGGAAATTATCACCCGTCTGCAGATCGGCGATTCGGTATTCGTCGCCATTCTGGAGGGCATGAGCGGCCGCGTGCTGGTGAAAACCGCCTGGCCGGAGATGGCCACGGATTTCCAGCGTTCATCCACCCGCATCCATCTCTCCGTGGCCTATCTGGACGGCGTGCATCCGGCGGTGGTCACGCAGACCGGTCTATATGAGAACGAGGTCTTTGTTGCTTTTGACGCGAAATTGAAAAAGCTGTGGCAGTTCGACAGCTTTGCCGAGACCAACGGCAGCGGAGCGCACAGCATCGAAGTGGCGGACGTGGACGGCGACGGCAAAATGGAGGTGTTCGACGGCACCACCTGTCTCAACCACGACGGCACATTGCGCTGGTCCATCTACCGCCAGCACCCGGATAAAGTGGCCATTCAAGATTTTCTGCCGGACCGGCCCGGGCTGGAGGTCTTTTTTCTCGTCGAGTCCAATGCGCACGCCGGCGCCTATATGGTGGAGGCCTCGTCGGGAAAAATAATCTGGAAGGTCAACCGGGAGGACGATCCGCGCTGGACCCACGGCCATTATGGCTGGAACGCGGATATCTGGGACGGCGCCAAAGGCATCGAATGCATTGTCACTCGTTCCGGCCATTGGGATCAGAACCTGGTGCTGTACGCTGCAGACGGTAAATTGCTCCAGGAACCCTTTCCCAACGGCTACCAGCCGGCGGAATGGGATGGTGACCCGGTGCGCGAGCTGCTGTTCGACAATGGCCGGCGCATCGGCCGGTTCAATGGCGCCGGTGTGGACCTGATCGCTGGAGAACAGCCCAACCCGATTCCCCGCAGCAGCCTGCTCATGCAGATGGACCTGTATGGAGATTTCCGCGATGAGCTGGTGGTACGGGCCAGATCCCGGGACGGCGCACCGGTGCTTTGCGTGGTCACAGCCGTCACTATGCTGTCCAAGGCACTGGTCTCACCGCTTCACGACCTCAATTACCGTCTGTGGATCGGCCGCAATATGGGCGGCGGGTATCAGACGTTTTATGACCGGACCGGCATCGCCCCTGGCGAAAAACGCTGACCATGAACCTCAACCCCAACGCCTGCAATCACCGCGACCGCCGACAGGGCAGCGACCGGGGTCGAATAGTGCTTGATTCTTTGCAGCCTGATGTATAAATTATTCCTGCGATGTCAATAGAAGACCGAAAAGCGCGTACACTCGTCATCCTTTTGGAGGAACCATGAAAAAATCTGCTGTTTTAACTGTTCTGCTCCTCATGCTCACGCTGTCGCTGGCTTTCGCCAAGGTCGAGCTGAAATCCGCCCAGATCAAGCCCACATCCGCGGCGCCGGGCGATACCGTTTGCGTTAAGGTGGCATTTACCGGCGAACCGGATGCGATCAAGAGCGTGATCATCACCGTCCGCGAATACCCTTATGACGCGCCCAAGTTCAGATTGAAAAAACAGGCGGACCAGAACGTCTGGTCGCTAAAGACGGTGGTGCCCTGGGATGCGCCGGTTCAAATCTTTCACTTGGATATCGGCGCCATCGATAAAAACGACATCGAGATCATCACCTCCGGCTTTGAGCAGAATGAGACCGGCAAAGCTGGAAGCCTCACCTTTGAAGTAAAATAATCGTTCGTTCCTAAAACGCCGGCCGGCACAAGCAATCCCACACGTTCGCTTCCTGCGCCGGCGTTTTCTTTGCAACCCGCAAGCCAAGGCAGGAGGATGGTCTGAACTTTTTACGTGAAAATCCCGTTTCCGGTCAGCCCCTGCCGGCGAGTCGCTTCTTCCTGCGCTTTAACGCACGCCTGCTGATCTTTCTGACCATCATCTTCAGCCTTTTACTCACTCTGTATGCCATCTGGGAAATCCGCCGGACCCGGCAAGAGTTCTCCGGCCTTTTACAGAACCAGGCGATCAGTCTGCTTTCCCTTGCCCATAAAGGGTTGTCCGATGCAGACCGATCGCTGGATTATCTGCAAAGCCAGCTGGCCGAGCGGCTGCTGGACAACGCTCGGCTGCTGGAGCAGTTGGATCGCGAGGGCCGGCTGACGCCGACCCTGCTGACCAAACTGGCGGAACAAAACCATCTCTATCGGGTTCAGGTGTTCGATAGCCAGGGCCGCTTGGCGATGGCCAACGAAACCGGTGAGCAGCGCGGGGCCGGCCCAGGACCAGGCCCCCGTTTTCAGCTGCAGCCGATTCTGAACGGCGAAGAACAGGAACTGGTGCTGGGCTTTCGCCAGGGCCGCTTTGGCAGCGGACAACGGTTTGCGGTTGCCAGAAAAAGAAGCCGGGGCGGCGTCATCACCGTCAACGCCGACGCGGAGGAGATGCTGCACTTTCGCCGCACCATGGGCGCCGGCAGCTTTATGCGCACTATGAAAGAAATACCGGACGTGCGCTACATGGTGCTGCAGGACAGCATGCAAATCCTTCTCGCCTCTGAAGGCGTCCGCGCCATGAACAGCATCCCCGCTGATCCTTTTTTGATCGCCGCGCTTGCCGACAGCCAACCGCATTTCCGCTTCAGCGAATATGAGAATGAGCGTATCGCTGAAATCGTCCAAACCATCAAAATGGATCCCTATGATCAAGGTTTGCTGCGCATCGGTCTGAGCACCAGTCACCTGGCGGCAGCGGAAACAAACGCCCTTCGCCGCGTACTGCTGCAGTCGTTGCTCTTTGTCTTTGTCAGTGTGGCCTTGACCCATTTTATCATCAATCTGCAAAACTATCGCACTCTGCAAAAGGCCTATCGCCGGATCGAAGGGCACACCGGCAGCATTCTTGCGCATCTGCATGAAGCGGTGGTAGCCCTGGATGCGAACGCACGGGTGACCGTATTCAACGTCTCTGCAGAAAAACTCTTTAACCTGCGACCGGACCTGGTGATCGGCAAGCCCTGTCCCGTTCAAATCGACGTGTGCGGCTGGCTGACGCAGGCGCTCAAAACCGGGAAGGAGCTGGTCGATCAGCAGGGAACAATCACGGTGCAGGAGAAACGGCTGGTGATTCATGGCGACATCACCGTGCTGCGCGACGGACAAGGCCGCATCGACACGGTGTTCGCGGTTCTGCGCGATATGACCCAGCAGCAGCGTCTGGCCGATCAGATCAAACGGCAGGAACAGCTCACCGCCATGGGGCATCTGGCCTCGGGGGTGGCGCATGAGATCCGCAATCCGCTCAACGCCGTCAGTATGATCGCGCAGCGGCTGGGATTAGAGTTTTCACCACAGGAGGATGCTGAAGAGTACCATCGGCTGACCCAGACCGTTGTCTCTGAAAGCCGGCGCATCAACGACATCATCCAGCAGTTCTTGACCTTTGCCAAACCCGCGCCGTTGAACCGCGACAGATGCCGCGTGGAAGAGCTCCTTCATCATATCGCAGGCGTGATCAAACCCGCAGCCGAAGCCAAAGGGATCAAAGTGACGGTCCATGCTCACCCTGTGCGAGAGATAGAGATCGATCGGGACAAAATGGAACAGGCGCTGCTTAACCTGGCGCAGAACAGTGTGGACGCCTGTGCCAGCGGCGACGAGGTTCAGCTGGCCTGCGCGCCCTTGGGCGAAAAAGTCCAGCTCATCGTCCGCGATAACGGTCCGGGCATTCAACAAGCGGACCTGGGGAAAATCTTTCACCTCTATTACACGACTCGAGAAAAAGGAACCGGCATCGGCTTAAGCATCGTGCAGCAGATCGTCAACCAACATGACGGTCGCATCATGGTACGCAGCACCCCCGGACAGGGCGCCACCTTTACCATTGAACTGGGTTGATGCAGAGGCAAATCGGCAGACGCATATGTCAGGTGTTTCCAACTGTGCTCGTGCTTAGCCTCTTAAAGAAGACTCCACCTTCCCATGATTTTAATTCCCTTTTCCGCATCTGGACAATAAAAGCGTAGGCGTGTTTTCCTGCAACCGGATCTTGGGGCTCTTACCACGCGCGCCAGACTATCAAGAGCTGAAGCGCCACCAGGACAGTCAGGACAATCTTGAGCAAAGTCCGTTGTGCTTGAAGGGCCGCTTTAGCTGCAGCGGCATCGCCGGGCAGCAGGGTAAACAAACGCCCTCCCGACTCGCAGGGCGGAGCGCAAAGGCTTCTGTCCGCCGCTGAATACAATCCGTATACACAGACTTTTTCGCCCGGTCGCACAACCACTTCGTCGAGCATCCACCCTTCGAGATTCGGTCCTGGATTTTCTCGCCGGTCTTCTCTGACTGTTTCCAAGTCGTATCCGGCTTTTGGGCCATCGCCCATGGAATCCTCCTTGGGTTTCAAGAACGCATCCTCAAAGACCGTGCGCTTAATGTATGCCTGGGCTCTATCACGGGAAGCGTCATCAGACCATGTGCTCCTGGGCGCCTGAAGAACGGGCATACCCTTGATGCGCACGCTGCCGCTTGCGGTTCTGATCTCACAGGGGAGCATCGCACGCCCGGTGTAGGCGGTGATGAGGTGCCGGTTTCGCGAGTACCTTCTCGCCGATTCCGGGCCGGCGGTCCGACGCTCAAAGCGCGTGATCCAGTATTTATAGGCAACGGCCGCCTCACCTGAGAACGGCGCCGTGAGCGCCCCTTGCGGCATCAGCGGCTGAATATCGCCTACCGCTGCCGTCCACTTGCCATCCATGGGGTCTCGCTGCCGGACAGCTCGATCGAGGGCCTTTTCGTTTTCGCTGTAGAACAGGCCTCGTATCGTCCAGATGGTCCCCAGACTGAGAAAGCCACACAGCGTGGAAAAGAATACAGCATCCTGTCTTGCATGGGCTGTGAGAAACAGATACCAGCCCGCGCATAACACAAGCCAAAACGCCAACCACAGCCACTTGCCGGTACTGCGTCCTGAACGTTCATGCCGCCAGTCTTTCATCCTTCATTCCTCCCGCCCCAACGATTTTTGCACAACAAGCGGCTCTGACTTAGCGCAGCAGCAGCATCTTGCGTGATCGGGAAAAACCCGGCGCAGTCAGCCGGAGAAAATAAAATCCGGAAGGCATCTCTTGGCCGACGGCATTGCATCCGGACCAATGCAACCGGTGCACGCCCGCCTGCCTGATCCCCTGGTCAAGGATCGCCACCGTTTTTCCCAACAGATCCAGGACTCGAACAGTGACCATGCCTGGCTTGATCAAAGTGTATTCCACTGTGGTACGGCTGTTAAAGGGGTTGGGATAGTTTTGCCGCAGGACATAATCGGCCGGCAGCGTGGGCTCGGGGACCGCAATCCCCAGCGCGGCGGGGGTGATGATCTCCGCCGTCTTGATTTTGGCGCCGCCGCTATAGCCGCCTGTGACCAGCACCCGGCCGTCCTTGAGCAGGGTAGCGGTATGCCCAAACCGGGGCGTGTTCACGCTGTCAACAAAGGCAAAGGTCCCTTGCACGGGATCGTACAGTTCCACCGAGCGGGTGATCGCAGGAATCAATCCGCCGATAAGGAGAATTTTACCATTGGCAAACGTCACAAACTGGTGCTCCCTGCGTCTGCCGGCTGCCATGGCGCCGGCCGGAGTCCAGTAACCCGTCTGCGGAGCAAAAATTTCACACTCGGCGGCAGCGAATGCGCCTGCTGCCAGTACCCGGCCATCCGGAAGAGGGCACAGGGAAAAATTGCTTCGTGTTGGCGTCATGTCAGCGGCAGCGGTGAATAGCCCGCTCCCGGGACTGAAAATTTCGCAGGATCTGAGGCCGATGCCAAAACCAGGCGTGGTCGTCTGCACGCCCCCCGCGATGAGCACGCGTCCGTCGGGCAACAGCGCCGCGGCATGGCCGGAGCGGTCCGTCAGCAGGCTGCCGGTCGTTGTAAAGGCGCCCGTTGCCGGATCATAAATCTCCGCGACCGCGTGGGTTTGCGGCCCCTGTTTATGCTGGCCGGCGGCGATCAGCACGCGGCCGTCTGCGAGCAAAGTTGCGGTGTGAAAACAGTGGTCGGTTGCCAGGCTGTCCGTAGGTGTGAAAACTCCGCTGGCGGGATCGTAGATTTCGGCATATTTCTGGCTGTTGATTCCGCCGGCGAGCAGCACCCGGCCATCGGGCAACAAAGTGGCGGACGATCCCTGGTAGAAGGATTTTTTCGTACTGCCGGTAAGGCTAAAGCCTCCGGTGTTGGGATTGTAAAGCTCGGCTTTTAATTCGCCCCCGCCGGCGATCAGCACCTTGCCGTCCTTCAACAGGGTGGCGGTATGGTAGGAACGGGCAATTTGCAGGTCACCGGTGTAACTCCACTCTGCGGCTAGGGGAGAAGAAACGGCAAAACAACATCCAGCGAGCACGACGAGGAACAGCGTTCGAGCTTTCATGACCTTGCCTCCACAGATTTGCGGGTACTATCGATCAGAGAAAAACGATCCATGCGATAGAGGACACTCCCCGGGGATGGAATGAGCAAGGCGGGGTGGTGAGAGTTGGATGATTGCAGCAGTGGATAATCCCCCGGGCGACGGCTCTAAGGCCTGTTGAAAAATATTCAATCGCACGGTCAATGTCAAGGGGAATTCGCTGAATTCGCATCGAATCCGTTCATGCAGAATCCTGACATGGTCAAGACAGCATGCGATTCAGGGGATACTCGAAGCGGCGATGGCCGGTCAACGCAACAAACCTTATCCTTGCCGATCGCTAATCCGAATCGATGGTTCAACCGGCCGCCGGCATGGGCCGGACTTGCGTGTTCCCCCCGTGTGACAGCGAAAGATCCAGCGACGCATTGGTTTTGTACGAACCGCAGGTGAAATCAGGCACGATGATGGGTTGGGATCCGTTGGCCACAGACCATTCGCTCAACGGCACCATAGCGCTCCAGGAGGCGGCATCATACACGTCCTGTTCCAGCGGCAGCCCATTCCTGAGGCAGTCGATCAGGCGCCAGTCCATCATAAAGTCCATGCCGCCGTGTCCACCGATCGTTTTGGCAAGGTCGCCCACGCGTCTGACGATCTCCGGGCTGTATTTTTCATACAGCTCTTTCATCTTCTCCTCGTCTACCCAACGATCGCCCAGAGCGATGCGCGGCGGTTCGGGATATTTCTGCGACATCCCTTTGGTCCCGCTCACCAACTGCAGCCGCGAGTACGGCCGGGGGCTGGTGATATCGTACTGAAGCAGGATGGTCTTGCCTTTTTCCGTCCTGATCAGCGAACTGTTCATATTGCCGCGGTACGAGTGGGTGTCGAACTGTTTGTAAAAATCATCCTGCTTCGCCATTTCGGCTGCTTTTTTTCCCATCATAAAATCGTCTGACGACATCGAGGTCATAAAGGTCATCCGGTCGCCGCGGTTGATGTTAAGCACCTGGCAGAGCGGGCCGAGCCCATGGGTGGGATAGAGGTTTGCATTCCGGCGCTGGCTCTCCCGCAGACGCCACATGCCGGTGCTTCTCGGCAGGTTAAAGTTCATCTCCAATTGATCGTGGATATAGCCGCCTTCCACATGGATGATATCGCCGAAAAGCCCCTGCCGCACCATGTTGAGCACCAGCAATTCGAAAAAATCATAGCAGCAGTTCTCCAGCATCATGCAGTGTTTCCTGGTTCTTTCAGAGGTTGCGACCAGCCTCCAGCCCTCCTCAAGGGTGGAGAGCGCAGGCATCTCCGTGGCGGCATGTTTGCCCGCCTCCATGGCTGATACCGCCATGTTGGCATGCATGCCGCGGGGGGTGCAGATATAGACCAGATCGAGGTCGCTCCGCTGCGTCATCTCTTGCCAGATCTCCTCACTGCCCCCATACTCGGCGGCGCGCGGCAGACCGGCGGCCGCCAGGCTTTTCTGCCCCAGATCGACGCGATCCTGGTATTTATCGCAAAGCGCTCTGATCTCGACGCCCTCTATGAGCCTGAGCCGGCCTACGGCCGCAAGTCCGCGGCTGCCGACGCCGATCAGGCCGATGCGGACGGTTTCGAGCTTGGGCGCACCGTACCCGCACATGTTGAAAATCTGTTGATGTGTTTCTTCCGCTGCCTTTCTGGTATGGCCGAACTGTTCTGATCCCACGGATTTGTGCCCGGGTTTTTTGCCGGTCATGCCGAAAGCGGTCAATCCGGCGCCGGCTGCTCCTGCTGTTTTGAGAAAATGTCTGCGGTCTGTTTTCATGGTGTGGTCTTTTGCTTATCTTATGGTTTTAGGTAATCCACGAGCCAAAGCTCGTGGCAATATAGCCACAGTGGATTTCCTGAGCAAGAATAGGTGGCGGAAAAAATAGCCGCACGCTTTAGAGCCTGTGTGAAAACCCTTTGGCCCCTGAATGTTGCCGCGTTTATATTACCATTCGGAGTGCAGTACTTTGCCCCCTCCTGTCATTGCGAACGGAGCAGATGCACCTGTGAATCGGTACAGTCTCGAATGGAGTGCAGCAATCCCCTGCGACGGGGTGCAGCATGTCGACCAACCGTTGAATGCACCCTTCATGCCGATGGGTGGAAAGCTCCAGATTCCTAATCAACAGACTAGTGAAAAAAATGCCGCGCGCTTTAGCCCGATTGATTCGGCTAAAGCCGTTCATTACTATTTTCAGGCAATCCACGAGCTAAAGCTCGTGGCAATGAAGCTGCAGTGGATTGCCTGTGCAAGCACATTCCACGAGCCAAAACTCGTGGCAATATAGCCACAGTGGATTTCCTGAGCAAGAATAGGTGGCGGAAAAAATAGCCGCACGCTTTAGAGCCTGTGTGAAAACCCTTTGGCCCCTGAATGTTGCCGCGTTTATATTACCATTCGGAGTGCAGTACTTTGCCCCCTCCTGTCATTGCGAACGGAGCAGATGCACCTGTGAATCGGTACAGTCTCG
>DAIQOA010000103.1:0-15532 GCA_036788095.1 bacterium | reverse complement strand
ATCCTGTTGAATATCATCCGGTCCGGCATCCAGCGTGGCAACCATCAGATCATCCTCAGTCACTCCGGCGGCCGGCACCACGATGAGGCCCTGTTTGCTGAACAATCGCGCCACGCTGCCGGTCACGCCGAGGTTGCCGCCGTATTTGGAAAAGAGATGCCGCATCTCCGCCACGGTTCTGTTCTTGTTATCCGTCACCACCTCAACATAAAACGCCGTGCCGCCCGGACCGAATCCCTCGTACACGACCTCTTCATAGTTTACGCCTTCAAGCTCGCCGGTGCCTTTTTTAATCGCACGGTCGATGTTGACCGCCGGCATGTTCGCCGCTTTAGCGGCCAGGACCGCGGTACGCAAACGGGGATTCGCGGATTCATCACCACCGCCATTGCGCGCAGCGATGGTGATCTCTTTGATCAGCCGAGTGAATAACCGTCCACGTTCTGCGTCGGTTTTACCTTTTTTACGTTTAATGGTCGCCCATTTGGAATGTCCGGACATAGTGCCTCCTAAAAAAAGCCCGCTACCGAATCGGTAGACGGGATCTGGGTGGGATCGGTTGGCAGCTTTAAGAAAGAAAAAAAATCAGCTGTCTTAAAATATAATAAAAAAAACGCTTAAAAACAACCGGAAAAATGGGGGCAGCGGGGAAAAGCGCGTGCCGCTGGAACGGGATCAGCGTTGCAGGAACAGAGTATCGCCGGGCACTGAATACAGGCTGTTACGGTCAGGCGGCTGCTTGTACACCTGAGAGCGGGTAATCCAGGCTTTGGCAAACCCCTTGGCCAACGCGCGCTGCTGCAACGAATCAGCCTGGCTGCGAGATAGACAATCGCCCACGCGCAGTTTGTAGTAAGGATTATCGAACAGCAGATAGACGTTTTCGCCGAAGGAGAGCAGAGCGCTCTGCATGCTGGTCCGGGCCTCCGCCTCTTCCCGGGTGGCTACCAGCTGCACCCGATACCCGTTGGCATACACCCCCCCGCTCTCTTCCACCTTGCTGCGTCCCTTTAACAGAGCCTCAAACTGCTCTTTGCGAATCACCTGCTGGCGCACAGCGCTGGTGTCCAGGCTCAAATCCAGCAAGGTGACCGGATCCCAGGACTCATCCAGCGTATAACGGTCCTCTTGCCTGGCCGTCGAGGTTGCGGCATTGGACGGCGTCGGGGACGGAGATTGCCCCAGGGCCATGGTAGCGGTGCAGAGCACAAACAGAACGTATCTCATGGTTCGCTGGACTTTCTATAGAATAAACGGACTCATGCAATGGTTTAAATTAGTGCAATCCGGATTAAAATGCAATGAAATTATCCCTTGACATTATGGTCGAAACCCATTATACTAGTTGACGCCCGGCCATGCGACCGGATTTGCACCCCGCCGCTGCCTGCGTCGTTGTTTGCCGCCATGATTCTTAAAGGAGTACCCTATGACCACCGCTGCTCACCCCTGGCTGTTGAATCGGGCAACGGCGCATTACCCGTTGGCTGATGTCGATGAACCGCAACTCATGCGCGATCAGTTTCCATACAGCGAAATACCCAAAACAATCTTTGACGACGTGTGGGTTGCCCCTAAACCGGCAACCGAGATATGGATCACCGACACCACGTTTCGCGACGGACAGCAGTCGCGGACGCCGTTCACGGTGGCGCAGGTGTCGCGATTATTCGATCTGCTCAGCCGGCTTTCCGGCCCCCAGGGCATCGTCCGCCAGTCCGAGTTTTTCATCTATTCCAGCCACGACCGCGAGATTCTTGAAGAGGTGCGCCGCAAAGGCTACCGTTATCCGGAGGTGACGGCCTGGATCCGCGCCAATCCCGCTGATTTTGAGCTGGTCAAACAGGTGGGGCTGAAAGAGACCGGCATGCTGACCTCTATTTCAGACTATCACATCTTTTTAAAGCTGAAAAAAACACGTCGACAGGCGCTGGACGCCTTTATGCAGGTGGTGCGCGCAGCCGCGGAAGCGGGTCTGGAGGCCATTCGTTGCCATTACGAAGACGTGACCCGCGCTGACTTTTGGGGCTGCGTCATGCCCTTTACCGAAGAGCTGATGAACTTTTCGCAGAAATCAGGATTGCGCATCAAAATCCGCCTCTGCGACACCATGGGCTACGGCGTACCCTGGGCGAACGCCGTATTGCCGCGCTCCATCCCCAAGATGGTTTTCTATCTGCAGCGGGAATTCGGCATTCCTTCGGAAAACCTGGAGTGGCACGGCCATAACGATTTCCACAAGGTTCATATCAATTCCCTCACCGCCTGGCTGTCCGGCGTGGCCAGCATCAACGGCGCGGTGCTGGGATTCGGAGAACGGACCGGCAATTCTCCTTTGGAAGCGCTGGCGGTGGAATACGCCTCCCTCACCGGCCATACCAACGGCATGGATCTGACCGCGATCAGCGACATCGCCGACTATGTCCGCGAAATCGGCACGCCGGTGCCGACCAACTTTCCCTTTGTCGGCGAACGCTTCAACGTCACCATGGCCGGCATCCATGCCGACGGCGTGATTAAAAACGAAGAGATCTATAATATTTTCGACACCGGCAAAATTCTTAAACGGCCGTTGGACGTCAACATCACCGACCGCTCCGGCATCGCCGGCGTCGGCTTTTGGGTGAATCGCGAGCTGCAGAAACAGGGCAAACCGGCGCTGGATAAACGCGATCCCCGCATCGCCAAAATGTTCGAATGGGTGGAAGCCCAGTATGAAAACGGCCGCATCATCGCCATCTCGCCGGAGGAGATGGCTGAGCTGTTTAAAAAACACTTTAATGCCGTCTGATTCATTTTCAGCGGAGCGCACATCCTCTAATCCTGTACGGTTATTGACAACCTGATTTTTTTGGAAACCTCAAACCCGACATTGGACAAGCTGTTTGTCTACGGCTCGTTGAACAATGATCAGTATTTTTGCATTCTGACCGGCTGCACCTTTTCTGCGCAGGCGGCCGAACTGCTGGATCATCGTCGCGTGCAACGCCGCAACAGCTTTGCTTTTGCCCTGCCCTGGAACGGCTCCCGCATCAGCGGCAAACTGCTCTCCGGCGTCACCCCGGCTGCTTTACAAAAACTGGATGAATATGAGGGCGAAGGCCACCTCTACCACCGGCGCATCGCCCGCGTCAAAACCAACGGCGAGATCACCCAGGCCTATGTCTATGTCGGCGATCCCAAAGCGCTCAAGCCCTATCTCAAAAAAGGCTTCAACGACCGCGACCGGATCGAAGAGTTTGTCGCCCGCCAGGTGGAGCGCTATTTGGAAAACAAGGCGGATCGCAACCTGCTCATGGACCGCAGACACCTATCGCTCATGGTCACCCGCGAACTGCTGTCCGAAGAGGTTGAATCACTGCTCAGTCAGCATTTTATCGACGCCGGCCTGCCGACGTTCATCATCAAACATGAAATCGAAAGCGCCAGTCTGCCGTCTCTGGACTGGCTGGCTGCGGATCGCAAGGCCCAGGTCTATGCCGACGCCTATCTATCCATGGTAATTAAATTTATTATTTTTAATCAATTAGAAGAAAAATTCCGCGACCAGTACCGCGGCAGCGTGCAGACAAAACCAAACTATTATCATCACACGCTGTCCGGATTAATGGCGCTTCAGCTGCTGCAAACGCAGCGGTCGCGGGTGCAAACCGCCATGACCCAGATCGGCGTCGACACCTATCGCGAGGACCTGCGCTATATCGATTACGGCGTGGCGGCCATCATGATCGCCGAGGAGATCTTTGACCTGGAGCTGGCCGACGAAATCGTCTATCAGGTCAAAAAGCACCGGCGCAGCGGCAGCCATCCGTTGGGCGCTGAACTTGAGTTCTCCAACCTCGGCGTCCATGCCATCGCCGCGGCGGAACGCCAGGATCCGATCTACGACGGCTTTTATTATTTCTATGATTTCGATCTCATGCGCCGCGGCTGGAAGCTGGGCGCGCATATCGATGATCACGGCTTTTTGACCTCGCCGGATGTGCGCACGCGCGGTTTTATGGAGCTGGCGTTCGGCCGCTATCGTCTGTTGGGCGATGTGAGCAAACCGGCCACCGACGACGCTTGGGTGCTCAGCCGTATGATCGAATTGGCGGTGGACTATGTTGATGTTCAACCGCACAGTCTGCACATCAGCATCGAGACGTTGCCGGATCGCGCCTTTCGCAACATCGACGATCCACAATTTTTTCTCTGCCTGCTGCTGCTGGGCGGAGATCTGCGCAAGGACGATCAGGGGCGGTTGCGCGAATGGCGCATTCACAAAGAAGAGATCACCCATCCTGAGGTCGGCGTCTGCCTGTCGCGGCTGAACCGGCATCATCAGAATCCGTCGGACCGCAAGTGGTCTTCGGTGGTGGAATTTCAATTTCCCAGACTGACGGCCGGCCGGGATTACCAACCGCTGATCATGGCGTTGAAAGGATTTCAGATCGCCGCCAACCCCTACCCGTTCAAAGGCGTCAAAGAGTGTCCGTTTCAGGAGCACTATGAAGAGATCGAACAATCACTGGTGGACTGGGCGGCGCAGCCGATGCCGGTGTCGGCCTCTTCCTTGAACGCCTTTATCGACCTGGTGGAAAAAGGTTTGAAAGAAGAAGCCCTGCAGTGCGGCGCAGAGTATGATTCGTACTGCCGCTTGATGCTGGGACGGATCGAAACGGAGCTGAAAGAAATCAACCACCGCATCATAGACCATCAACCGAAACGAACGAGCAGTCACCCCTGAAGGTTATAACCGATAGAAAGGAAAATCCACTATGTCCTCTCCCGAATTGGAAAAAGCCAAATCCCATTTCAGTGCGCTGATCGAAGAGCAGCTGGTGCGGGTGGCGGAGATGAAAAAAAATGCGCAATGGATCGATTATGCGGCGCTCAAGCCGATTATCATCGGCGTCTGCTGGGGCGACGGCATCGGTCCCATCATCGCCCAGGAGACCCAGCGGGTGCTGGAGCACGTGCTTGCGGATCAAGTCCGCGACGGCCGGGTGGCCTTTCGCACCATCGAAGGGTTGACCCTTGAAAACCGGATCAAACATCTCAAGGCCATTCCGGACGATGTGCTGGCCGAACTCAAAACCTGCCATGTCATCCTCAAGGCGCCGACCACGACGCCGGAAAAAGGCGGGCCTTATCCCAACATCGAAAGCGCCAACGTGGCCATGCGGCGGGAACTGGACCTGTTCGCCAATGTCCGGCCCGTGCAGGTCCCGCAGGAGGGCATCGATTGGGTCTTTTTCCGCGAGAACACCGAAGGCGCCTATATCCTCGGCAGCAAAGGCATTCAGGTGACCGAAGACCTGGCCATCGATTTTACCGCAGTGACCAAACAGGGGTGTGAACGCATCATCGAGATGGCCTTCAACTATGCGCACGCCAACAGAATCCCCAAAGTCACGGTGGTCACCAAAGCTAATGTCATCAAAACCACGGACGGGCTGTTTCTCGAGACCGCCGAGCGGATCGGCAAACGCTATCCGGACATCAAATGGGACGCCTGGTACATCGACATCATGACGGCCAAGCTGATCGATCCCAAACGCCGCACGCAATTTCGTGTTCTGGTCATGCCCAACCTGTACGGCGATATTCTCACCGATGAGGCGGCCGAGTTTCAGGGCGGCGTCGGCACCGCCGGCAGCGCCAACATCGGCAAGCGCTACGCCATGTTCGAAGCCATTCACGGCTCTGCGCCGCGCATGATGGAAGAGGGGCGCGGCCCATACGCCGATCCCTGCAGTTTGATCCGGGCGGCGGCGATGATGCTGCGCCACATTGGTTTTACCGCCAATGCGGAAAAGATCGAGATGGCGCTGGACATCTGCAGCCGGTATGAAAAAGAACAAGTGATCACCGGACGGACCGACGGCGCCACCAGCCGCCAGTTCTGCGATTATCTGATGGAAACGCTGCGGGATCCTTATCTGCAGAGCCGTTGGGGATCACTGAAAAAGAACATTCAAACGACGAGGCAAGAGGCATGAGTGCAACCGCGAAAAACCGGTTCGGTGCCAGAGTGACTCTGAACACCGGCGCAGGTCCGGTCGATATTTTTTCCCTGCCCCATCTGCAACAACAGGGCTTTAGCGCCATGGGCCGACTTCCCTTCAGCTTGCGCGTGCTGCTCGAATCCCTGCTGCGCAACAGCGACTCGGCAACCGCCGCGGAGCAGGATGTCGTTCATCTGGCGAATTGGTCCGCCGCCGAACCACAAGCGGTCGAGATCCCCTTCATGCCCGCGAGGGTCATTCTGCAGGATTTCACCGGCGTGCCCGCCCTGGTGGATCTGGCCGCCATGCGTTCCGCGTTGCAGCGCCTGGGCGGCGACCCGAAAAAGATCGAGCCGCTCATTCCAGCGGATCTGATCGTGGATCATTCGGTCCAGGTGGATCATCACGCCGGCGTTGAAGCGCTGGCCGCCAACATGAAACTCGAGTTCGAACGCAATCGTGAACGCTATGAATTCCTCAAATGGGGACAACAGGCCTTTAAAACCGTGCGAATCGTACCGCCGGGCCTGGGCATCATTCACCAGGTGAACCTGGAATTTCTCGCCCGCGGCGTCTGCCGCGGCGAAAAAGATGGACGCCCCATCGCCTATCCGGACAGTGTGGTCGGCACGGATTCACACACCACCATGATCAATGGGCTCGGCATCGTCGGCTGGGGCGTCGGCGGCATTGAGGCGGAGGCCGTGATGCTGGGACAACCGATCTATATGCTGCTGCCCAAAGTGGTGGGCGTGCGCGTGACCGGCAGCCTGCCGGCCGGCGCCACAGCGACAGACATCGCATTGACGGTCACCCAGATGCTGCGCAAAAAAGGGGTGGTCAACCAGTTCGTGGAATTTTTCGGTCCAGGCCTGAACGCGGTCAGCCTGCCGGACCGGGCCACCATCGCCAACATGGCGCCTGAATACGGCGCCACCATAAGCTTTTTCCCCATGGATCAGGAGAGCATCGATTATCTTCGCCGCACCGGCCGGTCCGCCGATCAGGTCGATCTGGTGGACCGTTACTGCAAACATCAAGGATTGTTTCGAACCGATGACCAACAGGAGGTTCAGTTCACGGAAACCCTGGACCTGGATCTGAGCCGGATCGAACCCTGTCTGGCCGGACCCAAAAGGCCTCAGGACAGAATCCCTCTGGCGGATACGGGCAAAGCCTTTGTTCATTCCCTGTCCGCGCCGCTGGATCAGCGCGGATTTAGCCTGGCGGCGGATAAACTGGACCGCCGCGTGCAAATTCAGACGTCAAAAGGTTCCTGCGAACTGCACCATGGCAGCGTGGTCATCGCGGCCATCACCAGCTGCACGAACACCAGCAATGCCTCTGTCATGCTGGCAGCGGGATTGCTGGCGAAAAAAGCAGTCGAAAGAGGGCTGTCTGTTCCTTCCCATGTCAAGACCAGCCTGGCCCCCGGCTCCCGCGTGGTCACCTCGTATCTGCAGTCAACGGGCTTGCTTCCCTTTCTCGAACAACTCGGATTTCATGTGGTGGGCTATGGCTGCACCACCTGCATCGGCAACAGCGGACCGTTGGCGCAGGAGATCAGTTCAGCGATCACCTCGTCCGAGTTGGTGGCTGCGGCGGTGCTCAGCGGCAATCGCAATTTTGAAGGACGGATCAATCCGCACACCAGGGCCAACTTTCTCGCATCGCCGCCGCTGGTGATCGCCTACGCTCTGGCCGGCAGAATGGATATCGATCTGACCCGCGAGCCGCTGGGCCGGGATCGGGACGGCCGTCCGGTGACTCTGCAGGAACTCTGGCCGACGGAGCAGGAGATTCGAGCGATGATCAGCGAGGCGGATCGCTCTTTTCATTACCAAACCGTTTACCAGGATCTCAACGCCCTGGTTCCTGAATGGCAGGCGGTGGTCGGGCAGGACGGCGATCTTTATCGCTGGCAGTCCAGTTCCACCTATATTCAAGAACCGCCCTTTTTCCTCAATCAAACGACCGCCGGCGTGCAACCCATTCTCAACAGCCGGGTTCTGGCGTTGTTCGGCGATTCGGTCACCACCGATCACATCTCCCCGGCAGGCTCCATTGCCAAAGACGGACCGGCCGGCCGCTATTTGCTCTCACTAGGCGTAGCGCAGCACGAGTTCAACTCGTACGGTGCACGACGGGGCAACGACCGGGTGATGGTGCGCGGTACTTTTGCCAATGTACGGCTGAAAAATCTTTTGGTCCCGGGTGTGGAAGGCGGAGTGACACTTCATCTGCCGGATGGCGAGCGCATGTGGATTTACGAGGCTGCGATGCGTTACCGACAGGAAGAAACTCCTCTCATCATTCTGGCCGGCAAAGAGTATGGCACTGGATCGTCCCGCGATTGGGCGGCCAAGGGCACGCTGCTGCTCGGCGTTCGCGCAGTGATCGCCGAGAGCTTTGAACGGATCCATCGCAGCAATCTGGTGCACATGGGTGTTTTGCCCCTGCAGTTCCGACCAGGAGAAAACATTCAGACTCTGGGACTCACCGGGTATGAACACTACTCTATTCTCATCGAGGATGGTTGCAGGCCGGGGCAGGAGATCCCGGTCCGCGTACGACGTCCGGACGGAGAGGAGATCACTTTTTCCGTCGTGGTGCGCATCGATACGCCGGTGGAAATAAAATACTATCGACACGGAGGCATCCTCCCCACCATGCTGGCGGAGTTTGCATCAAGGAGGACGAATGGCGCAAGCGGTCAATGACGAAACTCTGTTGCAGTTTATTCAGCAGGTCTTTTTGACCTTTGACCTCACTCAGCGGGATGCACGAATCTGCGCGGAAAACCTGGTGCTGGCGGATCTGCGCGGCATACCCTCGCACGGCGTGGCGCGTCTCAAACGCTATGTGGATGGAATGAAAAACGGCACCATTCTGCCGCAGGCGCGGCCCCGCGTGATTCAGGATCATCCCTGCACCGCGGCGGTGGACGGCTGCGCCGGACTGGGCCAGATCGTGGGCCATTTTGCCGGCCAACTGGCCATTGACAAAGCGTCCACCAGCGGAGTGGGTGTGGTGACCGTGCGCAACAGCAACCACTACGGCATCGCCGGATACTATAGCCAGATGATGCTGGAGGCCGGTCTATTGGGCATCTCCATGACCAATTCGGCGCCGCTGGTAGTGCCGACGTTTGGCAGCGAGATGATCATCGGCACCAATCCGATCAGCCTCACGGCGCCGGCAAAACGCAACAAACCCTTTTTCCTCGACATGGCCACCTCCGTGGTGCCGCGGGGAAAATTGGAAGTGTACGACCGCCTTGGCAAAACCATGCCGGAGGGCTGGGCGGTGGATGAGCAGGGCCGGGTGACCGGCGACGCGGCCAACGTACTGAAAAACATGGTTGCACGCGCAGGGGGCGGCATTCTGCCTCTGGGCGGCGCAGGTGAATCGCTCAGCGGCTACAAGGGCTATGGCATGGCGGTGCTGGTGGATGTGCTCTGCGGCGTGCTCTCCGGCGGCGCCTATGCTGATCTGGTGGACAGCAAGGGGCCCCAAGGCGAACATCAACCTGCAAACGTCGCCCACTTTTTTATGGCGCTGAAAATCGAAAATTTTGTCGACCGCGACACCTTTTGCGACAAGATGGACGATCTGATCGACCGGCTGAAAAACTCTGCCCGAGCGAAGGACGAACCGCGCATTTACATTCATGGCGAGAAAGAGCAGGAGCGCTACGAAAAGCACAAACGCGAAGGCGTGCCGCTGGACGACAAAACCGTGCAGATGCTGCAGGCCATTGGCCGGGAGCGCGGAGTGAAGGTTCCTTTTTAAGCCAAACGAAAAGTGGTTGTATGCAGCAGACAATTCAACAAAAAAAATTCTCTCAGTATCTCCATCACGATCATCTGGTGGAATTGCCGTATGATCAGGAGCTGCTGCTGAAAAATCAAGCGCTGCAATCCTATGCCCATGACAAACACTGGCCGGCCTCGTGCCGGCCGGTCATTCCCTCGCCGCGGCCGCGGCAGTATCGCACGCTGTCCAAACGCGCCATCGTGAGGCACGGCGAAAGAATTCTCTGGCAGCGCGCCGGTTCCCGGGATGAGGCGGATCGCCGGCTGGAGGCGGAAGGTCATGGCGCGCTCTATGATTTCATCCTCTCCTTTCTGGCGAAACCCGGCTATCGCGAACTGACCAGGCATGTGAACTATGTCATCATCCGCGGCAACTATGAGACCTTTTGCGTGCTCCTCAATGTCGATCAGATGAATAACATCGTGGTGCGCAAATGCAAACTGCTGGCACAGCATCTGCAGCAGGCGGCGTTGGGGGTTTCGGCCGCGTTCATCTATTTTGATCCCTCCCGGTCCGAGTATTATCTGGAGAGCGAGCGGCCGCCGGCAGCGGTCAGCTATAAAAAGCTGTTCGGCTCCCAACTGCTTCAACTCGGCATCCGCGGGCTCAAGCTGGCGTACGAAGCCACCGCGTTCTCGCAAATCAATCAATCCATACTGCCGGCGTTTATCGACGCAGCGGAAAGCATGCTGATGCCGCAACCCGAACAGCGGCTGATCGACCTCTATTGCGGCTATGGATTTTTCAGCCATCTTTTAGGGGAGCGGTACGCGCAAGTATGGGGCGTGGATGTAAATTCCGAGGCGATCAAATCAGCCCGGCTCAATCAAGAGCGGCTGCATCCCGACCGGCGCATGCATTTTGAAGCATTGGCCATCGATGGCCGGGTCGTGCGCCGCGGGCTGCCGAAAATAGACGGACGCCGGGAGGCCATGGTGCTGGACCCGCCCTACCAGGGCACGGAAGCGGCGGTGATACCCGCTTTGGCCGAACGGTGCGCCGAACGGGTGCTGCATATATTCTGCAATGTCGACCGGGTTCAGACGGAACTGGCCCTGTGGCAGAACCACGGCTACCGGATTCACGCCATCCAGCCATTGGATCTCTTTCCAGCCACCGCCCATATCGAAATCATGGCCCTGATGGAGCGGGAGGGCATGAACCGGGTTGCTGAAAAAAACTAAAGGCCCTGGCAGGCGGATTTCGCCAGGTGTGCGCCGCAAACTCAGGACGCTCTGTCGTCCGGCGGTCCCTCCCCCCCTTTTTGCCAGAGCAGTGAAATTCTTCGTACTTTATCCCACACCTGTTCCCGCGCTTGTCGGCGACTCCATCCCTGCAGCAACAGGGCATCGTACTCGGTCTCTGTATGACGGATGTGGGCAAGGACCGCCAATTCGACCGCCTTTGGTTTTAGTTGTTTGGCAAAAGCAGCGCGTCCCACCCGGCCGCTGTATTTACTGCAGGCATGCCGCGCGATGGCGGTCTCCTGGCCCAGAGGGCAATGGGGATAGTGCTCTCGAATGGCGAGGGTGAACTGCTGCAGGTACTGTTCTTCTCTGATCCCTTGTCTTTCCGCCTGGCGAGCCCGGCGCTTGGCTCTCACCTGCTCGTCGGCCTGACAGGCCTGTTCCGCCCGTGTGATCGCCGCCTCCTCCACCAATAGCCCCTGACGTTCATAGCGCTTGCGTCCCCGGCTCCATCGCAGCACCACCGCCCACTGTTGAGAATATTTCTTAGCCCGTAGGGTCAACGCCGGATCTCCGGCAGGCAGAAAAAACAGATGGCCGCGGCCGGAACAGCGCAGGCACAGCACGTCTTTCTCCCCGGCCAGGGTGATCATCGCCTGCGGCGCCAGTTCGCAACCGCAGTCCCTGCAGCTGCTTTTTCCGAGCTGGATGTATACCGGCGGCGGTTGTTCTTCTTGCCGTTTCGTCATTCCGTTTGCGTCGACCTTCCTGGGGAATGAGGAGCATGGGCCGGATAAAACGCTTGCATTATATCCGGATTTCATTTAATTTCAAACGCTGAAAGCCGCTCAGCGGCAGGCGCCGTCTATCATCACATCACCTTGCATCCGGGACCAGATCGATCGCCATGAATCCTGCGGAAACAATCATCCGTTTCAAGATAGTCGCCACGTTGGATGAGCTGATCAAAGCCTATCTGGTGCGCGCCATCGTGTTTGTGGAAGAGCAAAAGGTCTCTTATGCCGAAGAGGTGGATGAGCATGAATATGCCTGTGTGCACATCCTCGGTGAAACCGGCGGTGATACTGCGGGCGAGCCCATGGCGGCCGGCCGTATTCGCTTTCTCGGCGACTTTGCCAAGCTGGAGCGCATCTGTGTACGGCAGGCGTGGCGCGGCCGCAACCTGGGACACCGGCTGGTGGACTATATGCTGGATGTGGCCAGACAACGCGGTTTTAAAAAATTCAAAATGCACGCTCAGGCGCATCTGGCCCATTTTTACGGATTGCACGGCTTTCAACCCATCGGCGATCTGTTCGATGAGGCCGGAATTCCTCATATTCTGATGATCAAGAAGGACGCGGACGGAGTACCTCCGTCCCCGCCGGCGGAGGAGGTATGACGCACGTCGACATTATCACCACCCAGCACAGTTACAAGACCACGATCGAGTTCACCAAGCTCAGTGAGGACGCCATCAGCATGCGCATCGACACCGAATGCAAGCACCTGTTGAACGCGGTCCAGGATCAACCGTTTGCGCTGGATCCGATGATCGAGCTCTTCCGGTCTGCGGACAGCGTCCTCACCCGCCTGGCCGATCAACTGCCTCACCGGGCCTGTCCTTTTCTCTTTTCAGCGCTCAAGGGGCTGGAGATCGAGGCAGGGCTGGAGAAGCCGGTTCAGGTGCGAATCAACACCAGCAGACAGGACGGCAAATAAAAAAAGCCGGCGTAAATGGCCGGCTGAAAAAAGCGCGAGAGAACTTGATCATCCGCGAGAGGCGCGCTCCAGGTACTTGCCGGTGCGCGTGTCGATTTTAAGCACATCCCCTTCTTTGATGAACAGGGGCACTTGAATTTTAGCGCCGGTCTCCAGGGTGCAAAATTTGGTCACATTGCTCGCTGAATCGCCGCGTACGCCGGGCTCCGCTTCGACGACCCGCAGATCCATAAAGTTCGGCAGTTCGGCGGTCAACGGCTCGGATTCGAGAAAATTGATGGTGCACTGGCCGCCTTCTTTGAGGAATTTTTTCTGATCACCCAGCATATCAGCTGGGATAAACGTTTGATCATAGGTCTCTGAATCCATAAAATAGAGATTGCCGTCCGCTTCGTAGAGAAACTGCATCTGTTTGGTATCCAAACGCACTTCTTCAATATTATCGGTCATGCGAAAAGTGTTGTCGATAACGCGGCCGGTGCGCGCGTTCTTTAAACGGGTGCGAACCATCGCCCGCCAGTTGCCGGGCGTGACATGTTGAAATTCCGTAATGATCCAGATATCGTTATTGAAACGGATTGCCAAACCGGTCCGGAATTCAGAAATGGAAGCCATAAAATCTCCTGGGTAGCAGATTATCAATTTGTCGTTTTTACTGAGTCTGTAATTTAAATAATTTTTCCGTCAAGATAAATAGTTTTTTTTTGCAGAACGAAAAATAGTGAAAACCGCCGGCGCCGGATCCCGTCCTCCGATTTTTGTAACCGGGGTGGGGTTTCCTCGTACCATAGAGCGGCCGGGGCGCACCCGTCGCAAAAAGCCCTGGCCGGCATCAAAATAGACCATAAATCACGGAACACACGAAATAACCAGACCGGACGACAACAGTGAAATCCTTTCCTGCGTTCCGCGCATTTCGTTGTTGTTTTTTGGTTATTAACCGGGCCATTCCTTGTTTATTGCCTTTTTGCAGCGCTTTAGGCAAGTTCTGTAGAGAAAAATCATACTACGCAGGGAGTGTAAACAACATGGCCGGTCTCCAAGTTTAAGCGAGGAGAAACGTCAGCCAATAATGTATCGTCCGCGCAAGAAATTACTGCCGAAAATAGTTAAAAATTTTGACATTACGTTGCACTGCAAAAGGAGGCTCTATGTTTGTCGGCAAGATGATGGTCCTCTTCTGGTTCCTCATCGGCCTGGTACTGGCACTGGCGGAATTGGCCCTGCCGGGCTTTGTGGTGATCTTTTTCGCCATCGGCGCCTGGATGGTCATGCTGCTGGTGTTCGCCGGCCTGCTGCCGTCCTTCAACGGACAGATGCTGGTCTTTTTGATCATCTCCATCGCCACCCTGATCCTGTTCCGCAGAAAAAGCAAAACGATATTCGAAGGCAAGGTGGCGGGACAGGGGCAAGCGGTGGATGAAATAGCCGGAGAAAAAGCCGTGGTCATGCAGGACATTCGTCCGGATCAGATTGGCGGCAAGGTGGAATTGCACGGCACGCTGTGGGAGGCGGTCGCGGATGAGGTGATCGAGGCCGGCCGGCTGGTGGAAATAGTTGAACGCAACAACCTGACCCTGCGCGTCAGAGCGCTGTAAGCCATTCATATATTGAAAGGGAACATCCATGCCTATTGAAACCGTCATCCTGCTGGGGTTGATATTCCTCGCCCTGATCATTCTGATGAAAACCGCCCGGGTGGTGCCGCAAAAGACCGTTTACATCATCGAACGGCTCGGCAAGTACCACGCCACACTGGATGCGGGTTTTCATATTCTGATCCCCTTCATCGACCGCATCGCCTACAAGCATTCGCTCAAGGAGAACGCCATCGACGTGCCGTCGCAAAGCTGCATCACCAAAGACAACATTCAGGTGGAGGTGGACGGAATCCTCTATTTTCAAATCATCGATCCGGTCAAGGCCTCCTATGGCATCAACAACTATGCCTTTGCTTCGATTCAGCTGGCACAGACCACCATGAGAAGCGAGATCGGCAAGATCGACCTGGACAGGACCTTTGAGGAAAGAGAAAAAATCAACGCAGAGATCGTCACCGCGGTGGACAAAGCGTCCATTCCCTGGGGGCTCAAGGTGACGCGCTACGAGATCAAAAACATCGTGCCGCCACCCTCCATCAAGGACGCCATGGAAAAACAGATGCGCGCGGAGAGAGAGAAACGGGCGTTGATCGCTGAATCAGAAGGAGACAAACAGGCCAAGATCAACCGCGCGGAGGGCGACAAAGCGGAGGCCATCGCCAAATCGGAAGGCGAAAAGATGAAGCGCATCAACGAGGCGGAAGGCCGCGGCCAGGAGATCGAACGCGTGGCCATGGCCACAGCCAAGGGGATTCGTGAAATCGCCACCGCGATTCAGGAGCCGGGCGGTCAATGGGCGGTCAATCTGCGCATCGCCGAACAATACCTGAACGAGTTCGGCAAACTGGCCCACGTCAACAACACCATGATCATTCCGAGCAATCTGGCGGATGTGGCCGGAACCGTCGCCGCTGTGGCCAAGGTGTTCAGCACGATGAGCGAATCGACTCCAGCATCGCCGCCGGTCAAAAAATAACCCGGCGTACTCATCGTTCGCGCGCGAGGGTCAGGAATTGCGTAAGTGTCCTCAGCGGAGTCTGCAGGCGGCACTGATACACGCCGGGGTCCTGCGCGCCGGACTGCCAGATCACACGATAGAGGCCAGGGACAGCGGTTTGCTGAAACAACAGCGCCACCCGCTGTCCCTGTTCGTTATAAACGCTCAGGTCCACCGCCATGGTCTCCGGCACGGTGAAGGAAATGGTGGTGGTCTGAT
>DAIQOA010000102.1:0-15572 GCA_036788095.1 bacterium | reverse complement strand
GAACTGCTTGACCGGGTCGAGGAGAAAATGGTGATCCTGATAATGGGCCTCGCCGCAGAGATGAAATGGCAGGCCGCCCTCGATCCACTGATAGTCCCGCTGTTGGATTTGCTTGCCATAGATCAGCGGCCGGTAGACGTTGAAAAAGAAATTGTACCGGGCAAAGGACCCCATGCGCGAGGCGAACAACTGCGAACCGTCGGCGCCCTCAAAGATGAATTCGGAGCGGGACTCATCCGGCGTGATGCCGTGATAAAAGAGAATCGTGTCGATGCCGAATCCCTGATAGATCTGCGGCATCTGCGAAGCCTGACCGTAGGAAAAAGGACTGTAGCCGATCTTCATGACGCCGCCGTACGCATGGGCGATCTGGTGGCCGATCAAAAGGTTGCGTACCAGAGATTCGCCGTTGACCAGATGCTCTTCCGGCAACGTATACCAGGGTCCGATCAACAGCCGGTTGGCCTTGACCTGTTCGCGGAGCGCCTCCGCACGTTCAGGCCGGACCGCTAAATAGTCCTCAATGGGAATGGTCTGCGAATCCAGGAGATAGCTTCTGTACTCGGGGTGGTTGGTCAAAAGGTCGAGCAGTTTATCGAGAAATTCCACCAGAAACAGACGGGTTTCCTGGAAATCGTACAGCCATTCGCGATCCCAGTGGGTGTTGGGGATGAAATGAAATTGATGCTCTTTCATGCGGCGTTTCCAAAGTAAGTAAGTCGTTTTTTTGTTTTTAAGCGGGTAATATAACAAATATTCATGAAACAGCAAAAGCTAAAATTCAACGGCTGATCCAGTCAAACAGGCTGGACCGGCCATCGGGCTTTGCCAGGGCTCTGGCCAAACGACGGCGGTCAAATTTGTCCTGCCGGACGGCAGCCTTTACCCGGCCGTTCGTTGTCGCCCAGCTCTTCGTTGATTTTTCCGGCAAAAGTCATCAGCCTGGCGACCACCTCAGGATGCTGTGCCGCCACATCACGGGTTTCACCCTGATCGTTTTCCAGATCGTAAAGCTCCAGACCGGTCTCTTTCTGAGTGTATTTTCCCGGAATCCCGCCGCTGCCGACCGTCTGGCCTTGCATGGAGCGATAGCGATGAGGCAGATGAAGCTTCCAGCGGCCGCTGCGCAAGGCTTGCAGCTGTCGTTCCCAGAAAAAGTAAAGAGCCTCATGCGGCGGAGTAGCTGCTGAATCGCCCTTCATGAGCGGCCAAATGCTGCGGCCATCGATGGGATGACCGGCCGGCCGGGCGCCGGTGATCTCTGCGATGCTGGGGAAAAGATCGATCGTCATGCACGGCTGCCGGACCACACTCTGCGCGGCTAGAGTGCCGGGCCAGCGCATGATGCAGGGCACGCGGACGCCCCCCTCCCACACGGTTCCCTTGCCCTCGCGCAGCGGACCGGCTGATCCGCCATGGTCGCCATAGCTCAGCCAGGGACCGTTGTCAGAGGAAAAAATCACCAGGGTCTTTTCGCTCAGACCATTTCTTTCCAGGGCTTGAAGAATTTCGCCCACCGACCAGTCGATCTCCATAATCACGTCGCCGTAGAGCCCCCGTTTAGATTTGCCTCTGAACTTGTTTGATACAAAGAGCGGCACATGGGGCATTGAATGGGCGAGGTAGAGAAAAAAGGGCCGCGCTTTATTGCGCTCGATGAACCGCACCGCCCGTTCCGTATAGCGGGTGGTGAGCTGCGACTGATCCGGATTGCTCTCGATGGTCTTTTCATTCTCGATCAGAGGCAACGGAGGGAAACGATCTCCCACCTCCGGATGTCCCGGCCACATATCATTGGAATAGGGCAGGCCAAGGTATTCGTCAAAGCCGTTCCGCGTCGGCAGGAAGGGTGGCTGATGCCCTAAATGCCATTTGCCAAAGATCGCGGTGTGATAGGCTTTCTGCTTGAGCAATTCGGCCAGGGTCATCTCATCCGCATGAATGCCGTGAGTGGCTTGCGGCGACGGCGCACCCAGCAGGCCGATTCGATTGGGATAACAACCGGTCAGCAGGCCGGCCCGGGAGGCGCCGCACACCGGTTGGGCCACATAGAAATCGGTGAAACGAACGCCCTCGCCGGCCATACGGTCCAGATGCGGCGTATCGATGTCTTTGGCGCCGTAGCAGCCGACATCCGCATAGCCCTGGTCGTCGGTGAAGATGATGACCACATTGGGCGAAGCAGCGCAGCCGAAGGAGGTGCAGCGCCACAGCGGGGTCCCGAACAGGGCGGCGGAACCCAGCGCCGCATCGTGCAAAAAGGAGCGTCGTGAATAGTGATTCATGATTTTTCCTCCGCGGTTTAATCGAGGGATCGATCGAAAGAATCCGCCGCCCCAGCGAGATGCAAAGAGCGGCTGTTATCCAGCGGTCTGCGGATGAAGCGTCGCTATAAACTTGGGCGCCCTTCTTTGCGGCGCCGCTTGTTCAAAAGCATAGGCCATGGCAAGAAGCCGGGGCTCCTGATAGGCGCCGCTGACGAACGAAAATCCCAGCGGCAGTTCCTGCACAAAGCCCATGGGCACGGTGATGTGCGGATAACCGGCCATGGCTGCGGGCGGTGGAAAATAAAAGCCCACATCGTAATCTCCATTGACCAGATCCGTGCAGTTGGGCAGGCCATAGCTGGTGCTGCACAGGGCGTCCAGCCGCTGGGCTTGCATGAGATCATCGATGATGTTGCGCGCGCGAAGCGTCCGGCCGAGCGCGTCGGTGTATTCTTTTGATGCCAGTCCCCCCTTTGCCTCACAGCTCTCGAGGATCTCCTGTTTGAAATAGGGCATGGCCTCAGCCTCGTGGCTTTTGTTGAATGCGATCACCTCCGCCAGCGTGCGGACCGGCGCATTCGTATTCGCCAGATACCGGTTCACCCCCTCTTTGAATTCGTAACGCAGAACAAGCCCTTCGGCATCGCCGAGCTCCTGGCAGGCCTTCAGCAGATCGACCTCGACCACCTCCGCGCCCTGTTGTTTCAACGTCTCGATGGCCTGCCGATAGACAGCCACCACACCCTCATGCCCCTTCAGGTAGGAGCGTTCGACGCCGATCCGTCTGCCTTTCAATCCATCGGTGGTGAGAAAGCGGGTGTAATCCGTCTGCGCCTTGCCGCTGCTTTGCAGGGTACCGCGGTCCTTCTCATCCACGCCGATCAGGGCGCCCAGCAGGATCGCCGCATCGGTGACCGTGCGCGCCATCGGACCCGCGGTGTCCTGGGTGTGGGAGATGGGAATGATGCCGCTCCGGCTCCACAAACCCACGGTGGGCTTGATGCCCACAATGCCGCAAAAAGAGGACGGTGCGATGATGGAGCCGTCTGTCTCTGTGCCGATGGCAACGGCGCAGAGGTTGGCGGATGCCGCCACCGCTGATCCGGAGCTGGATCCGCAGGGATTTCGATCCAGCACATAGGGATTTCTCGTCTGGCCGCCCCGGCTGCTCCAGCCGCTGGTGGATCGCGTGGAGCGAAAGTTCGCCCATTCGCTCAAGTTGGTTTTGCCCAGCAACACAGCCCCTGCCTCGCGCAAATGTGCGATGATAATAGCGTCTTTTTCCGCCTTGTGCCCCACCAGGGCCAGAGCGCCGGCGGTGGTCATCATGCTGTCGCCGGTGTCGATGTTATCCTTGATCAGCACCGGGATGCCGTGCAGCGGTCCGCGCACATGGCCGGCCTTGCGTTCCTCATCCATTCGGCCGGCGATGCTCAGCGCATCGGGATTCACCTCGATCACGGCGTTGAGCGCCGGACCGCGCCGGTCCAGCTCTTCGATGCGCTGCAAATACTTTTCGGTGATGAAACGGGAAGACCATTCACCGTTTTGCATTTTTTGCTGTAAAAAGCCGATGGTCGCTTCGTTCAGCGCGTGCTCCTCAGGCGCTGAGGCGCCCTGGTCCGCGGAACGCTTGCCGGTAGGCTCCTGATCCCGGCAGGCGCTAGTTGCGAGAGCAGTCAGAGCCAATCCAGCCTCTGCGCTTTTTTGCAAAAATTTTCTTCTATTCATCGGCGCTTCCTTTGGCTGATGAGCTTGTTCAGAGCGGCGGATGCCAAGCGCCGTCCCATCGGCGCCCACGCCTCTCTGAGTGAAAATAACCAATTTAAACATCGGTGTAAAGTAGAATCGGCAAAACCTGCATGGATCGGCTGTATGGAAAACAGGGCGCCAGGGCGACCTTCGCCGTGGCCATAGCGCTTCCGGCTTGCCGGCGGACGGCATTGGCCGGGAGCCCGCGGCTTGAAACAAAGCTTGACTGGCAGAAAAAAAATCGCCAACTTGGTTATCTTTAATATCCTCATGGAAAAGATCGAGGTCCACGAACTCGACTCCGGCCCCTTGGGACCGGACAACGCGGCTGCACGGCGCGGCCGAACAGTGCGGCGGAACAGCGCGGTTGAGCAGCTCGGCTGAGCGGCGCGGCTGAGCGGCGCGGCTGAGCGGCGCTATGCAATAGTTCAGCCGGAACTAGAATCGAGAACGCACCCTGTCAATATGGATTGGTTTAAAAATAAATGAACGGACAAAAATCAGCAACTGCGCTGGGCACAGAAAGCGTGTGGCGTCTGCTGATGCAATATGCCCTGCCCTCGGTCATCGCCATGACCGCCTCGTCGCTGTACAATATCACCGACGGCATTTTCATCGGCCACGGCGTGGGAGCGCTGGCCATCTCTGGTCTGGCCATCACCTTCCCATTGATGAACCTGGCCGCGGCCTTTGGCGCACTGGTGGGCGTGGGCGCCGCCACTTTAATGTCGTTGCGGCTGGGACAAAAAGACTATGCCAGCGCCAACGCCATACTCGGCAACGTCTTTGTACTTAACCTGATTTTGGGCAGCGTCTACACCCTGCTGGTCCTGTTTTTCCTCGACCCCATCCTTACCTTTTTCGGCGCCGGCCGCGATACTCTGCCCTATGCGCGCGATTATATGCAGATCATCACCGGTGGAAACATCGTCACCCATCTGTACCTGGGACTCAACGCTCTGTTGCGGGCCACGGGGCAGCCGAGAAAGGCGATGCAGTCCACTATCGCTTCCGTGCTGATCAACGCGGTGCTGGCGTACCTCTTCATTTTTCCCTTTAAGGGGGGCATGCGCGGAGCCGGCCTGGCGACCATCACCGCGCAGATGATCATGCTGATTTGGCAGATCCGGCTTTTCAGCGACAAACAGGCCCTCGTCCATCTGCAGAAAGGAACCTTCCGCCTCAAAGCGCGCATCGTCAAGGATTCTCTGGCCATCGGCATGGCGCCGTTTCTGATGAACGCCGCCGCCTGCCTGATCGTCATTCTCATCAACCGGGGGCTCATTCACCATGGCGGCGATCTACATGTCGGCGCTTACGGGATCGTTAACCGGGTGGCTTTTCTGTTCG
Source organism: bacterium (assembly GCA_036788095.1). Classification (GTDB taxonomy): domain Bacteria; phylum Zhuqueibacterota; class Zhuqueibacteria; order Residuimicrobiales; family Residuimicrobiaceae; genus Anaerohabitans. The sequence continues at coordinate 10,203 of DAIQOA010000102.1, read as the reverse complement.
GCATGATCGTGCTGGGACTGAATCAGGGCATGCAGCCCATCGCAGGCTATAACTATGGCGCCGGACAGATCGACCGGGTCAGCCGAGTGCTCAAATACACGCTCCTGCTGGCCACCGGCGTCATGACCAGCGGCTTTCTCATCGGCGAGCTGTTGCCCCATGCCGTGGCAGCTGCGTTCACCACGGATCAAAGCCTGATCGAACTGGTGGTTCCGGGCATGCGCGTCCTTTTTATGTTCTTTCCCATCGTCGGATTTCAGATGGTGACGTCGAACTTTTTCCAGAGCATCGGCATGGCCGGCAAGGCCATCCTCATGTCCTTGTCCCGGCAGGTACTCATCCTGTTACCCTGTCTGCTCATTTTACCGCACATTCTCGGGGTCAAGGGCGTTTGGTACAGCCTGCCGACCGCGGATCTGCTCTCCAGCCTGCTGGCCGCGTACCTGCTGGTCGATCAGTACAAAAAGCTCAAAACGAAACGTTAAGGTCGACTGAGGAGAACGTCATCGTGGACGAAAAAATCATCATCACCATTGGACGGCAGGTCGGCAGCGGCGGCCGTGAGATTGGAGAAAAGATCGCCGCCCGGCTGGGCTTTTCATTTTACGACAAAGAGCTCATTCAAATCGCGGCGCAGAAAAGCGGGTTGGGGAAAGAATTTTTCGAAAAAGCGGACGAGGAGAAAGGGCGCACTCTCTTCAGCGGAATTTGGGACCATTACGGCATTCTGCGCGAGGATGGAACCGCGGGCGCTTATTTGAGCAATGAAGCCCTGTTCCAGATGCAAAGCAACGTGATCCGCGAACTGGCCGGAAAGGAATCAGCGGTCTTTATCGGACGGTGCGCAGATTACGTGCTCAAAGATTTTCCGCGCTGCCTGAACTTTTTTATCACTGCCGCCATGGAGGACCGTATTCAGCGCATCATGCGAATTCATCAAATCACGGAGAAAAAAGCCCGCGATCTTATCGAAAAAACGGACAAAAAACGGGCCGCGTACTATGCTTATTTTACCGACAAACAATGGGGCGCAGCGGATTCCTATCACCTTTGCGTCAACTCCTCAGTTCTCGGCGTGGAGGAGACCACAGCGTTTCTCTGCCATTTTATCAAAAAATTCAGTGGGTAACGGAAAACGTATCCAACGCTGCAGCGAGTTCTCACGAATATGCTCCACGCGTGCGGCGGCACTGCCGGCGGCGGTCGAGGCCGTCGTTGCCAAGGGTTCTCTCCCTGCAAAGGCTGGATGGCAACAGGCCGCAACGCTTTGAACCCTGCGAAACAAATTCTCTCCCGGCTACGCTCTCCGTAACATCAAAACTTTTCATCATTTTCGATAGTAACCTATTGTGCAGACAATAAATTACTTGCTTAATTTTCTCCCTCCCCTTATATACTGACACCGGCAATTTATTTTTTATACTCCCTTCGTGATTTGATTTTGCTCATGCTGAACTTGCCGAAAGGCTGCAATACGGCATTGCAATAATCAATGGCCATATTAATTCTTTATATGGTTCATCCGGCAAAGAGGCAGCTGATCAACCGCCAAGGTCGCCACGAACGCCGAGAAGCACTATTCCAAAAGTTTTTTCATTCCTCGGCGTGGCTTTGCGCTTTCTCTGCGGTTAAACAAGTCATGCAGGATTCAAATGCTCCCTATTTATCAAAAGCCCTGCTAGGGCTCAAGTCTCGCGTTTTATAGTTTAGATTTGCTTTAACTCCATTTCATGCCTTCCAGGGCCGCCGGTTGAAATGCCAAGCCCTCACCGTATGAACCAGTGAGGGCTTGACCAATCGATTCACCGCTTTGACGACTACAGACACTCGAGCGCTTGGCTACAACAGCGTAGACAGTCCCTCGGCCCCGTCCCCCATCGCCCTCGTTAGCTCTTTCGTCAACAGCCGTCCCACTTACAGGTTTTTTTAATCACAGAGTCCAGAGCGATGCTATTTCAGCACAGGAGCATTAAAAATTTTTCGGAATCCGAAAACCTTTCCGATACCCACGATCCGCTTCGCGCAACAAACGGTTCGCGTCAGAATCATCGATGACTTCTTCCTTGACCGGATCAAAATTCAGCGTTCGCCCCAGGCGATACGAGGCGTTGGCCAAGTGCACCATGGTGCAGGAAATATGTCCATCCTCGATGGTCGCGGTGATGTCCTCCTGTTTGCGGCTGCGCAACGCTTTGATGAAATTGGCAAAATGGTAGCGGCTGCCGCCCTTGTGGCCGCTGGGTCCTGCGACCATGTCCGAGCCCAGCCACGCCTGATACGCATTGGCCGTATCCTCGTCGCCCAGGGCCAGGTAGCCGTCGGCGCCGTAAAAGATGTTGCCGATGGTGTTCGGCCCCTGCGTGCCGCTGCCGAGTTTTTCGGTGCCGATGTCCGCCTCACGATGGGTGATGCCGTGGCGCACCTCGAATTCAATCATCTTGCGCTTGCCGCCGGGCAGGTCGTATTGAAAGGCGCAGTTTAGAGTGTTGGGCGTGGTCTGATCGTCGTCATGAACGAAATGACCGCCTATGGCTGATATCATGTTCGGAAAACCGACGCCGAGCCCCCATCGGGCGATGTCCACTTGATGAATGCCCTGGTTGCCCAGATCGCCGTTGCCATATTCCCAGAACCAGTGCCAGTTATAATGAAAGCGATTGCGCGTAAATGGATGAACGGGCGCAGGCCCGGTCCACAGATCATAATCCACGCCCGCAGGCACGGGTTCCACCGGAGTGCGGCCGATGGTGTTTCGTCGCTTGAAGCACAATCCCCTTGCCAGGTACACCTCGCCGATCAACCCCTGCTTGAGATGCTGAATGGCTTCGTTCGCAGATTCAGAGGACCGGGTTTGGGCGCCGTGCTGCACGATGCGATTGTATCGTTTGATGGCGCGGATAAGCTGACGTCCCTCCCACATGTTATGCGAAAACGGCTTTTCCACATACACATCCTTGCCGGCCTGGCAGGCCCAGATGGCCATGAGCGTGTGCCAGTGATTCGGCGTGGCGATGGTGATCGCGTCAATGGAAGGATCCTCCAACAGCTTGCGCACATCGGTGTAGGTAGCGGGCTTGGGCAGGCCCAGCTGGTCCATTTTAGCCAGCCGATCGGCCAGGACGGTTTCATCCACATCGCACAGCGCGACCACAGATACATTGGGGATTTCAGAAAATAACCGGACATGGTCGATACCCCGCTTGCGCACGCCGCAGACCGCGAGGCGAACACGATCGTTGGCGCCGATTACCTTCGCCTGTGGGGCTCGGCTGCTCGCGTGAACTAGTGCGGCTGTAGCCAGGGTAGCCTGAGCGCCGGTAGCGAGAAATTGACGGCGGGAGAGTGGTTGCTTCAGGGACACGCATACCTCCTTAACTTGATTGGATTCAAATAGTGAAAAGGGAAATGAATTCGTCGGTTTTTTGCAGCGCTTGCGAACCGCTTCGGCTAGTGCCGCGAAGCGCTGACTAGTTTGTCGGCGGATAAGCGGCGAAGCGAAGGTTGCCCAGTGGATCGCCGATATGAAACTGCAGATACCAATCCGCGGGATCGTTGATCAGCTTGACTAAAAGCCGGTTCCAGCCGGTCTTGAGCGCCAGCGGCGCATACCCGGTGACGCCGCTCCGCCACAGAGCCGCGTCGAGGATCGGCTTGCCGTTGAGCACGATGTAGGCAAAGTTATCGGCCTGATAGCGGGCATAGACGAGTTGGTCCACAGGGCTGTAGACGCCGCACAGCGCATAGCCGAGCGCATCATCCAGGGTTCCGATCTCAGCATTAAAACTGATCAGTCCCTCGCTGTTACAGCGGGCCGGTTTCCAGCGCAGTTCCCGTTCACCATCGCGATAGACCGCTTTGGCATCAAAGCTTCTGTCCGGTCCGCGGAGGTCAAACACGCCGGGGATCGCGCGGCTCGGATCATTGGGAAGATAGCGCCGGTCGATCCGGCCGAGCTGCCAGGGGCCGATCAGCATCCAGTTTTCAATGGCACGCATTTGGCTTTCAGGATATAGCGGCAACGGAGCCCCTTGGCCGCTGAGCCATACTCCTTCATGCAAGACAGCGGGCACGATCCAGACCGGGTCATAGGAGCCCTGTTTGGAAACAGTAAATGCGCAGGGCAATCTGCGCTCCTGGCCTGGCGCCAGCACGGCCACAAAAGGAGTATCGCCGATCGCGACTTTCCATTGGCCGAGGCGATGCAGCCGCAGCGCCACCTGCGCCGTATCGTCCAGCGTATTGCGAAGCACCACCTCTCCGCTGCAGCGAAGGGTCTGGCCGCCGAGCCCTGTCACTTGATCGATCTCTACACAGCCCAGACCGTTCAACGCCTCTTTAAAAGAGCGCGGCGCCACATCGCGGGGCCAGATCGCACCGCCGGGTTCGACGATTGAGAGATGGGTTGTGTCGCTGTCGACCACCACATAAGCAAAGTGATGGAACTCGCCCATCGCTTTGACCGGAATCTCTCCGGTTCCTGCGCCGGTGGCGCCGAGGGTGATGAGTTCCCCATGGCCGCGTCGTTGGTGATCAAGGGTATGCACGTGTCCGGCAAAGGCCGTGTAGCGCCTCGCTCCCAGGGCGACCGTGATGTGTTGCCAGTCCTGTTCATAGCGCGCATCGTCCCACATGGGTTTATGCATGAACAGAAAAGTGTGACGCACATCGCTGTGCCGGACGAGTTCGTTTTCGATAAAGCTCATCATCTTTTGCCACACCGGCCCGCGGCCATCGCTGCGCTCCTCCTCGCTGTTGATGACCAGAAAGAGACAGCCACGGTAGATGAAGGAATAGTACGTGTCGCCATGGTCCTCCTGCCACCAGCGGTAGCAATCCAGGTTGGCGATATCGTGATTGCCCACGGTCAGGAAGAGTGGCGCCTGCAATAAACGAGCATGAGAAAAATACTCTTCCCATTCGGCGTCCCATTTCTTACGCTCGTGCATGTGTCCTGGAATATGATCGCCGACGGTCATGACAAAATCCGGCGCCAACTGGTTTATATCTTGAATCGCGTGGTCATAGATGGGCCACTTGCCCTCGCCGCCGCTGGTCTTGTCGCCCAGAACAGCAAAGGAAAATTTATCCGCCTGCGGCCAGTGGCCGGCGATCAACGGCGTACGGCCCGCGGACCATTGCAGCCAGGGCGGAGCGGGGCGATCATCCGCCCATGCCACACAGGAGAACAAGGTGCAAAGAATATAGAGTACGCGCGTCGGATGAAAGCGTTGAACATTCACAGCCATAACATTGTTCTTTGGGCTCATGGGCGCTACCACCCTTCATTGCTTTTCGTCTGTATCTGTTTGTTGAACAGGGAATTCTCAAGGATGGTCTCCCTGCCGTAAGCGAATAGCAAATTAATCAATCAGGAACAGATAAGCAAGAAAAACCGTGCAAGTTGAGAAGGACGAGAGTGAGAACTCAAGATATTCCAATTATGATACCATTCTATCAATCAAAATCTTCAAGGTCAGTTTTTCACAGCCAACCCACAAATGAGGCGAATCCTTTAAGCTCTTCAACGGACCCCCAATACGAAAACAGCATCTCGCGACATCGATTTCAGCCAAGTATCCAGAAGGTTGTTCACAGGGATTGTTCATTCCTCTCCATTCTTGATATGGCTGACCTCCATTCTACGTTTATCGATATCCACATTTTCCCATTTTAAGGACACAATTTCTCCCAGGCACACCTCCTGGTTACTGCCCACATTCTGCCGGCAACGCCGTCGCATCATTGTCTGCCGAAGGGTGATTGTGCTTGAATTTCAACTTTTGATTGGTTATTATCCAGGTAAGATTGGCGACCATTGACCGGCCGAAATAATTCGTGTCGATGAAAACTGCGATGGACGCCTTGGCTATCAATTGAATAGACCGGATTTCAATTTATGGCCACATCATTCTAATCCGACTTTACACTGGGAAGAGTCTTCGGATTCCAAATTGTACCTGGTCTGGACTAAGGGCCGTACGGGCTCGACATCAGCAGGCATGTTTGAAAATTGCCGTGACCTCTGCCGTACACCTGGAAAATGAAGTATGAATTAAATTCAATCACCCGTTCTCACTTTGGCCAGTCGTTGCAGCCGTGTACTCTGGTTCTGTGGCTGGAAAAAAGGCGAGCCGCCTGACATCCATCGATCATGCATTCTCTCACGGAACTTTTTTTTTAGTGGGCAAACCGTCCTGTCTATTCCGTTAAAGATCTGTTCAGAGCAGCTTTTTGCCTGACTCGTCTCTTAAAAAAAGCGTCTATTTCATGGATACAAGTCCCCCCAAATATCGTTTAGTGTTCACCTGCATGTTTTATTTGCTCCTAGTCTGCCGCTGCCCGGAGCCGGTCCCTAGGGGAGCGAAAACAGGCGCCCTAACTCTCCCCATTCAGAAAATCGACACCATTTACTTTTTGATACATGGTCTTTGTTATGCAGAAATGAACACCGGGAAAACGGCCGCGCAGTTTGACACGACGACTCTAAATTATTTGGCGCGGGAGCAACAGTGTGCAACGGCATGGCGTACAAAAATAACGCAGATGACCCCAAAAGAGCTTTTGGTTGAAATTCCCTGGTGTGTCAAACCTGACGGACCGCTGCATCAATTGAATGCCTTTGCTGATTCTGTGCTCAGCGATCATTTCCTGCTGCTCGATGCGGCGGATGGTTCCAGTAGCCGATTTTGGCAAAAGACAGATTCAAGTTTTTCAAACCGGATTTTGGCTGAGTTCAGAGACACTCTGGTAAGAGGAAAAGCGGAATGGAACAAGGAGGAGCTTTTTACTAAACTGCATGTTTTAAACTGCTGCAAGCAGTTGCGGCAATTACTCGCTGAACGTCATTTTCAAATAGACCCTCATCAGGTTACAACAACCGCCTGGGGAGCGAGTTACGAAGGTTGCGTTACTAAATACTCACTTCATCTTCGGCGATTGCTGAACCTGAGCAAACCGATGCAAATTGATTTCGATCTTACCGTGCCCGACGCCCTCTTTCTGCTCAAGGCAACGGTACTTGACAACCAATTATTAGCTGATGATCTGGGTGTTGTTTTGTTTCAGAACAGGGACCAATTTTTCGCGCATTATTATTTAACGGCGTTGCCGGTCCATGATAAACCTGTTTTCGTTGAAACGCTCGTTTCTGAAAAAAAACTTTATATCTTGAGCAAACAGGGGATTCGTCTTTGGCCGGATCCAGAGCCCTACCATCTACCGCAGGCGCCGGTGGGATATTATGAGCCGCCGCAAGAGGTGATCAGCTATCAAAACCAAAAGCTGCTTTCGCCGGTCAGCTTTGGCTATGTCTATCGATTGGCCAAAGCCCCGGTTTTTCTTTTTCCAGACACCACTCTTTCATTGGCCGAGTGGCGACGAATTCTATGGACAGGTCATATCGCTTCGTGAGCCTTCATTTTCATGCGCTCATTTCAGACAAACCTGGATTTCAGGCCATTCCTTGACATCTGCTTTTCATTTTTTTCTCTGAACAATTTTATTCCCTGCCGATGGTAAAAGTGGCTTCATGGACGTCCTTTTTCTCCTTCCAGACATAGCCCTCGCTGGTGCTAAAGCGAACCTGCAATGTAGAAATTCTTTCTCCCTTGCCAAGTTTTAAGCTGAAGAATTGTCGATCGCCCTTTCGTTCCAACTTGATATGAGCATGGGCCATGCCCTTGTCCGTTTTAACAGGCCAGCTCTCCGCCTCATAGCCTTCCCAACCCAAAGGCAGACGGGGAATAATCTGCACGGTGGAAGATTCTGACCAATCGTCTACGCCAAGGATCAATCGTGCCACCTTTAGAGGCTCGGTGACATTGACCAGGTTGAGAGCGCCGCAGCCCTGTTCCATTTTCATTTTTCCGGCGATATCCGGAGAATAGTAACGTTCATAAAAATAGTAAGGCGAATCCCGTTCCAGCTCGACATATTCAGAAGGTGGCGCATAGGTAGCATGGGCCAGGTAGTGCAGAGATTTGGCGGCCATTTCCATTTTGTCAAAGAGCAGCATGGTCTGCAAGGCGTAGCCATCACCATAAGAGGGGCCGGAGGACATGCCTTCGCGAAACACATCAAACTGGGACCAGATGCCGTATTTTTCAAATTGTTGCCTGCGTAAAGGCACTTGATAGAGCTGCCTGAAGGTTTTTTCACATGCTGAGGCACTCCACCAGTTTGCTATGACAGGATCGATGCCCAGCACATCGGCCGACATGCAGACGACCCCGTTCAGGCCGCCGAAGCCTCGATTGATGGGATGGTTGATGATCGCCGTATCCGGCTGCAATGATTTGGGATCGAGGCACCAGATCCAGCCTCCGGTAGCATCAATCAGATATTTCTCCATGTTTTCGCTCAACGTTTTGGCATCGCGACGATAGAGTTGTGCCGTTTTCTTTTCTTTTGCTTGCTCCTCCATTTGTGCCGCGGCCGTCAAGGCCAGAAAGACTAGATTATTCTGCACACTGTTGTACCACTCCCCCTTAATGCCGCAACCGCCGCCGAATTCACCGCTGCCGGCGATGAGGGGTTCTGTCTGCAATCGTTTGTGAATATAGCCGAGTGGAGAAGATTCCTGGTGAAGAAAATTGTAAATTTCGTTTTTGTAAGAATTATGATCCTCCAGTCGTTGCCAGAGAAGCACCATAGCGATGATGATGGAGGCGGTGCCATCCAATTCAGCGCCTGAGCCGGGCTTGATGCCCTTGAAATACTCCGGGAAGGTATAGTAGCCCTCGCTGTTTTTCTGCACCAGTTTAATCAGGCAATCGGCAGTCAGACAGGCACGATGGAGATAGCCCCACAACACCAGTTCGCGCATAAAGGTGCCACCATCCCGCGTCCACATCGTGTCAAACCACGGCCGCTGGTCGATGGAAGCAGTGACATAACCCGGCCTATAGGGATGGTTAGCGGCCTGATAGTTCTTGGCTAAAACGGCTTTGAAAGATTCGTTTATCTCTTTGCTGAACAACTCGGCCGTGCCCTGGCCATGGAATGTCAACGTACCGGGAGCATCCTTGCCATTGGCAGGAATGTCTGTTCGACCTAATACACTAACATGAAGGATAACGAGGAGAATCCCGGAGAGGTTAGCTTGAAATCGCATGAACAACCCTCCTGATACGGTGACCGGAATAAAAAGGATGGTTTGCCCACTTTTCAACAAGGAGCAGTGGGATGGCAATTTGTGTCTGCCGGCTCCCCTGTTTTCGAGCCACAGGACCAGACCAGGTACAAAGTGGAACCCGGCGGCTATTCCCAGCGCAAAACCAGATGGGCGGGACCGGAATTGCCGCAAATTAACTAATCAAATGTTGAAATTCAAGCAATATAGCTCTTCAGCAAGCAATTAGGCGACCGTGCTGCCGGTAATACCTGGGCAGCAACCAGAAATGGCCGGACTTGATATGCAGACGCTTTCAAAATCGGCGTGATCACGTTCGTCTCATAAACCTTAGTTTCTAGGATATTGGAACATAGTCACACTCACAATTAAATAGGACACAGAAAAAGACAAGGGCACATCGGACCCTTTTTCTTTAGAATGATGGGTACCTTTTAAAGCTCCCTCACCTCACCCGAATCAACCCCAATAAAGTGTGTCAGATTTTGTGACAACTTGAATGGAAAAACAAGGGAAATGAAAGGAAATGGCGAAAATGAAAACACACAACATGCATGTTGACCTGCAAGCCTTAAATGAAAAGTAAATATATAACTAAAAAGCCCTCAACAGATGCTCTGCTGAGGGCTTTCAGTGGGCCCGGTAGGTTTCGAACCTACAACCTGCGGATTATGAGTCCGTTGCTCTGCCGTTGAGCTACAGGCCCGATATAAATAAAATTAATCATTTACTATGAAAATTTCAAGTGGAATTATTCATGCTGATTTAAAATTTGGCCCGAAATCGTTTAACCAAATGACTTCACCTGTATCTTCACCTCGCACTTCACCTGTAAAGTCACTAAATCAGGAAATACCTTAGCTAAAATAACTATAATGTAAAAATGGAATGAACAACACAAAATTTTCGAACTTTATCAATAGCCTTTTCTAGGTCACTTGCTATCCCACATTCCGCAGTCATTCTGGCAAATTGGATTGCCCATGATTTAGGAGGATCCTCCAATTCTGAAGGCCTGTCATGGGTCTTTCTTCTTTGAAATGTTTTGTTTACCGCATCGCGCAACAGAATCG
>DAIQOA010000101.1:0-15677 GCA_036788095.1 bacterium | reverse complement strand
ACGCGAACAACCACCAGAATTTGGGCCGTAAAAATCCGAAAACGCCGGCAATGACCAGCAGAACCACGGCGGTTACGGCCGTATCGCCGAAATCCGGACGCGCGTTGACGTAGGTGATCAATCCACCGATGGCGATGGCGACGCCCAACAAGAATTTTTGCATGCGATGATCCCTCCTGGTTATTCTCGTCCAATGGATAAGGAATCCATAAAATAAATATAATCCGTCCTGCTATTCCATGCAAGTAAAAAACGATCCGGAATAAGATCCCCTCTCAGCAAAAAACACAAAGAATAATTTCCCTTGCATCCGTTTGCGCCGGTTTGCATATTATTCTGCCGGCCATTTATGGGATACACTCACGGCGATGCTCCATTTTTGCAGATCCAGTCGACAAGAACAGTAGGGCATTGCCATAATCAATGGCCACATGATTAATCCTGCGGCTGCACCCTCAACGCCTTCCCTTTAAGCGAGGAGCCCGATGAGACCACAAGACCCATGGCTATATAAGTATCGCGCCGATCTGCTGGAGAACACGGTGAAATTCTGGTTTCCCCGCAGCATCGATATCGAGCACGGCGGATTTCTCCATTGTTTTGACCGCGACGGCTCTCTGATCGACAGCGACAAAAGCGTCTGGGCACAAGGCCGGATGAGTTGGATGCTGCTCACGCTCTATAACACCCTTGAACAACGGAGCGAATGGCTGGATTGGGCGAAGAAGGGGCTGGACTTTATCGAGCGGCACTGTTTTGACTCTGACGGCCGGATGTTCTTCCAGGTCACCCGTGACGGCCGGCCGCTGCGCAAACGGCGCTACGCGTTCAGCGAATCCTTCGCCGCCATCGCCCATGCCGCCTATGCCAAGGCCACAGGGGACGACCGGTCGGCGGCCCGGGCCAAAGAACTGTTCGATCTGTTCACCCGCTGGAATTTCACCCCCGGCCTCATGCCCGCCAAATTCACCGAAACCCGGCCCATGATCGGTCTCAGCCCACGCATGATCACCATCGTCACCGCGCAAGAACTGCGGCTGAATCTGGGCGACGCTTCGGTGAATAACTGGATCGACCGCTGCATCGATGAAATTCAGCGCTGGTTCGTCAAACCGGACCTGCGGGCGGTGATGGAAAGCGTGGCCCCCAATGGTGAGATCGTCGATCATTTCGACGGCCGCACGCTGACCCCTGGCCATGCCATCGAAGGCGCCTGGTTCATCCTGCATGAGGGACGGTTTCGCAACGACGCTGCACTCATCCGGCTGGGCTGCGACATGTTGGACTATATGTGGGAGCGCGGCTGGGATGCGGAATACGGAGGCATTCTCTATTATCGCGATCTCTATCATAAACCGGTGCAGGAATACTGGCACGACATGAAGTTCTGGTGGCCGCACAACGAAGCCGCGATCGCCACGCTGCTGGCCTATACGCTGACCGGCGAAGAAAAATATCGCCAATGGCACCAGCAGGTGCAGGAGTGGAGTGATGCCCATTTCCTCGATCCCGAGCACGGCGAATGGTATGGGTATCTGCACCGCGACGGCCGCATCTCGGTAGCGTTGAAAGGCAATCTGTGGAAGAGCTTTTTCCATCTGCCGCGCATGCAATGGTATTGCTGGCGCCTGTTGCAGACCCAAGCGAGTCCCACGGCCAAAAGTGAGAATCCCTCATGAAAGTACGTCCTGCGATCCGTCGAATGGCGGCAGCGGTCTGGCTCATGAGCTGTATTCGAGCAGAGGCGCAAACGCAAAGCCTGATCCTGAGCAACGACCGGCTGAGCGTGCATCTGGCCGTAGACAGCCGGAACAGACCGTTTATCCGCGAAATCACCTCAGCCGCGGGACCCGTGCTGCATCAGACGGAAGCGCCGGGAGCCATTCCGCCGGATGGGCCTTGGCCGGAGAGCGACCCTCCCGTGTATTGGTGGTTGAACGAAGATTCACTCTTGCAGCGGGCCTACGCCTCTCGCCGAGCGGGCGATCTCGAGATCATCTGGCACGTCGCTCTGTTCAAAAATATGGAGCTGATTCGCCTGTCGATGGAATTGATCAACCATGGGCAACAGCGATCCATCCGCTGGTTTCCTGTGTGGGCGGCTGACTGGATTCCGGGCGGCGTCGTGCACGGCTGGCAGGCGTTGACCTACGAGCCCCGTCAGGATCATCTGGGAAAAGAGCCGGTGGTTTACTTTTCCCGCACCTACAGTTCCGACCGGCAGGAGCGGCCGGCGCGCGGCGCCCCGTTTACCGGACAGCTCCCCTTCTGGTATCTGCAAACAGAGCGCGGCCGCTGCTATTTCAGCTTGGACTGGAGCGGCGGCTGGCGCGCGGAATGGTCCGCCGGCAGGGAACAGACTGCGTTTCGCCTGTTTTTGCCTGAAGAAGAGACCCAACTCACTTTGGCGCCGGATGAAAAGATAACCGGGCCGACGCTCTCGCTGATCCCAGTGGCCACCGGCGCGGAAAGAGAGATGCGTAGCCGCTGGCTGGCTGTTCGCGACCAGGCTGCGCGAGTACGTTATACCATACCCACTCCGTTCTTCCCCCTGATCTATAATCACTGGTACTCGGTGCGCTTTGCCCTGAGCGCGGCGTTTCTAAAAAATCAGATCGCCGCCTTGACGCCCTATGGCTTTGATGCGTTTGTCGTGGATGCGGGCTGGTACGAACGGACCGGGGACTGGACGCCTTCCCGGGAAAAGTTCGCCGCGGGCGAATTTGAGCAGGAGCTGCGCAAACTGAAACAATGGAACATCCTCGTCGGCTTGTGGAGCTGTCCCTGGCTGGAAAGCGTGGGTGCGGATGAACGGCCGGACTATATCGATCAACCGGGATTTTATCGCGAATTCATGCAGGCCTGGGCCCTTGATCTGGCGGGATGTGATTTCTCCTCCCGGCTGACCGGCCACGTCCGTCGGCTGGTGGAGGACTATGGGATGAATTGGTGGAAATACGATCAAGAGTTTCTCGGCGACGGCACGCGGGCGGGAAAGATGAAAAACATCGCCGCTTTGCAAACCAGCCTGGCAGCGGTCCGCCTCGCCTTTCCGGATTTATCCATCGAAAATTGCATGAGCGGCGGCCGTATGATCAACGGCTTTACCGATGCCATCAGCCAGTCGCACTGGATCCGCGACGGCAGCGCCAACGGGTTGAAGCACAGTCGCTCCAACATCGCGGAGGCTTTGGGCGCCGTGGACTTTCTCGCGCCCTACAAAGTGCAACGCTGGACCAATCGCATCGATGAAATTCATGATCCAGAGAGCCTGCGGCTCTATTGCCGCAGCGCCATGATCGGAACGTGGGGTATTTCGGCGGATTTGACCAAAGTGGCTGCCGCTGAGCAGCGGATCATTCTGCAGGAGGTTGAAAATTATCGCAAGATAAACATCCTCAAGGCCGATCAGCTATACGATGTGATTTATCCAACCGAGGGCAGAGCCTGGTGCGGCATTGTGTATTACAGCCGTGCAGGGGATCGCGCCGCCGCCCTCCTCTTTCGCTGGAACGCCGACGAGGAAATTAAAGTGGTGCTTGGTCTTCCCGGATTGAAAGACACGGGAATCTATAAAGTCTCGCTGACAAACGAGGCCGGTGAATGGCGCCGCGCCGGCAAACCCGCGACCAACGGAGTCGAACTTGTCCTCCGCAAAGGGCAATTGTCGCAGATCATCCTGGTCGGGAAAACCGTCCCCAGCCCATGACCTCGCCGGCACTGAATCCCTGGAAAAATAATGTTCTAGCGAATCTCAGTGAATGAATGCTAGCGCACCAGGCTCATCTTGCCCTGAGCTTTATAATCACCCATGCTGAAACGGTAGAAATAAATCCCGCTGGCCGCCGGACCGCCGCTCTGATCACAGCCGTCCCACCGCGCTAGATAATGACCTCCACTCACCGTACCGCTGAACAGCGCGCAAACCTCGCGGCCGCTGCGGTCAAAGATGGACAGCCGGCCATTGCCTGTTTTGATTCCATTGGGCAGCACGATGTGGATCAGCGTCGTCGCGTTAAAGGGATTGGGATAATTGCAAACCAGAACCTGGGTCTGCGGAGACTGGTGCTCTTTGCTCCGCGGCTGCACTCCGGTGATCAGAACTCTGCCTGCCTCGTAGCCCTGGCCGGCCGCATCCGCCAGATAGACGTTGCAGAAATCCGGACGCAACGACGGCGCCATATGGTAGAGCAGGGTCCACTCCTCATCGGTCAGCCGGTTGAAATTAGTGGCCAGGTGTTCGTAATAGCTCATCATGGGACCGGCGAACGCGACCTCTTGCCCGTTCTGCGGCAACACCATCACACCCAGGTTGATGGGACCGGTGCCGACGTGCTGCACCCAACCGACCGGGGCGCCGTACTCATCAGTCGGCGAGGTGTGGACATCCGCCACGATATAGTCCTGCTTCCAGATGGGATCGCTCTCGCCGTACTCGATATACAATCGTGTGTACCAGCCGGCGTATTTGCGCGGATTGCAGCCGAACTCGGTGAAGAGAGCGCGCTGCAGAAACCGTTTCTCCTGTTCGGTCTGTTGCTCTCCGTTTTTTGCTCTCTGCGCGATGACGGCGAGCGTATCGAACACAGCCCGGCATGTCTTGAAATAAAAAGGGATCCCGTTGCTAGGGCCCCAGGCGCTGAATTTTTTATCGCCCGCCTCGGCCATATCGCGCAGTGCGATAAACATCTCAGGCGCCGGTTCCAAGTAGACTCGGGGGAAAGAGCAGGTAATACCCGCGGTGTAGGATTGTTTCGCATAGAGCAGGTTGTCATGGCGCAGTTCGGCCCACGAGCCCAACTGGGTGTTCATCAGACGTTGCCACCAGGCGGCGGTCTGCATGACTGCCGGCAACGAGCTGCGATCCGCCGGCGGATTCAGCCCGCGAATAGCGGAGAGCCAGCTGTTGAACAGCGAGCCTTGCCAAAAAGCGTTATCATAGCCATCCACCAGCCGGCGCACCGCGGCCAGATTGGGCGCGTAATGAAAGCGCTCCAGTTCGGATTGCAGCAACTGACCGGCCGCGTCGTTGCCCAACGCGAACAGCACGTCCAGGGTGGAGGGCAGCATGCGCGGGACGCGAATGCCGTCATGCAGGATCTTGTCAAAGACCAGTTGGCCGGTGACGTAGGAATCGATGATGAAACGCTGGCCGAGCAGCAGAAACGAGCCGGCCGGTTTGACGGCGTCCGGGTTCAGTGGATCAGACCAGAGAATCTGCGAATTGATGCGCTGGCCGGCGAACGGCCGTTTCGCCAGCGTGTCTTGAAAAGCGGCTGTGGCAAGACTGTCGAGCAGCTGATCCGCTGCCGCGATGCCGGTGCTCCTTTTCAGTTCCTCCAGATGCGGCAACGTCACATTGTCGCACTCACCGATAAAAAATGTAAGCACCTCATCGACTTTATCATAATGCGCTCTGGCGCCTGACAGATCGACAAGCTCCTGCAATAGCAGGGCATCGATGATCTGCCGCTGAATATCCGCAAACGGGTATGGATCGTCGAGCTGTTGCGGCGGAATCAGATAGAATTCAGTCCTGCCCAGCCACATGACCGCTTTGAAATAACGCGCCAGCTCCGGACGGTATTCGTCCAGATAATGGCCGCGCACCTGGAATTGGCTGAAATCGATGTCGCGCGATTTGGTTGAAAAAAGTTTGTAGGCGGCCGGTGTTTCTCCGTCCACCAGAGCCAAGAGCTCACGAAAAGAAGGCTGATTGGCTTTATAGAGCGGAACCGTCTCGTTGTCCAGCAGGCGCCTGGCCACGGACAGATAGAGATCCACATCCCGGAGCATCAGCATCAGTTGCGGCTGTTGCGCGTATCGCTGCGCCAGCTGCGGCAAGGCTGCATGCATTTTGGACAGGCAGGCGGTCAGCTCAGGCAAAAGCAGGTACACCTCGGTCTGTTTGAGGATGACGTCATAGGAACTGTGCACCGCATGCAGGATCGCATCGGCGCTGATAAAAAGCGGCAGATCCTTGACATAAATGTCCTCCAGCGCAGCCATGAACGTCGGATAGGAAAGCCGCTCGCTGACCATAAAGCCGTTGCGGTGGATGAGCGCCTTTTCCCCGGAGGTCAGTTTGAGATGAGCGACCACACTGTCGCTGTACAGCGCGTTCTCCCAGGAACCGGGCGCAGCGGTTTGGAAGGCGCCGGCCGGATAGCGATGCAGCAGCCCTTGTGCGTCCAGCGCGCCAGTCGCCGCGAGAAATTGTCGATAGTCCGCCGGATCAAAATCTCCGGACTGGCCGAAAGCGACAGCGGATATAAAGAGCAGGGTGGCCACTAGTTTTCGTTTCATCGAGTTTTCTCCAAGATTACGGCAGCCCCTCTTGTAGCTCGGTGCAGCCGGCCGGCGCCTTTGCCGCGTCTCGTCGCAAAGATCATTCGATCACGCAGCTCTCCACCTGGCGTACCCGTGAGGGGGCCGTATCGATCTTTTCTACTCTGTTATTGTTCACCCTTACGTTCTCCAGCCGCAGCGATCGAATCGGCGCCGCAGCATCGCCCTCTATCTGCCAGGTGGCGGCTGGGTTCGGTAGACCGAAAAAAGTTACATTTTTCAATTCGAGACTGTCGATGCCGGCCCGTTCCACATTAAACAGCGACCGTAGCCGCTCTGCATTGTCAAAACAGCAATCGATTAAGCGAATGGCGCCATAGCGGGCGGGAGAGCCGTCGGCTCTTGGCCGTAAGCCGTGAATCAACACGGTTCCAAAGGGCATGGAGAGAAAATGGCAATTCCGGAAGGTGAAATCGCCCTGGTCATGATCCGCGAAAAAACCCAGACGGACGGCGTTCGCTCGCATGTTCCAACCCAGCAGGCCGTTGACCTGATGATTTCCGGAGGAACGAAAATCATAGGTTGCGAAATAGTGGCCTGAAGCGAAGCAGTCATCGTTGCAGGCCACCAAGCAGTTCTCCACCCACACGTCCCGGCAGCTGCCGGTGTTGATGCCGTCGGCGTACTCGGGCGTACACGCCGGCGGTGTGAAAATCTTGACTCTGCGGATGGTCAAACTATCGCACTGGCGCGCGTTGATGTTGAAATTGCGGCCGTTGCGAATCGTGATGTCTTCTATCAGAATGCGCCGGCATTCGCTCAGAAAGAGAGGAGATTGCGTGATCCACGGACACAACGGATTGCTGGTAAAGTAGTCGATCATGCCGTGCTGATAGTTATTGCCGTAGATCGCATAGTTTTCATAGGCCTGATGATCGATGGCGCCCCGGCCGGAAATCGTTACATTGCGGCATTGGTCTAACCATAAACCGTGACGATGTATGTTTTCGCCGTTCGTGCTGCACTTGACTTTTAACAAACAGCCTGGGGCGAGATAGATGGTAAAATCATGGCCGGCGCGAATACAGAGCTGATCCACGAGATAGACGCCGGGGGGAATGTATAAAGTTTTTCCGGTTCCGTTGATATCGACAAACGCCTGTTGAAATCCGCCGGTCTGATCGATCGAACCGCTCGCATCGGTCAAGTAAGGTGACGCGTCCACCACCGCAGGATCGTCTTTGCTTAGATGCGGTTCCAGCGGATCCACCGCCACCATCAACGGCGGCAATCGATTGATGCGGACCATGTAATAGCGCGGCTGATGGCCTTGTTCCGCTTTGAAGTGCAGTCCCTTGTTCCGGATCAGGCATGGGATGTTCCATTCCAGTGGGTGGATGCGGCACTCTGTTATCTCCTCCACCGAGTGGATATCGATCTGCACATCACCGGCGGCAGCCAGATGGGCAACATGCAGATGCATACAGGCGGGATCATCGATATGGCAATAAGAGGGCATTTTCGCATACGCATCGGCCAGCCGTTGGCGTTCTTCCGCGGTCATGGCCGGGATCTCCACCACCGGCACGGGCGTGCCGTCGGCAAACAGCCGGAAGGAGCGGCTGAGTACATCGCCGCTGAACGAATAGGCGGTGATCGATCCGCCGGCGAAAGCGTCCACAACAAAGAACAGCAGAAGGCTCATCGCACCGCGCTGTTTGCGCCGGTGCGAAAACCAGGCCGGCCGTTGCTCGGGAAAATTCCTATGCATTCGTGGTCGCCTTTCAAGCGGATAAAACATACCTTGAATTTAAGGAAAATTCTTGGTTAATTCAAGCTCCAACCTACATACTTGACACGCGGGCAAAAGGTGAACCGTTCAAGAGCAAAAACAGGCCGCCAATCCAGAATCACAGCGGAACAGGCAACCCGCCGATGTGCTGCCGGTTGTTTTTGCCGTCTGGGATTGAATGGGCCTGAATCCGCTGCACCGGAATCTCATCCAAGGAGTTCAGTTCATGAAATGCACGATGTATGCCCTTCTTTTCACTTTCTCCTCCAGCTGGGCTTGCACGGTTATCGGCGTCGGCCGCCTGGCCTCGGTCGACGGATCGGTCATCGTTTCGCACACCGATTGCGGACCGGACTCGCGCATTCGGGTGGTTCCGGGCCAAACCTTTAAAATCGGAGAGCAGGCGGCGGTGTATTGGGGACTGCAGGACCCCAGGCAGCCGCTGAATGCGCCCGCGGAGATCCTCGGCTATATTCCTCAGGTTGAGAAAACCTACACCTATTTCCGCTCCGCCTATTCACACATGAACGAACATCAACTGGGCATTGCAGAAAGCACCACAGCGCAAAAACCAGAGCTGGACACGGAAAAAGGCAAATGCGAACAGATTATGACCATCGAAGCGGCGCAGATTTTCGCCCTGCAGCGCTGTCGCACCGCCCGCGAAGCGGTCCAATTGATCGGCGAGCTGATGACCACCTATGGTTTTCTCTGCTCCTCCGGCGGTTCAGAGGCGTTGTGCATCGGCGATCCGCGGGAAGTCTGGATCCTGGAGGTGTTCGGCGTTGGTCTTGAATGGAAAAAAGCCGGCGGCAAACCCGGCGCCATCTGGGCGGCGCAGCGTCTGCCGGATGACCACGTCACCATGATTCCCAATTGGAGCATCATCAAGGAAATTCAACCGCAGAACAAAGATGAATTCATGACTTCCACCAATTACCTGCAGGAGGCGGTCGACCGCGGTTGGTATGATCCGCGGTCCGGCAAACCCTTTGTCTGGCAGGAGGCCTACACGCCGCTGCCGCAAGAGTACGCCACCGGCAGGTTCTGGCTCTTTTACTCTACCTATACGCCCCGTTTGGCCGACTGGCCGGAGCGCAAGCTGACCGGAGACCCGCTGCAGCCGATCAATCCCTATCGACAAACAGTGGAGCCGTTGAGCCTCTACCCTTTTTCCGCCAAGCCGGAGCGTAAGCTGTCGGTGCGCGATGTCATCGATTTTCAGCGCTCGGTGTTCGAGGGCACCATTTACGACATCACTGCGGATCCCAACTGGCTGGTGCCCGCCGCCAAAGGCGGTTATGCAAAAAGTCCGTTGGCCACGCCGTTTCCGGGCAATGATCTGCGCCTGCTGCTTAAACTCACCAATCGCCGGCCAGTTGCCAGGCATCGCGGTCACTATGGCATGGTGTGTCAATTGCGCGATTGGCTTCCCGACGCGATCGGCGGAGTGTATTGGGTGTATTTGGACAATCCTTATTTCAGCCCCTATGTGCCGATCTACGCCGGCGTCACCGAGACCGCCGAATGTTACCGGATCTACCATCCTGACCAATACAGCGATCAATCCGCGCGCTGGACCATCGACTTTGTCGACAACTTGGCCGGTCTGCGCTTTCAACAGGCGGTCGAGGTGGTGCGCAGCGTACGCGATCCCTGGGAAGCGCACATATTCAGCCGGCAGGATTCCATCGAGACCGAAGCGGCTAAACGGTTTAAAAAAAATCCCAACGCCGGCCGCGCTTTTTTAACCCGCTATTGTATGGATCTGCAGCAACAGGTGCCTGGTAGGTTCATTCGATTGCGGGAAACGTTGATCAACCAATTCACCAACAATCGAGAATAAACCGGCAGTGCGTGATTTACTTGACCGGCGGACCGTGCCCGCCGTCGCAAAGACTGTTTCCTGCAGCCGAAAAAAGCCGTTCATGGTCGTCGTGGTTTAGGAGCCTTCTATGCACTCCATGGCAGCGGTTGTTCGCCTGATTTTACTTCAAGCACCGGTGCATTCTGTCCTGACCCTGTTCCTTTTGCTTGCAACGCCGTTTCCGCTTTCCGCCTGCCGTTATACCGTTCGCGAGATCGGATTCTCACTCTTGTCTTCTCCGACCTATCGTCTCACCATTCATTATTCGACAGAGTTGGCGCAACCAGTGGCCGGCCGGCTGGCCGCGCTTTGTGAAAAAGCCATGGCGGAATCAAACCTGGCCATCGAGCTGACCCATCGTCCAACACATCAACAGGACGATCCCATGGCGGTTCTGACTGGCGACAGCCTGAAAACGCCTCTCGTGTTCCGCAGCGGCGGCCGAACGCTGTCTACGTTTGTTCCCGCTGTTCTGCAGAATGTTCTTAACTCTTCGACGCAAAAGCAGATTCTGCACAAAATCGTCACTGCGCACGCGGTCCTTCTGTTCATCGCCGGAACAGATCCGGAGCAGACGCAAAACAGCCGACGGGCCATTCAATGGGCTCTGCAACAGATCGAGCCGGTTCTTTCACTGATGCCCAAACCATCAGCCGCGCCGCCGGTCTTGTTGGAGCTGCCGGTCTCCCGGCGCGGGCAGGAGCAGGTGCTGTTGTGGAGCCTGGGATTATCCGAGCAGGCGATCGAACCGACCGCCGTCGTCCTATACGGCCGCGGCCGCCGAATGGGCCCGGCCTTGCAAGGGGATCAGATCACCGCAGAGGCGATCTATTATCTGCTTTCACTGGTGGGCGCTGACTGCGAATGTGATCTGGACCGTTCCTGGCTCATGGGTCCAATGATCCCCTTATCCTGGACGCAAAAAACGCAAGCGCGGGTGGCCCGGGCACTTCATTTTGATCCGGAAAATCCGCTGGTCAAGATGGAATTATTTCGAATTGCCAAAATACGGTCTGGCGAAAACGCCAGACCACAGCCTTCCGGCCTTCCTTTGGATCAAAGCGCCGGCATGACCAAGCAGAGCCGTTCGGCTGTTCCCGCGACAAAAACAGCCGTTGGTAAACGTACCGCGTCTCAAGTGCTGATCTGGTTTTTAATCCTGTCGGCGGTATCGATCCTGGCCGGCACGCTCATCATCCTTTTGCAGAAAAAAAGGAGATCACTGCCATGAAAAGTACGGGAATCGTATTTCCGCATGCACGCATGAGCTATCCGCGATTGTGCGGCAGCCTACGACAAAAGTCGAGGAAGGTTCTTCCCTGGCTTTTTGGCTTCATGGCCCTGAGTTTCGGCTGTCGCCAGGAGCAGAGCGTCACCCCAGCGAGCAGCGCCGGCTGGACGCCGGATCGAATTCTGGCCAAACTGGACAATCCTCGCGGCATCGCTGTGGTGGTCAGCGACACCCTCTCCGACCAAACGCTGCAGCTGACGCGTCACAGCGAGCTATTGCTCTACCTTCAGTTGGCCGATCCGCACCGGGTGGCTCGCAACCGTCGATTGGCGGATCAATCGGGTTTGTTGAATTCGCGGCTGTATATCGAAGCCGGGACCTCTTCCCGCATCCATCTGGCGGATAACCTGGCCGATGCGGTGATTCTGGAGCAGGGATCACCTTCCGAATGGGAAAACGAAATCCGCCGCGTACTGCGGCCCGAGGGCAAGGCGTTCACAGGAAAAAAGGAATGGAACAAGCCGTTCCCCGAAGGCATCGATGATTGGAGTCATCCACTCCACGGTCCGGACAATAATCCGCAGTCTACAGACAAAGTCGCCGTGGCGCCCTATCTAACCCAATTTCTGGCAGAACCGCACTATGCGCCGGCGGCGCAGGTGGCGGTGGCTTCAGCCGGCCGGCTGTTCAAGGGATTCGGCCATATCGCCTTTCATGAACGCGAAGAGGCCTATTTGAACAAGCTGGTTGCGTTCAACGGCTACAACGGCGCACTGCTCTGGCAGCGCGACCTGGTCCCCGGCATCATGTTGCACCGCAACACCATCATCGCGACGCCGGACCTCTTGTACGTCGGCGACGACAGATACTGCAAGCTGTATGATACGCGTACGGGTGAATTGAAAGGCGAGATCGCCCCGGACGCCGTTCAAGCCGGCGGCACGTTCTGGAAATGGATGGGCCTGCAGGACGGAACGCTCTACGCACTGATCGGCGAACAGGAGATAAAAGATCCGGTGATGCGCTGGGGCCGGGAGAAACACGGTTGGCCATGGGATGCCATCTCGCCGGGATTCAATCAGCAGGATCACCCGTGGGGTTTTGGCCGGGATTTTTTCGCCATCGATGCAAAAACAAAAAAGATCTCCTGGCATTACCACGAAGAAGAACCTATAGACAGCCGCGCGCTGTGCATGAACAGCGACCGCGTTTATCTGTTTCGCTTCGGCGCCTATCTGACCTGCCTGGATGCGCGTTCAGGCAAAAAGCTGTGGCGCAAGACGCCGGAGAACGCGAAAGAGTTGTTCACCGCCATCGGCGCCTATCTGCATCGCCAGGGATGGGAGACCAACTGGCGCTCGCGCAACTATTTGATGTGCAGCGACGAGGCGCTCTATTTCGCCGGACCGCAGATCGACAAACTGCTGGCGGTCTCCGCCCGCGACGGCCGTGTGCTCTGGGAAAATCCATTCAACAATTTTCAACTGGTCCTGCGCGACGACGGTCTATATGGCATCGGCGGCATCTGGCGGCAAAACGTCAGCAAAAAATTCGACCCGCTGACCGGAGACATCCTCGCCGATCTGCCGATGGCGCGCCGGGCCTGCACCCGTCCCACCGGCGCCGCGGACGCCATCTTTTTCCGCGCCGATGACGGCACGGTCCGGCTGGATATTCAGACCAGCCGGCCGCAATGGATCTCGCCCATGCGTCCACCATGCTTTGACGGCGTCACCATCGCGGACGGTCATCTTTACTGGTGGCCCTTTGTCTGCGATTGCCAGCTCTCCATCTATGGCGTCACAGCGCTGGGACCGGCCGGCGATTTCAACTTTTATCCCACGGCCATTGATTCGGAACGGCTGGAGACCGCCATCACTGATCCGAAAAGCATCTCCAGCCTGCTGCATAATCCAGCCGACTGGCCCACATTTCGCAAGAACAACACGGGCACGGTCGCTACTACGGCGGCGATCGCCAACTCAGGCCACGCCCTATGGCGGTTCGCGGAAAGCCCAGCGGAGATGCCGGGCACAGAGATACTCGGCCACCCCTGGCGGGCTGAATTGACCGCCCCGGTGACCGTGGACGGTCTGATTTTCTACGCCGGCAGCGATGGATCCGTACACGCCTTGGATGAGACCACCGGCGAACAGCTGTGGAAAGCCCACACCGGAGGCGCAGTGCGTTTTCCACCAACCGTCCATCGCGGACAAGTGCTGGTGGGCTCCGGCGACGGATGGGTTTACAGCTTTGCCGCGCGCACCGGTCAAATGGCCTGGAGGTTCCGTATCGCTCCGGCTGAACGCAAGATTCCTGTCTATGGCAATCTGTTGTCGACCTGGCCAGGGGCCAGCGGCGTGCTGGTTGAAGACAACGTGGCCTATGTGGCCGCCGGCATCCTCAACTATGACGGCATCTATGTCTATGCCCTGGACACCGAGACCGGACGATTGATCTGGCAAAACAACTCGTCCGGCCATCTTTTACGCGAAGCGCGAACAGGCGCCAGCGTGCAGGGACACCTGTTGATTCACGACCATAAACTGTATCTGGCTGGAGGGACCTCCCTATCGCCGGCCGTTTATGACCTCTCCACCGGTGCTTGCTTGAACGATCCTGAGCCGCTCAAAACCTGCGACACCACCCACCCCAGAGGCTGGGAGCTGTATCTTATCGGCAACCGGGTCGTGGCTGCGGGCAAACCGTTTTACAGCCGCTCCGATCAAATGGTTTTTGATCCCACGGTTACGGACAAGCTGCTGCACACCCATGGCGGCGGCCGGGACATCCTCTGGGTCAATCATAGCAGACTGTTGTGTCTGCCGCGCATCGACCAGCAAACCCTGAACGATTGCGTTGCCGGCACTCGCTACCTGGGCTTTTTCGCGCCCTTGTGGAAAAAACTTTCCGGCCCGCTGAAACCGATCTGGGAGCACCCGTGCCCCAATAGTATCGCCATGGCAGTGGCCCGCAATGCCGTGGCAGTGGTGGATGCCGGCGAGTTGACTGTGCTCGACCTGCACAATGGAAAAACGCTCTGGCGACAGACGCTGGAATACGCCCCCCGGCCCTGGGGCCTGGCCGTAAGCCGCGCCGGCCGCGTTATTTTAACTCTGGAGGACGGATCAGTGCGATGCTACGGCGGCGCGTCCACGGCCGCCACCCCGTTCATACGCTCCAACAACACCTACTTTGTCGATTCAACCCGCATTGTTCTCGGCTGCAATGCAAGCGATGCCGAAATCTATTACACTCTGGACGGCAGTGAACCCACCCGCAATTCTGCACGCTATCATACGCCGTTTCCGATCAAGGAATCCGCCACTCTGCGCATGCGGGCCTACACCCGGACAGGCGTCGCCGGTTATGTGGTTTCCGAGTCTCTGAAAAAAGTGGTTTATGAGCCATCGGCCACAACCTCATCCCTGGCGCCCGGCCTGCGCTACGCCTATTATGAAGGTTCGTTCAACAAGGTCGCGGATATGGAACGAGTCCAACCGGCGGAAACCGGGCTGATGATGGGATGCCAACTGAAACCCCACGATGGCGTCGAGGCCTTTGGCTATGTGTATGACGGGCACCTGCTGACCCCGACGGACGGCATCTATACGTTTTATCTGCTCTCCAACGACGGCAGCAAATTGTACATCAATGGCAAGGAACTCATCGACAACGACGGCCCTCATGGGGCGTTTGAAAAATCGGCCACCCTGGCGCTGAAAAAAGGGAAATACCCCATTCAGGTGAAATACTTTCAGGCCGGTGCTGGAAAAGCACTGCGGGTCAGTTGGAGCGGGCCGAACCGGACCAAACAGGAGCTCACAGCTGAGGCGCTGTTTCATCAAAAATAAATCATCAACTCTCACGGACTTTATAATCCAGTAAGATTCAATCCACGCATATCAAGCCCGCGGCTGCCGGTTCGCAGGTTGATAGGACGATGCGACCAGGTCGAAGGGCGACACATCCACCAAGGAGGGAACACGCATGAGACTCAGATCTGGACTGCTCTTCATCACAACGCTCATTCTCCTTAACGCTCCGCTGCACAGTCAGGACAGCAACAACAAAAACTGGAAGATCTCCTGGCAGGCCAAACACGGGAAAATCGAAAACATTTTTCGATCGTATGCGATGAAATGCGGTTCTGATATCGATCAGGACGGCAAAGGGGAGATTCTGCTCAACGACGGCGAGACCACTCGTTTCTCCCTTTTGGAAGCCGTAGCCAACGACAGTTTCGCTCTGGTTTGGCAGATCGAGCGGCCGCATCAGTCCGCCCTCAGAAGCCTGGCGGTGACGGATTGGGACCTGGATGGCCTTCAGGAGGTTTCGGTGATCATAGATTCTCCATTGGGAGAAATGCCCGGCGCGGTCTACGAATGGACCGGCGTGGATAACGGCCTGCCGGCCGGCGACGCGCCGACCACTGATTTCGATCTCCCCCGCAACAGCGGCGGCGCGGTGTGCGTAGAGGCCAGTTCTATACTCACCCA
>DAIQOA010000100.1:13958-15717 GCA_036788095.1 bacterium | reverse complement strand
TCTTTACCTGGTCCGACTCGTTGATCTTGAGCTCTTCGATCAATCCACTGGCTTTGGATTTGATCTCCACCTTGTTAATCGGCTCAATGGTGCCGGTGGCCGTTACAATGACGGTCAGATCGCCCCTCTGAATGGTCTCTGATTGTGGAACGTACACGCTGGAGGCGGCCTTGGGCCGACTCGGTCGAAATAGAAAATAGGCCGCTATCGCAAGGGCGACGACCGCCGCCACCCCATAATACCATTTTTTCATGAACAGAGCACTCCTGGTTGAATGAAAGAGGAATTCAAACGGCGTTACCCTCTGGGCTTGTCCCGTTTGGTTATTTTTTCGAATTTTTCCCGCTGATCCATATCAAGCACTTTTTTAAACTCTTGCTGAAATTCTTCCTGAATGCGGCGGAACTGCGGACCGGTCGTCCTGCGCAATGAATCGTGTTTGGCTTTGGTCGCTTCCAGGAGAATACGCAGCTGTGCTTTCTGCATGTCGTTCAGGTGCAGGTCCACGGACAACCGTTCAAAGAAATCGTGCGAACGTTTCCGTTCAAAGGGTGGGCGGTTGTGATCGTCGAGCAGGTACCGGTCGATGACGACGCCGAGCAGAATCCCCACCAACAGCACCATGCCCAGACTGGCGATCGCCGTACGTTTTGAGTTCATTGAGAGAATCCTCCGAATTGGCTGGAAGGTTGCGCCAGGGCGAATTGCAGCACCTGGTCCATATCGCCGAGAGATTGAATGAGCTCGTGCTGACCGCTCAACAACTCAGCCTCGGTCGCCTGCACGACGTTTTCCAGCGCTTGATCGTTTCGCGGCCAAGTCAGCAGCGTCACCAGAATAATCGCGGCTACTGCCGCCCAGCGCAGGAACGGCCGCCACAGATGGTCCAGTTCGCTCCAGATCGTCTCCGCGGTTGCACGCTGATACCCGGCCAGCACCCGCGTGGCGAAAAAGGGGGAAACCGCATGGGCGGGCTGCTGCCGTATTATCGCCTTTACCTGCTGTAATTCAGCCAGAAGATTTTGACAGCGACGGCACGCCCGCAGGTGCTGCTCCATTGCGATTTTGTCAGCCGGGCCAAGTTCATCATCCAGCCAGGCCGACAGGTTCACATCCTCATGAGCCTTTTTCACGGTTTTCCTCCAGATAAGGCTTTAACAGATTTGCTAATTCTTTGCGCGCCCGGTAAAGACGCGATTTGACCGTTCCCATGCGCCAGTGCAGCAATTCCGCGATCTCTTCATAGCTGTATTCCTGCAGATCCCTGAGGACGATCACTCGGCGAAGCGATTCCGGCAATCTCTGCAAAGCGGCCTGCAGAGCTCGGCTGCGCTCATCCTGGATCATTCGCTGCAGAGCGTTCTGTCCGGGATCCGCGTATTCGCTCTCTGTGTTGTCCGCGGAACGCTTGAAAGGATGAATGATACTGCGCACCTTGACTTTGCGCAGATGATCGCGGCATTGGTTCAAGGCGATGCGAAAGAGCCAGGACCTGAACGGAGCGCGGAATTCATACTTTCCGATGGCCAAAAAGGCTCGAATAAACGTCTCCTGGGCGATGTCCTCAGCCGCCGCCCGGTCGCTGATCAGCGAGAGAATAAAGCCATGCACCGCGCTTGCATGCAGGCTGATCAGTCTGGACATAGCCTGCTGATCACCCGCCTGGCTGGCTGTGATGATATCCTTGTCGTCTACAGATAGCACGCATTCTTCTCATATTATCATGCAATTAAACGTATGGATTCCGATAATGTTCTGG
>DAIQOA010000100.1:0-13858 GCA_036788095.1 bacterium | reverse complement strand
GGTTCGCCCAATCCCAACATGCCGGAGACCGCGCAACGCGCGGGCGCCATCGATGCGGCCAAAAAAGCGGCATTGCGTAATCTGCTGGAAACGGTCAAAGGGATGACCCTTGATTCTGAAACCACGGTACGCAATTTTATGGTTGAGAACGATGTCATCAACACGCGTGTTTCCGGCATTGTCAGAAATTTTACCGTAGTGGATACCAAATACATGTCGACCGGCGACATCGAAGTGACCATAGAGATGCCTTTATCCGGCGCACTGAGCGACGCGCTGCTGCCGCCGCAGATGGGCGGCGCCACGCTGGGACCGGCCGGCGGTGCGGTCTGTCCTTGTTGCGGACAGCCCTGGCCTGCCGGCAAGCCCTTACCTGCCGGCATGACAGCGAACCAGCCGCCGCCGGCTCCGTCCTCCGGCGGCGCTGTGACCGGACTGGTAATCGATACCAAAGGATTGGGGGTCCGGCCGGCCATGGCGCCCAAAGTGCTGGACGAGAACGGCCAGGAACTCTATGGCTCCAAATACGTCAGCCGTGAATGGGCGATTCAGATCGGCATGGTCGGTTACGATAAAGATGTAAACCGTGCGCGCAGCAACGACCGCGTGGCCGCCAATCCCCTGGTGATCAAGGCCCTCAAAGCCTCAGGGCCGAACAAATCGGATGTCGTCGTTTCAGCCGCTTCCGCCGAGGCCATTCGCACGGCCGCCAACGCGCACAATTTTCTTGATCAATGCAAGGTGATGTTCATCGTGGATTAATTTTCTCAGGAGAGGGAATCATGAAACGTGGTTTTGCCATCGTTCTTCTGACCGGGCTGGTGATCGGTCTTACCGTGGGGTGCGGCCCCAAGGTCGTCAAGGAGGAATCGGTGCTGGATACAGCGGACCATCATTACAGCCAGGGCATGCGCGAATATGAGCGTGGGCAGTACGCCACGGCGGTGGAAGAATTCCAGCGAGCTCTGTCCCTGAATCCTGATTACGCCGAAGGATATGCCGGTCTGGCGCTGGTCTGGGCGGCCAAGGGTTCATTCGACAAAGCCCACGAGTACGTCGCCAAGGCGTTGGATAAAAACGGCAAATCATTGGAGGGCCGGGTGGCGAAAGGCCGTATCCTGGTGATGGAACGAAAAGGTCAGGATTGGCTCGAAAAGGCGATCAAGGAATATGATCAGGCAGCCAAGATCAATCCGTATTCGCCCAAACCGCTCTATTTCAAGGGGGAGGCGTATAAGGCCGGTTATCAGTTTGCGGAAGCGGCCGCCGCGTACAGCCGGGTGATCGCTTTAAAGGGCGAGTACGCGGCCGAAGCGGATCAGGCCTGGGCCACGGTGCAAAAAGTTCAACGTGCCGCACCGGGCACAAAGCTCGGCGCCCGCATCGTCATGATCGATGAAATCGATCGGGCCGATGTGGCGGTGCTGTTCGTCGAGGAGCTGAAACTGCTCGAGCTGATCGATAAAAAAACGGGCAGAACCTTTGACACCGGTTTCAAAGCGCCCGGCGATCCGTCCAGCCCGCAGACCTCAGAAATCCTGCAGACCGGTGCGGTCCTGGACGTGGCGACCCACTGGGCGAAAAATTGGATCATCGACATTGTCCAGGCGCACGGCATGGAGGTGTTTCCAGATCACACGTTTCGTCCGGATGAAAAGATCACCCGCGCGGATTACGCCATGCTGCTGCAGAACATTCTGATCCTGGCCAACGGCGATGAAAATCTGGCCACCAAGTACATC
This sequence comes from bacterium, assembly GCA_036788095.1. Taxonomy (GTDB): domain Bacteria; phylum Zhuqueibacterota; class Zhuqueibacteria; order Residuimicrobiales; family Residuimicrobiaceae; genus Anaerohabitans. The sequence goes on along the minus strand of DAIQOA010000100.1, from coordinate 12,116 downwards.
GGCTCCGTTTCGCGGTTTCCGGACGTGAACGCCAGTCACTATGCTTATAATGCTGTTTGTCTTATGGTGGATCGCGGCATCATGCAGGCCGACAAGTTGAGCGGCGCTTTTCATCTCAACGATCCAGTCTCCGGCGCCGATGCCCTGCTGATCATTCGTGACCTGCAAAATGCCCTGAAAATGGCTTTTTAGCCGGGCCGGCGGCGCCGTGCCCCAATCCTGCCGCTGTGGGGGAACTAACGACGGAGCGCATTTTGAGAAATCCAATTTTAACCGGCCTCAGGGCCGTCCGGCTGATGCTGTTGGCCGGAACGTGTGCGTTGGCGCAGGTGCAGGTGACCGGCATGGGCGCCATCACTTACAACGATATGGCGGCTGCTCGGGATCGTGCCCTGCAGGATGCGTTGCGCAAGGCTGTGGAGCAGACGCTGGGCACCATGATCGATTCTCAGACGCGCGTGGAAAACTACATGGTGGTGGAGGACCGCATCCTGAATTGGACGCGCGGATATGTCAAAACTTTTCAGATCATATCTGAACGCAAGGCGGCTGAGGATCTTTACGAGGTCACCATAAACGCGCAGGTGGACGCCGCTGATCTGGAAAAGGATGTGAATGCGGTGGAGCATCTGATCCACTCCATGGGCAATCCGCGAATCATGTTCCTGGTGGATGAAAAAAACGCCGGCGCGGCGTCCGACGGCAGCCATTACTTTGACGTGTCGATGACTGCCGCGGAAACGGTATTGATGAACAAATTCATGGAAAAGGGTTTTCAGGTGATCGACCCGGCCACGGTGCGCGCCAGCAAAGAGCGCGACGCGGTGTTGGCCGCCCTCCACGGCGACCAAAAAGCGGCGGCCGCGCTGGCCGTGGCTCTGGAGGCGGAGGTGGTGGTGACCGGCAAGGCGGTGGTCACCGTGGCCAGCGGCGTCAATCTGGGCGGCATGAAGTCCTGCCAGGCGAATCTGGACGCGCGGGTAATCGATGCGGATGTGGGCACGGTGTTGGCCACCGCGATGAAGAACAGCGCCTATCCCCACATCGATCCGGTCTCCGGCGGCGCGAAGGCCATCGAAAAAGCGGGCGCGCTGCTGGCGGACGAGCTCATCGGCAAAATTCTGCAAAAGTGGCGGAGCAAATTTTATCAGGCCAACACCGTAAAACTGATGGTGACGGGTTTGCGCAGCTACACCGATGCCTCGCACTTCCGCGGCGCGCTGACCTATCTAGGGCGCGGCATCAAAGCCGTCAACCAGCGGCAGATCGCAGGGAGCGTGGGAGAGTTCGATGTCGAAATCGCCGGGACCGCCGACCAACTGGCAAGAGAACTGGATCAGCGTCAGGTTAGCGATTATTTGGTGGACGTGACCGGCGCCACCGCTAACCAGGTGACGATCAGCATTGTGCGTTCTATGCCTTCACCGACTCAACCCGCGGTTCCGGATACGGCCGGACTCGAGTGAGGATCATGCGTGCTCGCCGGAACACCGTGGTTTGCTGCAAGCTTTCACGGCGCCTTTCATCCGCGCTGAATGAATAAACTTTTAATCTGACGAGGTGTGCGATGCAAAGCAGGACATTATGGATGCTGTGGGTTCTTCTCTTGACTGTCGTAGTGATCGCTTCCGGCCAGCCGAAAAAGCGAGTGGCGGTTTTCACCTTTGACGACAAGACCTCTCATCGTGTACGCTGGTGGACCGGCCAGCCGGTGGGGGAGGGCATGGCGGATATGTTGATCACCGCTTTGGTCAAGAGCGGCCGCTACACGGTGTTGGAGCGAACCCAACTCAATCAAGTGCTTAAAGAGCAACAGCTCGGACAATCCGGCGCACTGACCCCGGAGAGCGCCGCCAAGGTCGGGCAACTGCTTGGCGTTGAGGTGGCGGTCATAGGCGCAGTGACGGAATTCGGCCATGCGGAAAAAAATGTCGGCGGCGCCATTAAAAAGGTCGGACTGGGCCTTGGGGTGAAAAACATCAAGGCCAGCGTGGCTGTGGATGTACGTCTGGTCGATACCGGCTCCGGTGAAATCATGACCGCCGAATCGGTTCGAGAGGAAGAATCCTCTAAAGGGCTGTCCGTCGATACCCAAAAGTTCGATTTCGACAACAAAAATCAATTTGATGAGTCGATGGTCGGCAAGGCCACCCGCAAGGCGATCGACAAGGTGGTGGAGCTGTTGGACGGCGCCGCTGCGAATCTGGCTTTTTCCGCCAAGATCATCAAAGCGGATGGCGTTATTTACATCAACGTCGGCGCCGCGGCCGGCGTCAAGCCCGGCGATCTGTTTACCGTCTATCGGTCGGGCGAAGCGCTGATCGATCCGGACACCGGCCTTTCGCTTGGTTCAGCGGAAACTCGAATCGGACGGATCAAAGTGGTGAACAACACCATCGGCAACGGCAAAGCCTCCGAGTGCGAGGCGGTGGAAGGATCCGGTTTTCAACGCAACGACCTGGTTAAGCAGAATTAGGCGGGCAATTCCCAGTCGGCCCGGGGGCGCGTGGAATCATCACCGCCCTTCTCCGTCCTTTTGCAGGGAGGAACAGGTAGATGAACAAAAGCATGCGTCTGCTTATTGCGGTGCTGCTGCCCGTGGTTTGGGAAGCTCAGGCTGGAGCCGGCAAAACGATCGGCTCGATTTCTTTTCTCCTCGGCGGACCGGAGGACATTCACATTCAATCCCGCGACAGCGCCGAATGGTCCCGTGTTCAACTTGGCCTGAAGGTTCATGACGGCGATGCCATTCGAACGCAAAAAGAGTCGCGCTGCGAAATCAAGCTGCTGGATGCCAGCATCATCCGTATCGGTGAATCCACCTCTTTTGTGTTCACCCAGGCCGCTCTCTCGGCGCAATCTCGTCAGATCAAGGCGGAGATTCCAACCGGTCAGGTGTACCTGAACCTGTCCACATCGGCGTCCGGAAAAAGCAGCTTTCAGATCAAAGCGCCCACGGCGGTCTGCGCTGTGCGCGGCACAGTCTACCGCGTTCAAGCGGACACCGCCACCCAGTGCGTGGTGTACGACGGCGCCGTGGAGGTGGGGCCGGCAAAGTTGTGGGGCTTACCGCGGTCGCAGTCCAATAAAAGCCTGCAGCCCGTGGAGGTGCCGGGACCCAGCCAGATACCGGGCCCCTATGAGGTCAGTCTGGAACAATGGGTCAAGATCGTCAAGGGATTTCAAATCACGGTTCGGGCGGACGGCAAGTATGCCAAAGCCGCTTTTGATCCCGCGCAGGATGCGGCGACCGAATGGGTCAAGTGGAATAAAGAATTGGATCAAAAATTAAAGCGTTAGGCGTAGGGTATAGGGCATTCGCAACTGGAAAAGCTGGACATCCTGTTTATTATTTTTGTCTCTCTGATTTTTGCTTTTTTTCTCTATCAGATCAAGTCGGCCCTTATCCCGTTGGTGCTGGCCATTGTTTTAATCGTCTTGTTGCTGCCCTACCGGGATCATGATTTCGTTCGTCACCTGATCTGGGTGGTAGTGGGGATTTTTACTTTTTGGTTTCTGCGTGAGACCAAGGCGATCGTCGCCCCGTTTTTTATCGCCTTCGCTCTGGCCTATCTGTTCGATCCTCTGGTCACCAAGCTGGAAAAAAGAAAGATTCCCCGGCTGCTCAGCGTCTCGATCATCGTCAGCGTTACCATCGGCTCGTTCGCCCTCTTGGGGTATTTACTCCTGCCACGGATTATCGAAGAGCTAGGCCACCTGCTGGTCTTTCTTCTGGGACTGCCCACCCGCCTGGCGGAATGGATGCGGGTCGACGGCGCCGAATTTTTCATCAGCCTGCACATTGATCCGCAACGGATTGAAGAATTTTTCGAGGTCACCCTGCCGGAGAAATATGATCAGCTGTTCGAGTCGGCGCTGAACATGGTGATGCAATTTCACAGATACGCCCCGCCGATCATCGGCCGGCTGCTGTACGGCGTGCTGGTGCCGTTTCTCTTCTTCTATATCCTGAAGGACTTTGACAAGGTCAAACGGTGGATTCTGGAGCTGTTGCCCATCGAATCCAGCTGGGTGGTTCGGGATTATCTCGAGCGAATCAACACGATCATCAGCGGATTTTTTCGCGGTCAATTTATCGTCTGCCTGCTGGTCGCCCTTCTCTCCACGCTGGCCCTGTTGGCCTTCCGCGCGCCCTATGCGATTCTGCTCGGTTTGCTGGCCGGCGCCCTTAACATCGTTCCCTACGTGGGTCTCGCCATCACGCTTTTTGTCGGCCTGCTGATCGCCTTGACGGGCCCGGATCCGATCGTGACCAGTCTCAAGATCATCGCCGCGATCGAAGGGGTGCGGATCCTGGAAAGCTCTTACATCGCTCCGCGTATCGTCGGTGATCGCGTTGGACTGCATCCGGTGTGGGTGATCTTTTCCATCCTGATTTTTTCCAATCAACTGGGCGTACTCGGTCTGGTCATCGCCGTACCCCTGGCCGCGACGATAAAAATATTCGTCTCCATCGGCATCCGCAGCTATCGTAGAAAGATATGGCGTAGACCGTTACGGAAAGATGAAAATTATTCGCGTTGAAAAACAGTCGCCTGCCGCCGATCTTGCGCTGCAACCGGGCGACGAGCTTTTGGAGATCAACGGTCATCCGATTCAGGATGAGATCGATTTTCAATTTTATTCGGCCGATGCCCGGCTGCGCCTGGTGATTCAGCGCGGCGCGCGGATTTTCAGCCGGTCGCTGCGGCGCACCTGGGAAGGATCCTTTGGGGTAGAATTTCAGGGCATGAAATACCGGCATTGCGGCAACCGCTGTGTCTTTTGCTTTATCGATCAAAATCCAGGCGGTCTGCGCCCTTTGCTGTATTTCAAAGATGAGGATTACCGGCTCTCGTTTTTATACGGCAATTATGTCACGCTGACCAACGTCTCCCGCCAGGACTTGCATCGAATCGTCGAACAGCGTTTGTCGCCCATCTACGTTTCCATCCATGCGGTGGATCCGGAGGTGCGCCGACGCATGCTGGGCGTCCGACGCGATGATCGCCTGATCGAAAAGATCCGCTTTTTGACCGACCAGGGCATCGAAGTGCATGCGCAGATTGTGCTCTGTCCCGGATACAATGATGGTTCGGTGCTGGAGGACACGCTGCAGCGCCTGAACGCCTTTTATCCTGGCCTGCAGTCCGTCGCTGTGGTGCCGCTGGGTCTGACCCGCCATCGCCGCGGACTGACCGACCTGCCGCCGGTTTCACCTCTTCTAGCCAGGCAGACGCTGCGGATCATTGAGAAGCACGCACATGCGTGCAAGCGCGATCTGGATTGTTACTGGGTGTATGCGGCCGATGAGTTTTACCTTCGCGCCCGGGCGCTGATCCCGCCTCGAGTGCGCTATGAGGATTTCAGCCAGATCGAGAACGGCGTCGGCATGTGCCGCGATCTGATCGATACGGTCAAGCGGCAGGCGCGTTACTTTCCCAAACGCGTTCACGCCAAGCGGATCACGCTGGTCACCGGCCGGTCCGCCGAACCCCTGTTGCGGCAGCATGTGCTTCCGCCTCTGCAGGCCGTCTCCGGCCTGCAGGTGAAGCTGCAGGCGGTGGCCAACCGCTTTTTCGGACTCCGGGTGACGGTCTCCGGTTTGCTTACCGGGCAGGACATCGCCCGACAACTGAGAGGGCATCACAACGGCGATCTGGTGGTTTTGCCGCCCAATTGTCTGAATCACGACGGCCTCTTTCTGGATGACTGGACGCCGCAACAACTGGAACAAACCCTCGGCGTGCGCGTTTACCAGCCGTCGAACCTCCTGCAACTATTCAAGGTGTTATGAAAAAGAAAAGATCTGTCGTCGCCATCATCGGCCGGCCCAATGTCGGCAAATCCACTTTGTTCAACCGTGTCATCCGCAAGCGCGAGGCGATCGTCGATGATCAGCCCGGCGTCACCCGCGATCGCAAATACGAGACCGCGGATTGGACCGGCGTGGCGTTCGATCTGGTCGATACCGGCGGCTACGTCTCCGGCAGCGACGATGTTTTTGAGGAAGCCATTCGGCGGCAGGTTCATTTTGCCGTCGCTGAAGCGGACGCCGTCGTGCTGGTGGTCGACGGCACCACCGGCGTCACGGATATCGACCTGGATATCGCGCGCATGCTGCAAAAGGCCAAAACGCCGGTGCTGCTGGCGGTGAATAAAATTGACAACGAGCTGCGCGGCTATGATCTGGGCGAGTTCTACAAACTGGGTTTGGGCGAACCGATTCCCGTCTCTGCCATCAGCGGTCGCATGATCGGAGATTTTTTAGATGCTCTGGTCGCTCAGCTGCCGTCCGGCGTTGTCAGCCCGGAGGCGGAGGACGGGGCGGTTAAACTGGCGATCATCGGCAAGCCCAATGTCGGCAAATCCTCGCTCATCAATGCCCTGCTCGGCGAAGAAAAGCAGATCGTCACCGATGTGCCGGGCACCACCCGCGACGCCATTGACACCCGCCTGCGCTATCAGGAACAGGAGTTCATCCTTATCGACACCGCCGGCCTGCGTCGCAAGGCGCGCGTGCATGAGGACGTCGAATATTTCAGCACCGTGCGCACCCACAACGCCATACGCCGCTCGGATGTGTCGGTGATTCTGCTCGATGCCACGCAGCCCCTGTCGGACCAGGATAAAAAGATCATCGAGGCCGCGGTTGAAGCCGGGACCGGCATCGTGGTCGCTGTCAACAAATGGGATTTGATCGAAAAGGACACCCTCACCGCGCAGGCCTTTCGCCAAAATCTGGCGGAGGCGGTCCATGAATTATCCTTTATCCCCATTCTGTTCATCTCCGCCATGACGCACCAGCGTATTTTTAAAGTGCTGGATACCAGCCTGCTGGTTTACCAGGAACTGCATCGGCAGATCAAAACATCCGATCTGAATCGATTCCTTGAGGACGCTATCGCCGAGAACCATCCCCCGGCCTATGGCGACAAGTGGGTCAAGATCAATTACGTCACTCAGCTGAAAAGAAAGCCGCCTCTATTCAGTTTTTTCACCAATGAACCTCGCGGCGTGCCGAAAAACTATCGTAACTATCTGGAAAACAGGCTTCGTGCCCAATTCGGCTTTTCCGGAGTTCCCATCCGTTTTGTCTTTCGCAAAAAGAACTGACCATGTTGATGAGGATCGCAGGCCTGGCGCTGATCTCCCTCAGTTGCCTGATGGGAGCGGAACAGGACGTGCTTGAGCATATTCAGGAGGATTGGCGGCGGGGCAAGCTGTCTCAGGCAGAACGCCTGTTTCACCAGTGGACCGCTCTGCGCGACGCCAATGCCCTGCCGGAGCCGTATCGCGCGGACAGGCGTCCGGTCACCCGCATCGCCACCTCTCTCAAAGCCGAAGCGCTGTCGCTGCTTTCCTCCGCTACGGACGATGAACGAGTGCTGCTGCAGCCATTGTTCCAGCGGCCGGCGCTGCCCTTATCGCTGGTCAGTCCCTCCGGCCGGTTCAGGATTCACTACACCGATTCAGGCCTTGATGCGGCCTCGTCGGAGTATATCCAGGAGGCGGCACAGGCCTTTGATTATGCCTATGAGGTGGAAATCGGTCAATTGGGCTTTGCACCGCCGCCCCCTGACTACGGCGTCGATGGACTTGAATACGACGTCTATGTCCAGCAGCTCGGTGATTATGGCGCCACCACTCCGGAGCAGGAGGTGCCGGAGACCCCGCAACCGGATTACACAGGGTGGATGACCATGGATAATGATTTCACCCATACCCCGACCAAGGGGCTGGACGCGATGCGCGTCACCGCTGCACACGAGTTTTTTCACCTGGTTCAATTCGGCTATCGCTGCTATCACACCACCGAACACCCCTCCGCCTATTTTTATGAAGCCACCGCCACTTTGATGGAGGATTTAGTCTTTCCAGAGGTGAACGATTATTTTCATTACCTTGCCCGGTTTTTTAAAAATCCGGAACTATCGTTCATCCATTTCGACGGCTCTCATGAGTACGGACTTGCTGTCTTTTTTCACATGTTGAAGAAAAAATTTACTACCGCTTTGTTGCCGATGCTCTGGGAGCAGATGAAGAGCGCCGACCCGTTGGAGGCTATCAATAACGCCCTTTTGCCTCTAGGCAGCAATTTTAACAACGAGCTGGGACAGTTTGCCATCTGGAATTGTTATACCGGAAGCCGGGCGGACACCGTTCACTTTTATCCTGAGGGGGATCACTATCCCGAAGTGACGGTCAGCCAGGCCTTGGATTTCGATACGCAATTGACGCTCAACGGCAGCCTGGCATCGCTCGGCTGCAAGTACCTGCGCATTCATCCGCAAACTCCCGGAAACCGGCTGGTCATCTCACCGGCTTTTTCCGACCCCTATCAGGCTTTATGCGCCTATGCTTATGACATCCGCCAACAGCACACGGTGGAGGTGACCGCCGGCCAAGTGCAGCAGTCGGTGGCCACTGTGGCGGGAATGTCGGATCTCTGGATACTGCCCCTATCCCTGCAATCGCCCTATGCCTCTGCTCAACAGCTGACTTTTCAGATCAACCTCAATCTGGGAGAGCCGGGAGCCCTTGCCTCCAAGATCGATCTGGTGTATCCCAATCCATTTTTCTGGGAACCGGCCAAAGAGATCGTATTTGAATATCAGATCAGCACAGCGGCGGAGGAGGTGCAGATGTATATTCTCACCGAACAGGGAACGCCTGTCCGCTTTGAATCACTGGGGCCCTGCGCCCGGGGGTGGAACACCTGCCGCTGGGATGGACGGAATGACCATGGGCAGCCTGCTGCAGCCGGCATTTATCTCTGCCTGTTGAAAACATCCGCCTGGCAGGAATATTGCAAGTTTGCTCTCCTCCGTTGACCTAACTGTTCAATAATTAAACAAAAAGCACTTGACAAAGCACTTTTTTATCTTTAACTTGTGACAGTTATACGCTGTCATCAGGTCAGGATGCGTCCGGCGGCCTCTTTTCACTGTGTGTACTTTTTCGAAACATTTGCGGGATAATTGTGCATCTGTCTGGTCAAGCAGGGAATTCTTCAGTCGGGGTGCTGTTTTTTTGCGTTTTTTAAATCTAATTTAAACAAATTTTTGTATCTGCCTGTTCTCTGCGTGGCAAAATATAGCTCATGGCATCAATATTGCATGCAATGCAGTTTGGAAGAGTAATTAATTCTATAGGGCATCGAAGAAAATGAGCTTTTTATCCCACTTTTATCCTTGTGATAGGGGAAAAGGTCCTATGAGGAGAACGTCAGTTGTTCTATTTTTGAGCAGCTTGCTTTTCATGCAGTCGGCTGCATCGGGTGATTCCAAGTTGGGCATTGGGCTGAACGCCGGCGTTCAAAAGCCCTATTGTGATGTCTTGCATACCGGCATTGCACCAGCGGGAGAAGTGATGGTGCGCTTTCTGGCCAGCGATTATCTGACGTTGTCGCTCTCTGTCGGCGGCGGCGTGCTCAGCGACGGTCTAAGTTATTACACCTATCAGACCAAGATGATCACCGGGGATATCAAAGCGAACCTGAGTCTGGTTAAAACCGGCCGGATTCGGCCCTATTTGACGGTGGGCGCCAGCCTGTACAATTTCGAGTACACTGCGGATAAACCTTGGGCCATTGGCATGGCCAACGACGGTGAACGGTTCAGCAGCAACGCCATCATCGTCGGCGGAGGCATGGAGATTTTGACTGCGCCTCAATTCGCGGTCAATCTTTTCGCCGATTATCGCCATACCCCGACCGATCTGCTCGACGGTGCTGAACTGGGCAAGGCCAAGGACGGCTATCTCAACGCCCGTATCGGCTTTACCTATTATTTGGGCAACCGGCTGAAAAAGGCGCAACCCTCGGAAGAGGACCTGATCGCGCAGCAACTGGAGGACGCCTCCCTTCCCGAGAACAGTGAAAAGATGTCCAAATTTGAGGCCAAGCTCGACAAGCTCGAAGCCGGCGATGCGGATATGTCCATGGAATCCTACGTGCGGTTGAAATCACGAGTGGACGAACTGTACCAGCTCATCGACAACAAGGAAAAAGAGCTGGAGGATCTGCGATCAGCGTTGGATATGAAGAACAAACGCATCGTCGATCTTGAAACGACGTTGGAAAGGGGTGGAACGACCGAGCAGGTTTCGGTCGGTGAATTCAGCCTCAGTTACGAGGAAGCGTTGCGGTTGTTCTACGCCAGACGCTATCGTGAAGCGATTACAATGTTCTCGGCCTTGAAAGCCAAGTATCCGGATCATCCGCTGGTCAGCAACTGTCATTATTGGATTGGAGAATGCCATTTCGGGCTGCAGGATTACGCCCAGGCTTCGGAAGTTTTTCAGGGTGTTTTCAATTGGCCGAACTCGCTCAAGCGGGATGATGCGACGTTGATGCTGGGCCGCTGCTACTACAATCTGCATGACACCGGCAAAGCGCGAAGCTATTTTCAGGGCGTCATCGATGATTATCCGGACAGTGAATATATCGAAAAGGCCAAAAGTTGGCTGCAGCGAATCGGATAGACCGATGTGAACAAAAAAGCCGTGTAGATTCTACACGGCTTTTTTGTTGATGAGCCGGTTACTTTTTTTCACCGTACTTGTCGATGAATGCTCGAATGTCCTCCAAGTGCTGCAGGATCAGCCGGGCTTTGGAAACGCCAAAGGTGAAAGGAAACCGTTCTCCCGGATTGAGGGTGATCACCGGGTTACCTTTGTATTCGCCGATCACCGGCCCAGAAGGGGTTGCTTCCCTGTCTTCCACATTTCCTCCTTTTATTTATGTTCCATGTCATACACGCCGTTCCAATCATCCGGCGCCGGGTGCTCCAGCTGGTCCAGACAGCGCTGGGTGTAGATGCGCGCGGGGCCATCGGTGGGAAAATAGCGCAGAATGCGCCGGAAGGCGTAGAGCGCATCGGCCCAGCAGCGCCGGCGATAGGCGTTCAGCCCTTGAGCAAAGACATCGATGAGTAAATCCTGTTCGATGTCCGGCAAAGGCGTCATGCCGCGCAGTTCATAGATTCGGATGGGATGTCGGCGTCCCACCAGCCGGACGAGATCGAGCTCGCGCACTCGGGCCGTGTCGCGGACGTGAGAGTAGGTGTTTTCACTGATGAGGATGGTGGTCTCATACAGCTTGTTGGCGCCCTCCAGCCTGGCGCCGATATTCACCTCATCCCCAATCACCGTATAATCGAAAAGCTGTTTGGAACCCAGGTTGCCGACAATGACTTTGCCGGTGTTGATGCCGATGCCGATGTTGAAATACTCGTTATAGTCCTGCGACCATCGTTTTTGAATCTGCCGCAGCGTTTCCACCATCTCCAGCCCGGTGCGGCAGGCGCGCTCGGCATGGTCCGGAAAATGAAAGGGCGCGCCGTAGACCGCCATCAATTCATCACCGACGAATTTATCCAGCGTGCCGTTGTAGCGGAAAACCACATCGACCATCTCGCTGAGGTACTCCTGCAGCCGCGAAACCACCACCTCCGGTTCGTGCGATTCGGAAAACTTGGTGAATTTGCGGATATCGGAAAACAGAACCGTCAGTTCTTTCCTCTCGCCGCCGTAGGAGGGAAGCTCTCCGGTGCTCAGCATTTTTTCCACCACCGTGGGCGCCACATATTGCTGAAACGTTTTCCGGATGCGATTTTTTTCCTTTTGTTCGACCACAGTCTGGTAGGTCAGGCCTCCTACGTAAGTAAAGGCGATGGCCAGAATGGGCGTGACTACATCTGTCACCCAGCGGGCATGGACAAAAAGGCCATACGCCAGACCGAAAAAACCGACGATCAGCAGCACCACCGCCGGCAGAGCTCGAAATGGTTTCAGGATTAGTGCCAGCCAAGCGGACAGCAGTGAGGCGGTCAGCAACAGCACAGCCTGCATCCAGCCGGGCAGATCGCGTAAAAACCGTCCGCTGCGCAAAGTGCTCAGCGCATTGGCGTGCATTTCGACTCCAGGCATTTTGAGCCGCCGGCCGTTGTACTCGAAAAAGGGCGTGTATTTGTTGTCCTGCAATTCCTCCGCTGAGGCCCCGACCAATACGATCTTGTCCCGGAACGTCTGCCATTCGCGATATTGATCAAAAATATCCGTATCCTCATCGCCGGCCAGGTCAAACTTTTCATCGTCGAGAATAGAGGCGAGCG
>DAIQOA010000099.1:0-15734 GCA_036788095.1 bacterium | reverse complement strand
TCTCTTCCAGGGCAATTCGGTCAGCTATGTGGGCGGATTCCCTGAACAGGACGGCTACACGCGAGACTATCTCCGCATCGATACCTCCATGCGACAGACCCTGCCCGTCAAAGGCATGGAGATCTATCTGGACGTCAACAACATCAACAATGAAAAGAATTCAGCGGCGCAGATGTCCATCGATGGCTTCACCAGCGTCAAAAACTATGGTATGACCGCCAACCTGGGCGTCCGGTTCAGGTCCTGAGCCCAGGCCGCTGAGGAGGCCTCATTAGAGATCCTCTGTCGAAGCAGACCGAGGGCCGATCGCCGGGGGCGAAAAAGATAGAAGCGATTCACACTTTTACTTTATACTCTAGCAGGAGGGCTGTGTTATGAAACGGTTTGTTACTTTGCTGATGTGCGCGATCTTTTGCTCATTGCCCCTGTCGGCGCAGCAAAAAGACACCACCTATGTCAATGGCATGTACACGGGTGGAAGTGAAGGAGAGTTGAATACCGCGGTGCAGACCGCCTACGCAGCGGGAAAGCTGTCCCGGACCGTTTTCAAGCTCAACTCTTTTGATTGGTATGTGCTCACCGGCACTCTGCAGGTGCCGATCGGAGAGACGCTTGAAATCGTCGCTCCAACGCCCGGCGTCACGCAACAATCCGCCCCACCGCAGATCCTATGGACGGCCAGCAGCAGTGTGACCAAAAATTTTCTCATTGCGGTGAACGGCGATCTGATCATGAAAAACATTTGGGTCCGCTATGCCGACGTTGCCGGGGTGCAGACCGGGACGCCGATCGTGTTTGACGGCGATACAACCGGCGTCACTGGAGACACGGGTGAATACGGAATTTTTGAAAACTGCATCTTTGATTATATGCCCTGTCCGCAGTTCACCTCCTCAGGCTCGATCTGTGTTCGCTGCAAGCATTTCAACGGCACGTTCAAGAACTGTTATTTCCGCAATTGCGTCGATGCCCATTTCATGTACTACGGCAGAGCGGTCTCTTTCCCGTTCGATGTGCCGGGCTATCACACCGATTACATCTCTTTCGACAACTGTACTTTCGCCAACCTGGGGTACGTGTTGATGAACGAGGGCGTCAATTGGAGCGCGGACGTACATTTCAATCACTGTACATTTTACAATGTGGTTCAGTTTCCGCTGGAGCAGGGGTGGTGGTGGAAGCTCAACGTCAACAACTGCCTTTTCGCCAACGCCTGGATGATGGGGTATGTCCCGGCCCAGGGCGCCAGCAGCGCCACGGTGACCATTACACCGGTGGATTCGATCAATTTCAGCGTGCCGTTTACCGAAGCCGATCGCCGCATTCTGTTCACCCATAGCGCTTACTATCTGGACGAGTGGCTGGTGGACTGGATGCGCGGCGGTTGGGACCTCCGTTACCCCAATGACCCTGATCCGGTTAAGCGATGGCAGCCGACTTCGCGGATCAACGATGTGGCCAACCCGTACAGCAAAGAGACTTACAAGGCGCGCACGTTCGATCTGATTCCCTACCCGCGTCCGATGGTGGACAGCACCTCCCTGGTCTATTTTGATTCGACCTACAATGAGATCAAGCTTTACCCCTATATCAACCGGGCGGAGCTCTATGATGTCGCCGAATTGAGAAATCAGATCAAACCCAGATTTGTCGAACCGCCGCTCAACCTGGACGCTCTCAAGTATTTTCTCTGGCAGAAGTGGAGCACCAATCTAGACTCCATGTGGGCCTATATGCCGGAAGCCGGCTTTAACCATGTTTGGCCTCTGCCGGAAAATCTCGCCTACGCCAACGACACCCTCAAGGTGGCGGCTATGGGCGGCTTTCCTCTGGGAGATCTCTTTCATTGGTGGAATCCGGCTGTACGAGAAGGGGCAACAGATTATTACACGGCCTGGCAGGCCCAGGCGGAGGCGGAGAACGCCAGGATCGCCACCTGGCAGGAGACTGGCAAAGATCCGCTTACCTCTGTCCACCGGCTGCCCGGCACAACCATACCCGCCCAGTATGCACTCGGCCAAAACTATCCGAATCCTTTTAATCCGACCACCCAAATCCATTATTCGATTCCAGCCACTGGTTATGTATCCATCAAAGTCTACAACGCCATTGGCCAAGAGGTCGCCACTCTCTATCATGGCGTACAGCAAGCAGGAAGGTACCTCATCCCGTTTGACGGTTCGCATTTAACCGGAGGCGTCTATTTCTATCGCCTGCAATCCGAAAACGCCTCTATCACCAAAAAATTCGTACTGCTGAAATAAACAAACCCTTTGACCAGAGCAGAGCGATTCAGGCAACCCTGCGGGGATTCACCTCTTCACAGGGTTGCCGGTTCGAATGTGCCTCGTTCGCTTTTTGCGCAAAATGGATCTCTCGGTTTCAAGAATATAAAAGTGAAACAAACAGAAACAAGGCGGTCTTTTGCCGAAGGATGAAGGAGGTGGTTCTTGATGAACATAGTCGCCTCAGGCTGATCCTGACGGACATCGAGCGATTTATTTGACTACTAATAAAAGGAGAGGGAACTTATGAAAAAGTTATCAAGTGCTATTATTGTGCTGGTAACGGTCTGCTTTGCCATGGGCGTGGCCACAGCCTTTGCCCAGTCATCGGTGCAGGACTGGGGTTCCATCGGCAGACACGGCTGGCCTATGGTCCCGAGCACCGTGCCGGGAAGCGCCGAGATGGGCAGCACCACCTATCCACAGGGCGCTTGGGCTACATTGCGAGGCGGTTTCAGCACCATTACCGCTGCAGAAAGCCAGGCTGTCGTTGCCACCGGCAAACTGGAATTCCTTGGCGGCGATCCAACCAGCTGGAGCGCGCTGCGCTTCGGCATTTTCCAGCATGACAGCTCTGGCACATTGCTCTATGCCGGAACCGATTCCGCGCGTTGGTCGGGCAAAGAAAGTCTTGCCCATGGCTACATGTTCAGTCCGCACAGCGGCGTTAACGATCAGGTGAGCGGTCAGGGCGGCAACGGAACCCAATGGGCGGTCGGTGGCGGCAGCTGGCTCAGCACCTGGAGCGGCGGCACCATGACCATGGGCGTGATCAATCAGGCGCCCAACCGCGCAGAGCTGAAAGCCGGCGTTTACAACTGGGCTATCTCTCTGCGTCCGCTGGGAGACGGCACCAATGAGGTCAAATGGTATTTGGTCAAAGAAGACAACAGCTATTGGTTCGGCGGCTCGGTCATCGACACTCTGGGGGTCACCACCAGTGTCAACGGAATTGTGTTTGGCGTCAACAGCGGCAATGGCATCGATGCCACCGGCGTCACTGGCCTGAAAATAATGGATGCGCAGATTGGACTGGGCGATCCCGTCGTTGTGCCGACTGCACCGTTCGATGATTTCTTTGTCGGTCAATGGGGATCCATCGGGCGACACGGCTGGCCGATTATTCCGGATCCGGACGGCTTTGTCGGAAATTGCGGCATGGGCAGCACCACCTATCCTCAGGGCGCTTGGGCGACCCTGCGTGGTGAGTTCGATATTCCGGTGACCGCGACTGAGGAGAAGGCTCTTGTCGCCACCGGCAAGCTTGAGTTCATGGGCGGCGATCCCACCAGTTGGAGCGCGCTGCGCTTCGGCATCTTCCGGCATGACAGTGCAGGCACTTTGCTCTATGCCGGAACCGATTCAGCCCGCTGGTCAGGCAAAGAGAACTTGGCTCATGGCTATATGTTCAGCCCGCGCAGCGGCGTCAACGACCAGGTGAGTGGTCAGGGCGGCAACGGAACCCAGTGGGTGGTCAACGGCGGCGGTTGGCTCAGCACCTGGAGCGGCGGCACCAAAACGATGGGCGTGATCAATCAGGCGCCGACCCGGGCGCAAAAGACAGCAGGCGTTTATAACTGGGCTTTCTCCATACGTCCTTTGGCGGACGGCAACAATGAGGTAAAATGGTATCTGATCAAAGAGGATAACTCTTATTGGTTCGGCGGCACGGCGATCGACACCATGGGCATCGGCTCTACGTTTAACGGCATCATCTTTGGCGTGAACAACGGCAATGGCATCGATGCCACCAGCGTCACCGGTCTGCAGATCTATGATGCACATGTCGATCTGGCGGAGCCGATCACCGTGCCGGAAGCACCCTGGCAAGCCTATTATGTCACACAATGGGGCATCTTGGGCGCCAGCCATGGTTGGAAGCTGGTTCCTGGTGAGTTTGACGGCGATGCCGGTATGGGCGGCGCCGCTCTGCCGACAGCCTGGGAAGGTCTGTACGGCCAATTCCCTGAGCCGGTGACCGCGACAAAGGATAAAGCGGTCATCATCAAAGGCGAAATCGAATTTTTAGGCGCAGGGCCGACAACCTGGAGCCCGTTCCGTTATGCGGTGTTCTACAACGACAGCGCCAAGACCCTGGTCAACGCCGGAACGGATTCTGCGGTGTTTAAAGGCGGTAAGGCCAATCCGGTGTACGGATATTCCATGATGCCGCGCAGCGGCATCACCGATCAGATCAGCGGCCAGGGTGGCCTCGGCAATCTTTGGTCTGTCAAGGGCGGCGGTTATAACAGCACCTGGAGCGGCGGCAATAGAACCATGGGTGTTTTCAATAACGCCCCTGCGCGTGCGGAGATGACCGCCGGCGTGTACGAGTGGGCGATCTCTGTTCAGGTGGTGAATGACACCACCAACGAAGTAAGATGGTATCTGCAAAAAAAGCTGGCGCCGGGCGAGACCCAGACCTCTTACTTTATCGGCGGCAAGGCGTTGGATCCGCGTGGTGCGTCCGCGAAATTCAACGCAGTGGCATTTGCCATCAATAACAACGTTCCCGAAGGGATGACCGGCATCAATGTCTATGCCGTGCAGGTGGATAAAGGCGATCCAATCACTGTTCCGGAAGCGCCCTGGCAAGCCTATTATGTCACTCAATGGGGCATCCTCGGTGCCAGCCATGGCTGGAAGCTGGTTCCCGGCGAGTTTGACGGCGATGCCGGCATGGGCGGAGCTTCTCGTCCCACAACCTGGGAAGGTCTATACGGTCAGTTCCTTGAGCCGGTGACCGCGACTACGGACAAAGCGGTCATCGTCAAAGGCGAGATCGAATTTTTAGGCGCAGGGCCGACGACCTGGAGCCCGTTCCGTTATGCGGTGTTCTACAACGACAGCGCCAAGACCCTGGTCAACGCCGGAACAGATTCCGCAGTGTTTAAAGGCGGCAAGGCGAATCCGGTTTATGGATATTCAGTTACCCCGCGCAGCGGCATCACCGATCAGATCAGCGGCCAGGGGGGACTCGGCAACCTGTGGTCTGTCAAGGGCGGCGGCTATAACAGCACATGGAGCGGCGGCAATCGAACCATGGGCGTTTTCAGCAATGCGCCCGCAAGAGCGGAGATGACCGCCGGTGTCTATGAATGGGCTTTCTCCATCCACGTGGTCAGCGATTCCACCACAGAGGTAAGGTGGTATATGCAAAAGAAGCTGGCGCCGGGCGAGACTCAGACCTCTTACTTTATCGGCGGCACGGCGCAGGATCCTCGCGGCGCATCCGCGAAATTCAACGCCGTGGCCTTTGCCATTAACAACAATGTTCCTGAAGAGATGACCGGCATCAATGTCTACGCGGTGCAGGTGGATAAAGGGGATCCGATCACCGTACCGGAAGCGCCGTGGCAAGCCTATTATGTCACTCAGTGGGGTTTCTATGGCAACAAGATAGGTGGCTGGAAATACACGCCGGGAGAATTCGATGGCGACGCCACCATCTCCGGGAGTGCGCCAAATAGCGGATGGTCGGTACTTCGCGGCGGTTTTGTCGAACCGGTCAAACCCAAGGTGGAAAAAGCCATAAGCGTCACCGGACAGCTGGAATTCGTCCAGGGCGGTTTTGAAGCCTGGAGCAGCCTGCGTTTCGGTCTTTGTTACAGCGACAGCGCGGGCAAGGTGGACACCACTGGTGTGGATTCCACCCATTGGACCGGCACCGATGCGCATGATTACGGCTATCTCTTCATACCGCCCAGCGGCAGCAATGGTCCGACAACCTGGCAGGGCATCAGCGCCACAGGCACCTATGGCGCCATTGTCGACAATCCCTGGCTGAGCCCCAACGGAGCCAGCGCCTATGTGCTGGGCAGCAACCTTCAGACGCCGAATCTGGCGGTGGGCGGCGCCGGAGTTTATGATTTCGCCATCTCGGTACAGCCCTTGGGCGACGGCACCAGTGAGATCAGGGTTAAATTGATCAAGTCGGACAAGAGCTATCAGTGGGCTGCCAAGACCATCGATACGCATAATCCCTTGGCGACTGAAAAATTCAACAGCATTTTGTTCGCTCTGAATACCAACGCCACCACCAAGGGGATGAATGTGCTTGCCGTTCAAGTGGATCTGGGCGCCCCTGTCGAACTGCCGGACTGGGTGGTTTCCGTGGAAGCTCCCAAGACTAAGGTCATTCCAATTCAGTTCGCACTGGATCAGAACTATCCTAACCCGTTTAATCCGACCACCACGATCACCTTTGCTCTGCCCAACAGCA
Source organism: bacterium (assembly GCA_036788095.1). GTDB lineage: Bacteria > Zhuqueibacterota > Zhuqueibacteria > Residuimicrobiales > Residuimicrobiaceae > Anaerohabitans. The sequence goes on along the minus strand of DAIQOA010000099.1, from coordinate 9,227 downwards.
GCAATGTGAAACTGGTGGTTTACGATGCCGTGGGCAGGATGGTCGCCGAATTGGTGTCCGGCAAGCTCGAGGCCGGTTATCACACGATCAATTTCAATGCCTCTTCACTCGCATCCGGCGTTTATTTCTACAAGCTGACCGCCGGTGAGTTCTCCAGCATAAAGAAATTGATGCTGTTGAAATAGCCCGGCTTTCTCAGCCCTCAGGATGATCTCCTGAAGAGATGGTACATGATTCGAAAACAGCCTGTCCGTTTTTCATGGACAGGCTGTTTTATTAATCCTCTTAAAACGACTTGGAATGTGCATGAAAAAAACACTCTCTATCTTTTCTCGAACGCTTTTCCGCTGGATCATTCAAGCTGTTTTGCTGATACCCACTGTGCTCTTTCCGCAATCCAGCGCTATTCAGACCGATGTCCCGGCGTTGAAAGAGGTCTATCGCAATGATTTTTACATCGGCTGTCTGCTCTCATACGCGCATGTCGGCTTTGCCACCGATCCTTTTGTCCTTGGCCAATCCGCTGTGGTCGACCCCCTTGGCGGGCCATTGATTCAATTTCATATGAACAGCATGTCGCCGGGCAACAACATGAAGCCGGCGTACATCCTGGATATCGCTGCCAGTGCCGCAGCCTATCGAGCGGCCTCCGCGGCGCAAAAAGATTCCATCGATGTTCATCCGATCGTCAAGTTGAACGGCAACATCATCGCCCAGCTCAACTGGGCCCAGCGGCAGGGGTTCACCTTTCGCGGTCATACTTTGGTCTGGCATAGCCAGACTCCGGCGGAATTTTTCCGTTCCGGCTATACCGGCAGCGGCGCGCGGCTTTCCAAAGAGAAAATGATCGAACGGTTGGACCACTATATCGCCGCTGTCATCGGTGTGCTGCATGAGGGCTGGCCGGGCCTGCTGAGCGCCATGGATGTGGTCAATGAAGCGGTCAACGAAAACGGCTCTGACCGTACGACCGATAGCGAGTGGTATTTGACCATTGGCGACAACAGCTATGTGTTCAAAGCCTTTGAGCTGACTCGCAAGCATTCCCTCGCCTATGGCGAGGGGCAGATCAAGCTCTATTACAATGACTATAACACTCATGTTCCCAGCAAAGCCGATGGGATCGTCCGTCTGTGCACGCCGATTTTCCAGGCCGGTTACCTGGACGGCATCGGCATGCAGGAACATGACTCCCATGCTTCCCCCACCGCAGAACAGTGGATCGCGTCGTACGAAAAATTCTATCCCATCTGCACCGAGATGGCGGTCACCGAACTGGATGTCACCACCGGCAGCGCCACCCCGTCTGCCGCGGTTCTGGCCACACAGGCCAAGCAGTATGGTCAACTGTTTAAATGTTTTGTAGAGCGCAGCTATTTTTCCGGCCGGGGTAAAATCATCAGTGTCTCTAAAGATGGATTGAACGATCAGTGGACTTTTAAAAAGAATCAATCCTCTTCGCTGTGGGATGCTCAGAACCAGTGCAAGCCCGCCTTTTTCGCTGTGGTCCAGGTGGGTAAGCATTTTAATAGCCTGGATTCTCTGTTAGCATTTAAAAAGACTCTAGCAGCCGAAAGCTACACATCTGATTCATGGACTGTACTGGTTCAATCGGCGGATTCTGCGAGGATGGCCATGAAGCAGAATTACTCCTCCGCCGCAGCCGTATCTACCGCAGAGGTTCTGGCACAGGCCCACCAGTCCCTGCAACAGGCCTTGAACGGATTGATTAAAAATACCGCTGTCGTTGCAGATCTTGAAATCCTGCAGCCCAACCACTGTTGGCTGGCGCAGAATTATCCCAATCCCTTTAATCCCAGAACGCGCATCGATTTTGTGCTGAACCGGGAGGGCTCTGTGCAGTGCGCCGTCTATGATCTTTTGGGCCGGAAAGTGAAAGAGCTGGTCAATCAGTCCCTTGCCGCAGGGCCGCACAGTTTCTACTTTGATGGAACCGATTTAGAGTCCGGCAGTTATTTTTATACCCTCAGGACGAGTAACTACATGGACAGCAAAACGATGCTGCTCATCAAGTAGCCCTTTGCACGATTTTTTTACATCGAGTAACTATGAAACCTCCCCTTTGCTGGTTTTTACTTCTCTTTCTGCTCTGCTGCGTTGTGGCCCCCGCACAGGACCAGGAGGCTGTTCAACGGCCTTACCTGGGCAAAGGGACTGATGCCGTTCAGCTGTTTGTCGATGGAAAACCGTTCCTGATCCGCGGCGGTGAATTGGGTAATTCAAGTGCCTCGAACATGGATTATTTGCGGTCTTTCTGGCCCAAGTTGGCCAGCCTGAACCTGAACACCGTTCTGGCGCCGGTCTATTGGGAGCTTATGGAGCCGGTGGAGGGACAGTTCGATTTTACCCTTTTGGACACCTTAATCCATTCCGCCAGGCGGCACGATCTGCGCCTTGTTCTGCTCTGGTTCGGCTCGTGGAAGAACAGCATGTCCTGCTATGCGCCCGCGTGGGTCAAGCAGAATCAGAAACGGTTTCCGCGCAGCCGTATAAGCGATGGCGAGGCGTTGGAAATTCTTACTCCTTTTTGCGAAGAGAACCTCCAAGCCGATTCCCGGGCGTTTGCCGCCCTGATGCGCCATATCAAAGAGGTCGACGCGCGTCAGGGAACCGTGATCATGATCCAAGTCGAAAATGAAATCGGCATGATACCACAGGCCCGCGATCACTGCGAACAGGCTGAATGGGCTTTTTCCCGCGCGGTACCATCAGAGCTCCTCCGTTATCTGGCCGAACATAAGGAGAAATTGCATCCTCACCTCGTTGATGCCTGGAAGCGAATGGGCTTTCCGTCTGCAGGAACCTGGGAGGCGGTTTTCGGCAAAGGAGTGCACACCGACGAACTTTTTATGGCCTGGCATTTTGCCCGTTATGTTGATCATGTCGCTCAGGCGGGCAAAACCGTGCATCCTCTGCCTATGTATGTGAATGCCGCGTTGATCCGGCCAGGTTATCAGCCCGGTCAGTACCCGAGCGCCGGTCCTCTGCCGCACCTTATTGACCTCTGGCGCGCAGGAGCTCCGCAGATCGATTTTCTCAGTCCGGACATCTATTTCGATACTTTCGCCGAATGGTGCAGCCGTTATGATCTGCCCGGCAATCCGCTGTTTATACCTGAAGTCGCCATGACGCAAAGTCCGGCCAACGCCTTTTATGCCATCGCCCAGCACGCCGCCCTTGGGTACAGTCCCTTTTCCATAGAATCATTGACCGGACGGGAGAAAGAGCGGTTGGCCCAGGCGTACGACCTGTTGCGACAGTTGGAGCCTCTTATCGTAGCGAACCAGGGGAGCGGCCGGATGGTCGGCGTGCTGCTCGACAGCGCACGGCAGGAATCCCGGTTCACATTGGGCGATTTTGTGTTTATCGTACGCCACGAACACAGCTGGGCCTATGCCCAGCGCGAGCCCGGACCCACTCCGAGATACGGCGGTATGATCCTCCAACTATCCGAGGATGAGTTTTTAATTGCCGGCGTCGGCCTTGTTGTCCAGCTCGCCGTCGCTAAAGATAAAAAAGCCAAAGCGGGCATCACTGCCATCGATGAGGGATCGCTGGTGGACGGCCGCTGGGTGGCCGGACGTCGGCTGAACGGCGACCAGAGCCATCAGGGACGGCACGTGCAGCTGCCCGGGCAGGCGTACACCGTTGTTAAAGTTAAACTCTACCATTACCGATAGATGTCTGTGTGCATTTCTTCAGCCGCTTTCATCGAATCTTAAATTTTTTTGTTCGGTTTTATCAAACTGTCGGCATGATTACTGCCCGGTTCAACCGATATCATCGCAGGGAAACATCGGGAGCTATAATGAAAAAATCGGTTCGTTCATTCAAACAGTTCTGGCTGCCAATGGTGAAGGGCCATAGCGCACTTGGCCTGATGATCGTCATCGGCGTCATTTGCTCATTGGCAAAAGACTCCGCCGCTCAACCTCTAGCGGCGGGGCATGATAAATTTCTCGGCTGCGGGAGCAGTCATGAGCTCTCACGCTATCTCATCCGTTACTGGAACCAGGTGACCCCCGGCAATGCCGGGAAATGGGGTTCGGTGGAACCGGCGCAGGGGTATTACCGATGGGAAAACCTGTATACCATCTATAATTATGCGATTAAAAAAGGGCTTCTTTACAAACACCACACTCTGGTGTGGGTGAGTCAGCAACCCACCTGGCTCGCGTCTCTGGATACGGCCGCACAAAGGGCGGCGGTGGAAAAATGGATGCAGTTGGTCGGACAACGATATCCGCAGATGAACATGGTCGACGTGGTCAATGAACCTTTTCACGGAGCGCCCTCCTATGCCGCTGCTCTGGGAGGCAGCGGCGCCACAGGCTATGACTGGGTCATCACCTCTTTTAAACTGGCCCGCCGGTATTGTTCGGCTGGCGCTCAGCTTATTCTGAACGAATATAATGTTCTGCATGATAACACCGTGACCAGCAACTATATCCATCTTGTCACACTCCTCAAGGAGCGGGGATTGATTGACGCCATCGGTATTCAGTGTCACTATTTTGAATTGCGCAGCGACAAGAACGCCGCCAATCAATATGCCTACAATCCCGTGACTCTCAAGAGCAATCTGGACCGGCTGGCGGCTCTCGGCCTGCCGATCTATATCTCGGAATTCGATGTCGATGAGCCTCTCGATGCCGATCAATTGGAACAATACCAGATCTATTTTCCGGTTTTCTGGAATCATCCGGCTGTCAAAGGCATCACTTTTTGGGGGTATATTGAGGATGATGTGTGGACCAGCCATCCCAACACCTATCTGCTGTTGGCCAGTGGCGTTGAACGGCCGGCGATGAAATGGTTGCGCACCTATCTGCTTAATCCCATCACCCCGATTGCGCTTTCGCCAAACGGTTCCATCGGCGAACAGCGAAATTCGCTTTTAAGGTGGAGATCGTCGAAAATTGCCACAAGCTATCGCGTAGAAGTCTCGACGTTGCGATCCATGACGCCCGCTCTGATGGACAGCACGGTCAGCGATACTCTTCTGCAACTGTCGTCTTTATCCGCCAACACCCGTTATTTCTGGAGAGTATCGGCGTTCAACGCGTACGGCAGCAGCACTCCTTCTGACGTGCTGTTCTTTGTCACTGGAGAGCAGACGCTGGTGAAGGGGGGCAACGAGAGTGCGCCGGGAGAATTTCGGCTGGAGCAAAACTATCCCAATCCCTTTAACCCGGTCACGACCATCTCTTTTAACTTAGCCCGGGAGGGATGGGTGCGCCTGCAGGTGTATGACGTGAGAGGCCGGTTGATTCAGACGCTGGTTGATGAACGTAAACCGGCTGGAATTCATAATGCATCATTTAACGCAGAGGCACTCGGCTCAGGCGTCTATTTTTACCAATTGACCAGTGGTTCCTTTGCCGATAGAAAGCGAATGCTGTTGGTCAGATAGCCGGGCCTCAGCGCACCTTGCTTATTCCACAAAATATCGACGGTTGCCTGATCAGCCGTTTGCAAAAAAATGCCGACGTCACGTCGGCATTTCCCCCCAAAAAAGTCATACTGGGAATTCCTTTCGTCTTTCCGCCAGTTCATCCTGGATCTGCAGGCTCAGGTTTTTACTAATGCCATAGCGCGAGAGCGCCGCCACGCCAATCAGGAAGGTGATCGCCGGATACACGCTGGCGGTCATTCTGATGCCGAAAAGGGCGTGAGCAGCCTGAGCCGTATTGGGCACATAGCCGTACAGCGAAAGCAGCCAGCCGCAGATCGCGCCGCCAAATCCGAGCCCTGCCTTGAGGGCAAAAACAATGCCGGCAAAGATAAAGCCGGTGGTGCGGCGACGGGTTTTCCATTCCGCATAATCCGCTACATCGCCCATCATGGCCCAGAGCAGAGGAATGGTAAAGCTGTAGGCCAGCGATTTGAAAATGTTCAAGATGAACGCAGAGCCGACGGCGGTTTGGGGCAAAAAGAAAAACAGAGCGGTGAACAGGGCGGTCAAAATCAGGCCGACGAGAAAAACGCTCTTTTTGCTGAACAGGATCGTCAGTCGTTTGGACAGGATGATGCCGATGAGGCTCAGGATCGTGCCGATCATATTGAAGAGGCTAAAGCCGATGAGCGCCGCATTGCTCAGATCCGACTTGGCCAGCAGTCCCGTGGCGTTGAGAAATTTTTGCCATCCGGTCAACGCACCTTTTGCGCCGGCCGGAGCGGCCATGCCAAGAGTCTGGAGAAATGAGTAGAGCGTTTCTTTGTTGATGAAGTAATTAAAGTAATAGTACATGGCACTGCCCCACAGGGCCAGGGTGATAAAAAGGAAAAGAGTCAATAGAAACATCGAAAGCCATGGACCGTTGTGCAGCAGGCCGGCGATATCCTCTTTAAAAGAGGACTTTTGTTGCGGGTTCGGTTTGATGCGTTCGCGAACGCTGAAAAAGGTAATGATAAAAAAGACAATACTCAGCAGTGATAAGATGCCGATGGACTTGGACCATCCCTGCTGTGCGTTCCCCTTGCCTAAAGAGGCCACCATTAACAGAAGGAAACCCTGGATCAGGATGGTGGCGCTCTGAGCAAAAATAAAGCGCCAGGAAGAAAGGCTGGTGCGCTCGTTCACATCCCCGGTCATCACTCCATTGAGCGCAGAGTAAGGGGTGTTGTTCATCGAGTAGACCGTCATCAGCAGGATGTAGGTGATATAAGCATATACGAGCTTTCCCCCTGAAGAAAAATGGGGGGTGGTGAAGGTCAGGTAAAACAGCAGGGCAAACGGAATGGCGGTCCAAAGAATCCAGGGACGGAATTTTCCCCATCGTGTCTCGGTCCGGTCCGCCACCGCCCCCATGATCGGATCAAAGATGGCATCCCAAAATCGGCCGACCAGGAGCAGCGTGCCGGCCGCCGCAGCGGTGATGCCGAAAACATCGGTGTAAAACCCCACCTGAAACATTACCATGATCTGAAAAACAAAATTGGCCGAGGCGTCGGCAAAGCCATAACCGATCTTTTCAGGCAAAGGCAATCGGCCCATCTGCTCTTTTTTCATCTTCTTCGTCTCCAACGTGTGCACAACGGTGCTTGTTTATTGCACCACCAACCGAACCTTGGTCAAATCCTCATCTCGAGAACTAGAGCCCACCATGATCTCGAACTCGCCGGGCTCCACCTTGTGCTGCATGTCCAGAGCGGTGAAAGCGAGATGCTCGGGAGTGATCTCAAAGCTGATTCGTCTGGATTCGCCTGCTGCCAGTTCCACTTTGCTGAAACCGCGCAGTTCCTTCACCGGACGCGTGACTGAACTGTGGCAGTCGCGGATGTACATCTGCACGACCTCTGTTCCAGCTCGTTTGCCGGTGTTCTTTACCTCGGCCAGAACACGGGTGGATTCGTTTCTAGCGATGGTGGATTTCTCCAGGCGGACGTTGCTGAAGCTAAAGGTGGTATAGCTCAAACCATAGCCAAAGGGATAAAGCGGGCTGATGTCATCGAACACATAGCCGCGCCGCGCCGAGGGTTTGTGATTATAGAAGCAGGGGATATGGCCCACAGAGCGGGGGATGGTTACCGGAAGCTTGCCGCCCGGATTATAGTCGCCGAAAAGCACATCCGCCACGGCATCACCGGTCTCCTGGCCCAGATACCAGCACTCGAGAACAGCGGAGATGCTTTTTTCGATCGAGGTGATGGAGTTCGGCCGTCCATTAAAGAGCAGCACAACCACCGGTTTGCCCTTTTGTAGAACCGCCTGGACCAGTTCTAGCTGCTGTCCGGGCAGATCCAGACTGGTGCGATCGCCGAGATGGTTTTTAGCCCAAGCCTCACGGGAGGTCTGTTCGTTGCCACCCAACACCAGTATCACCACATCCGCTTGGCCTGCCACCTCAGCAGCCTCGGCGATGGCTTTGGCGTTTTCATCACTGTCCGGGAGGATGATCTCGTCCTGGTTCCAGGAGCCGTTAACCGTGATCTTGCACCCTTCGCTGTAGAGAACACGGGCGGCGTTACCGACCTTGGCTTTTATCCCTTCCAGTACAGTGCTATAGTACCTTGGTATTCCACTGTAGCCGCCGAGCAGCTGCCGATCGGCGTTAGGCCCGATAACCGCCAGCGTGCCGACACGCTCAGCATTCAGTGGAAGCAGATCCTTTTCATTTTTCAATAGAATGATGGTTTCATGGGCGGCCCGCAGAGCCAAACTGCGTTCCTGGGCCAATCGCTGATCCGTACGCAGGTCCGCGGGATCCACATAGGGATCTTCAAAAAGCCCAAGCTTGAACTTGTAATGGAGCAGAGGCCGTACCAAATCGTCGATCAGAGATTCATCCAGCCTGCCTGATCTCACCAGATCGATCAGATAGGGATAGCAGTCTCGGTCCGGCAGCTCTATGTTGACTCCGGCCCTCGCAGCCAGATAGGCAGCCTCTGTCTTGTTCTCCGCTACGCTATGACTGACGCTGTCATCCTTGCCGTGTAGCTCGGTGATGGCAAAATAATCCGATACGATCATTCCTTTGAAACCGAGCTCTTTGCGCAACACCGTTTGCAGCAACCAGGTATTCGCATGCGATGGCACGCCGTCGATCTCGTTGTAAGAGGGCATCACCGCGGCCGGCTGCGCAGAGCTCAGCACATGGCGAAAGGGGTAGAAAAAGAAATCCCGCAGAATCCGCTCTGAAATGTTGGCCGGTCCGATGTTGGAACCTGATTCCGGTTCGCCATGTCCGGTGAAATGTTTTAGTGTAGCCAGAACATGCTTTTTGTATTTAAATGTGCCATCACCCTGAAAACCCTTGACCGCGGCGATGCCAAGTTGCGCCGTCAGATAAGGGTCTTCGCCATAGGTCTCTTCGACCCGGCCCCAGCGTGGTTCCCGCATCACGTCAATGACCGGCGTCAGCGCTTGATGCACCCCCCGGCTGCGTGCATCGGCTGCAACCGCGGTGTAGATCTCTTCGATCAGGCCGGGATTAAACGTGGAGGCCAGGCCGATGGGTTGGGGATAGCTGGTGGCGTCAGAAGCTGCCAATCCATGTAGGCACTCTTCGTGAAAGACCACAGGGATGCCGAGACGGGTCTCTTCGACAAAAAATTTCTGCAGAGCGTTGGTCAACTCTACGGTGGCCGCTGGGCTGAGGCCGCCGTTGAGATCGCCTGGCCGGGTGATCTGTCCAAGTCCGTGGCCGCATTGTTCACGCAATCCTTTTTTATCAGGGAGCGTTGTGCCGGCGATCAGAATCTGT
>DAIQOA010000098.1:0-15762 GCA_036788095.1 bacterium | reverse complement strand
TGATCGGCGATTCCCGCGAACGGGTGGGCAGCATGCGCCATTTTACCGCTATTGTGCCCAACGACGTAGAAGTGGCCATGACGCTTTATCCCAACGACTACCAGACCAGGCCGTTTCAGGATGAACAGCATGCGGCCGAGTACGCTCTGTCCCTGCAAAAGATGACCGACTGCCGGTATGTGATCAGCACGCGTGGAGAAAAAGGCGCTTTGATTGCCGAGGCGGATGGCCGCACCACCGTGGTGCCGACCGAAAAGGCCGAGGGCGCGATCGATGTAACCGGCGCCGGCGACTGCTTTGCCGCCACTCTGGCTGCCGCTCTGGTGGCAGGATTGGAAATCACTCCGGCTGTGCGTTTGGCCAACCTGGCGGCCGGCATTACTGTCAGAAAGCTTAACACGACCGGCATCGCGACGCCTGATGAAATTCGGGCGGCCTATGCGGTTACCGGCAATCCGTAATGCGCGTTAGCCGCACCATGCGGCTGATGCGTTTCACTTGAACAGGATGCGGACGGGCAATCCTTCGGAGGCACATATGGAGCAAATGATTCTGCAGATTTCCTGGGTGGATTGGTTGATCATCGCGATTTATTTTATTTTTGTCCTCGGGATCGGCCTTTATCTGAAAAAATACACCAAAACCGGCGAGGATTTTTTTATCGCCGGACGCAAGAACAGCGCCTGGGTGGCCGGCCTCGCTTTTTTAAGCGCCAATATGGGCGCGCTGGAACTGCTCGGCATGACCGGCAATACGGTCAAATACGGAATGTTCGCCGCCCACTTTTACTGGGTCGGCGCCATCCCTGCCATGCTTTTCCTCGCCATCTATATGATGCCTTTTTACTACAGCAGCCGCATTCATTCGATCCCCGGTTATCTAAAACTGCGGTTTGATGAAAAAACCCGTGTACTTAACGCCATCGCCTTTGCAGGAATGACTCTGCTCATGTCGGGCATCAATCTCTATGCCATGGCTCTGGTGCTACGCACCTTTTTAGGCTGGGACTGGAATGTCTCCATGTGGGTGTCCGCGCTGACCGTAGCCGCCTATGTGACCCTGGGCGGATTGCTCAGTGCCATCTTTACCGAGATCGTACAGTTCTTTCTGATCTGGTTCGGCCTGTTCCTGGTAACCATTTTGGGCATCATCGACATCGGCGGCTGGAATGAGGTTTTCAATCGTATCCCCGATTCCATGGGCGCTCTCTGGTCCACTTCCACCGATGCGGCCAACAACGGCATGCAGGTGACCTGGCCGGGCATCATCCTCGGGCTTGGTTTTGTCCTCTCCTTTGGCTACTGGACCACCGATTTTCTTGTGGTGCAGCGCGCTTTTTCCTCCAAGGACCTGCGCTCCGCCCGCATGACCCCCATCATCGCCTCCTTTTTTAAAATGGCATTGCCCTTTATCGTGATTTTCGCCGGCCTGGTGGCCTGGGTGCTGACCAAAGATCCCAATGCCCATTTTTCTCTGCTGCAGGAAAACGGCGTGGTCAATTATGATTCCGCTCTGCCCATGCTGATCGCCCGCTATTATCCAGAGGGCCTCATCGGGCTCGGCGTCACCGCGTTGCTGGCCGGCTTCATGGCCGGACAGGCCGGAAACATCAGCGCCTTTAACACGGTGTGGACCTATGACATTTATAAATCGGTGCTCAACAAAGACGCGTCCGACCGTCATTATGTCTGGATGGGACGAGCGGCCACGGTGGTCGGCATTCTCCTGAGCCTGGTGACTGCTTATTGGGCCAAGTCCGCTCCTTCGATCATGGATTATACACAGGCGATTTTTTCCTGGGTGAATGCGCCTTTGTTCGCCACAATGCTGTTGGGCATGTTCGTGATCTGGATTACGCCTAACGGTGCTTTCTGGGGCTTTTTGGCCGGCATGCTCTCCTCTATCTCCATGTTTCTGGCGGTCAAGTTCAACTGGATATCCGCCGGCGTGCTGACCCTGTCCAAACAGGCCAGCGATATGTCGGCCAATTTCTGGCGTGCCTGGTGGGCCTGGCTAATCTGCCTGGTGGTGACGGTGGTGGTGAGCCTGGCTACCAAGCCCAAACCGCGGGAGGAATTGATCGGGCTGGTGAAAGGGTTGACCACCATTGAGGTGGACAAGAATCTGCCGTTTTATAAAAAGCCGGAGGTCATAGCCCTGTTCGCCATTGTGCTGTTTGTCCTGTTGAACGTCTATTTCTGGTAGAGTTTCCGGCTTACGAGTCCGTCATTCGATCGCGGGTAATCGCAAGGAGTCCTGATCATGTCAGAATCCAAAATGCTCTCCATATGGTTTTTCGTCGGCCTGATGCTTACGGTGCTGGGATTGATCATCACCTGCATGGGCATCTATTTTGTCTTTAATCCGGAAACGGCCACAGCTATGGCTCATCTCAATCCCAGCCTGTGGTGGGGGGTGGTGATGCTGTTTTCCGGATTGCTCTTTTTAATTCCCTCCTGGCAGAACCATCGTTCCGGCAAATGAAGGCGGGCTTGTGGCAGAAGAAACGATCCTGGTCAAGTTTCAGTCCCACTTTGGCGGTACACCCACGGTGTTTGCCGCTCCGGGACGCGTCAATCTGATCGGTGAACACACGGATTACAACGATGGGTATGTGTTTCCCATGGCCATCAATTTTTATACGCGGGTGGCTGTGGCTCCGCGCCATGACCGGAATTTGCAGATTTGGTCCGAGAACATGCGGGAGACCATTCTCTTTTCTCTGGACAGCAACCAATCGCGGCGCAATCACTGGAGCGACTATGTGGCGGGCGTTGCCAATGAACTGGAAAAGCAGGGGGTGGTGTTACCCGGCGCGGATCTTTTCATCGACAGTCAGGTTCCCGTGGGCTCTGGTTTGAGTTCTTCGGCTGCGATCGAGATGGCGACCGCCCTGGCTCTGGCGCATTCGGCCAACGCTTCGCTGGAGAAAAAAGAGCTGGCCTTATTGGGGCAACGAGCGGAAAACCGTTTTGTCGGCATGAACTGCGGCATTATGGACCAGTTTATCGCCATGCACGCAGAGAGTGGACATGCGCTGATGCTCGATTGCCGTTCGCTGGATTTCTCTCAGGTGCCGCTGAAATCGGAAACGGTGCGCATCGTGGTGTGCAACTCGATGGTCAAACACGAGCTGGCCTCATCCGAGTACAACAAACGGCGGGCGGAATGCGAGGAGGGAGTGCGCCTGCTCCAGGCGCAGCTGCCCGGAATCACGCATCTGCGCGATGTCTCCCTGTCCCAGTTCAACCGTCTGCAGTCTAAATTGCCGGCCAACGTGGCAAAGAGATGCCGGCATGTCATCAGTGAAAACCAGCGCGTTCTACAATCGCAGGCCTGCCTGGCGGCCGACGATCTGCAGGGTTTTGCCGGGCTGATGAACGAGTCCCACAACAGCTTGAGGGACGATTATGAGGTGAGTTGCGGTGAGCTGGACCTGCTGGTGGATTTAGCGCGATCCCACGCCGCTTGCCTGGGCGGTCGGATGACCGGCGGCGGGTTCGGCGGCTGCACGGTCAATCTGGTCAGATTGAACCAGGTGGACGCGTTCATCGAACAGATCCAATCCGCTTATTCTTTCCGCACTGGATTGCATCCGCAGGTATATATCTGCACGCCATCGCTAGGCGCCCATCGCGTCGCATCGAATCTTTGATCCCATTGCGCCGTATAAACGGTTCCCGGCGATTGCGCTAATCATCCATCACTTATCAAAACATGGAGGCGGTATGAAGAGGATGTTTTTGTTGGGGTTGCTCCTGGTCGCGGTCTCTTTGACCGGTTGTGCGCTGACCAAGGATTTTACCCTCACCCTGGAACGAACGTTCAATGTTAATTATAACGGAACCAGCTATGCCGTGCAGAACGACGTGGATGCCACCGAGGCCAGCTCTGATTTCGACAAGTACCTCTCTGATTTGAAATCGGTCAAGATAGAAGAGGTCACCTATCTGGTGTCCAATTTTACCGGGTCGGCGACGCAGAAAATCGTCAGCGCCAAGTTGCAGGTGGGTCCCACCGACGGCTCGACGCCGACCGATATCGCCAGCATGGCCGATGTGGTGCTCTCCTCCGTCGCCGGCAAAGATCAGACGCTGAACACCAGCAATGCGGGCGAGGAAGAGCTCGAGGACCTGCTGCTGGACGGCGATCACCAGGCGCGGATCTATTTCACCGGCACCGCCAATCAGGCGCCGGTGAAATTTACCATCAAGTTCACCATCGAGTGCAAAGTCAAATACGAGAAAAAGCTGATTTAGCTCATTTTTTGGCTAGAATCTTTTCGATCTCATCCATGGTGCGACTCATCACCGCCATGGTCTTTTGAAAGGGTTCGGCCGACGTCATATCCACACCTGCTTTTTTCAGCAGATCGATGGGATATTCCGAACCGCCGGCGGACAGAAAGGCCAGGCATTGATCCACAGCGCCTTTTTCGCCGGCGATTATTTTTTCCGCCAGAGCCGTGGAAGCGGTGAAGGAGGTCGAGTACTGATAGACGTAATAGTTGTAATAAAAGTGCGGGATAAAAGCCCACTCTACCCGGTAGAGATCGTCGACTGCACAGACGCCGAGATCATGACCGTAATATTTGCGCACAATGTCGCCGTAGATCCGGCTGAACACCTCGCCGGTGAGCGGCTCGCCTCTTTCCGCCCGCTGATGAATCGCCCATTCAAACTCGGCAAACTGGGTCTGCCGAAAAACCGTCCCCTTGATGCCATCCAGATGATTCATTAACAATGAAAGACGAACCTGGTCGTCCTTGATCTTTTTAAGCTGCTGATCGATCAGCAGCGCTTCGTTCAAAGTGGATGCCACCTCAGCGACAAAGATCGAATAGGAGGCCGTCGGATACGGCTGGGTTTTATTCGACAGATAACTGTGCATGGAATGACCCAGCTCATGAGCCAGGGTGGACACATCGTTGTATTGGCCGTTGTAGTTCATCAGGATATAAGGGTGCACGTCGTACGAGTCGCCGTTGCTGTAGGCGCCGGACCGCTTGCCGGTGGTGGGATATACATCCACCCATCGTTCGTTGAACGCACGCTCGATGACTTTACCATACTCTTTGCCCAGAGGCTTGAGCGCCTCCTGGATCATGGCCTGGGCCTGTTCGATCGAGTACTCTAGCTCGAGGCCCGGGACCACCGGCACATAGAGGTCAGAGTATTTGAGCTGGTCCACCTTGAGCATTTTCTTGCGCAGCGCCAGATAGCGGTGAAAGGTGGGCAGATGATCGTTCACGTTCTTGATCAGGTTGAGATAGACCGCCTCAGGGATGTTGTTTTCATCCAACGAGGCGGCCAGGGTATTGGGATAGTTGCGCGCCCGGCTGTAGAACAGATCCTTCTTGATCTGACCGTTGAGCGCGGCGCCCAGGCTGCGTTGGAACTTTTCCAGACCGGCGAAAAAAGCCTGAAACACCTTTTCCCGGTCCTGGCGATTCGCATAGGCGCGATAGCGTTGATAACCGGCCTGGTCCACCAGCACGGTGCTGCCGTCCGACAGCGTGACCTGGGGATACGGCAATTCAGCGTTGCTGAACAACGAATAAATGTTGTATGGGCTTTCAGCCATGAGTCCGGCTTCGGCGATTAATTTTTCTTCTTTCTCGGAAAGCTTGTGCTCGTTGCGCCGAAACAGATCAAGCAGATACATTCTATAATCCCTCAGGCCCGGTTCCTGATGGATCATGGTCTCAACCGCTGGCCGGCCCAGCTTGAGGATCTCGGGTTCAAGAAAAGCCGTCTGCGTCTGCAGATCAGTAAAGATCTGCGACATCTCCTGCCGCATGGCCGTATAGCCGGCATCGCGGGTGTCCTGATCGGATTTCATGCTGCTATAGTTGGCCAGCCGGACCAGTTCTTTGCTGATCCCGCTGACGGTTTTGAGCCCCTGCAACAACCCCGCCGGGGTGGACAGTTTTCCCTTAAATGCGGAAAGCGCCGGTATCTGGGCCGCATAGTTTTCCTTCTCTTTTCTCCAGTCGTCATCCGTGACGTAGAGATCCTGCAGATTCCATGTGTGGCGGAGGGGAACTGCAGCGCGCTCTCGCGTTTGCGACTGCAGCATGCCGGCGCTTAAAAATGCGATCATGATCATAGCCTCAACTGTTTTTTTCATGGATACTCCTATTGGCAAGTCCGCTGTAAATGTAACACTCGGTCGCCAATTTAGCAACAGATTTATCCCTTGACATTTTTTAAAATTCCCACTACTTTCATGCCGGATGCGCTTGCCGCCAGAGCGGGCCTCTACGTTGACTGGTCATTCATTTTGAGGTTTTTATATGGACTTGCAGCAGCTGGTTTTCGGCAAACTGGGGGATGGTCGCGAGGTACATCACTTTATTCTTTCCAACAACAACGGCCTTACCGCTCAAATCACCAACTATGGCGGCATCCTTATCGCGCTGAACATGCCGGACCGCTCGGGCCGCATCGACAACGTGTGTCTCGGATTCGATGACCTTCAGGGTTATCTCGGCCATCACCCTTATTTCGGCGCCCTGGTGGGCCGTTGCGCCAACCGGATCGCACACGGCTCCTTCGACATCGATGGCCGCCGCTATCCTTTGGCTTGCAATGAGAAGGGCATTACTCATCTCCACGGCGGCGTGCAGGGATTTGATAAAAAACTATGGGACGCTGAGCCGTTCACCAGTCAGACGCAGGCCGGCGTCAAACTCAGCGGCCTCAGTCCGGATGGAGAAGAGGGGTATCCCGGCAATCTGCAGGTGGTTGTGACCTATACGCTGAATGAAAAAAATGAGTTGCTGATCGACTATCAGGCCACTACAGACTGGACCACGCCGATCAATCTGACCAACCATGCCTATTGGAATTTTTCCGGCGCCGGCCGCTCGACCATTCACCATCATGAATTGATGCTGAACAGCCCGAGCTATCTGCCGGTGGACGAAAACTTGCTGCCAACCGGCAGAGTCGCTTCGGTGTTCAACACACCGTTCGATTTCACCGTAGCCAAAAGGATCGGGCGGGATATCGAGGCGGTCGGAGGGTATGATCACTGTTTTGTCATTGCGCGGGCCCACGCGGGTCTGGTGCTGACCGCCCGGGTGGTGGATCCGGCCAGCGGCCGCGGCATGGAGGTGTGGACCACCAAACCGGGCGTGCAATTGTACACCGGCAACTTTCTCGATAATTTGCAGGGCGCCGGCGGTGCGGTGTATCCGAAGCATGGCGCCCTTTGCCTGGAGACGCAGTTTTTTCCCGATGCGGTGCATCACCGCTCCTTTCCATCCTGTCTCCTTTATCCGGGCAAAACCTATCACCATGCCACGATGCACAAATTTTTTATCGAACCTTAACCGCGACGATCCTTCGTTAAAAAGGAAAGAACATGGAAAAAAACACAGCCCTGGTTATTGGCGTTGATTATGGCACTGACTCGGTGCGCGCCCTGATCGTCGATGCAGCGGATGGCCGGGAGATCAGCAGCGAGGTTTTTTACTATCCAAGATGGCAGGCCGGCCTTTACTGCGATCCCATGAAGAATCAATTTCGTCAGCACCCTCTGGATTACATCGAGGGATTGCAGGCGGCGGTGACCGGCGCACTGAAGAAAGCCCCTGCCGGCTCAGCGGCCAAAGTGAGAGGATTGTCCGTCGACACCACCGGCTCTACGCCCTGCGCGGTGAACCAACAGGGCGTGCCGCTGTCGTTGATGCCGGCGTTTGCGGAAAATCCCAACGCCATGTTTGTGCTGTGGAAAGATCACACCGCGGTCAAAGAGGCGGAGGAGATCAATCATCAGGCCCGCACCTGGGGAGGAGAGGACTATACCCAATACGAGGGCGGTATCTACTCCTCCGAATGGTTCTGGTCCAAGATTCTGCATGTGCTCAGGGCTGACCGTCGGGTGGCTGAGGCCGCCTTCTCCTGGGTGGAGCATTGCGACTGGCTGCCCGCCCTGTTATGTGGCGGCACCAATCCGTTGACCTTGAAGCGCAGCCGAACAGCGGCAGGCCATAAAGCCATGTGGCACGCCTCCTGGAACGGCCTGCCCTCTGAAGCGTTTTTAGCCGGACTGGATTCCAAGTTGAAAGGATTGCGCGGCCGGCTGTATACCGAAACCTTTACCGGCGAGGTGCCGGTCGGCGCCCTGTCCGCCGAATGGGCTGAGCGCCTGGGGCTTTCGGAAAAGGTGGTGGTGGGCGTTGGCGCTTTTGACGCGCATTACGGCGCTGTCGGCGCTGAGATCGAACCAAACATGCTGGTCAAAGTCATGGGCACCTCCACCTGCGACATGATCACCTGCGAAATACCCAAGACCGGCGAAAAACTGGTCCGCGGCATCTGCGGGCAGGTCGACGGCAGCATTATTCCGGGACTGCTGGGATTGGAAGCCGGACAATCCGCCTTCGGCGACATTTACGCCTGGTTCAGGGATCTGTTGATGTGGCCGATCGAGAACGTTTTGATGGCCGTGTCCGACTGCGAAGAGTCGGCCAAGCGAAATCTGTTAAAGAAAATCGAAGAGCGGTTGATCCCGGAATTGAGCCTGGCAGCGGAAAAGATCGCGATCGAGGATTCGACGGTGCTGGCCCTGGATTGGATGAACGGCCGAAGGACGCCGGATGCGAATCAAGCTCTCAAGGGCGCGCTGATCGGTCTGACCCTGGGCAGCGATGCGCCGCGTGTTTTCCGCGCGCTGGTAGAGGCCACCGCCTTTGGCTCGAAAAAGATCATCGAACGGTTCATTCAGGAGGGCGTGCGCATCGACGGCGTCATCGCCTTGGGCGGCATTGCGAAAAAATCGCCGTTTGTCATGCAGGTGACCGCCGACGTGCTCGCCATGCCCATCAAAGTGGTGGCCTCTGAACAGGCCTGCGCTCTGGGATCGGCCATGGCCGCCGCGGCCGCCTGCGGATTATATCCATCGATCCAGGCCGCGCAGAAAGCCATGGGCAGCGGTTTTGAAAAGGTCTTTGAACCGAACCTGAACAACAGCCGAAAATATCAGGAGCGATACGCCCGTTATAACGCACTGGGAGAAGTGATTGAAACGCAGTTCACCACCGAGTGAACCAACCAGGAGTGCCAACCATGAAAAACGTGCCTGTGGTCAAATTGGGAATCATTGCGGTCAGCCGGGACTGCTTTCCACTCGAACTGTCCATCCGCCGCCGCCGGGCTGTGACTGCTGCTTGTTTGAAGAAAAAGATCGACATCGTTGAATGTGAAAAGACCGTAGAGAACGAGAACGATGCCCTGCTGGCTCTAGCGGAAGCAAGGGATAAAGGGGTGAACGCGCTGGTCGTGTTTCTTGGCAATTTCGGCCCAGAAGGTCCCACCAGTCTGATGGCCCAGCGATTCGATGGACCGGTGATGGTCGCCGCGGCAGCGGAAGAGAGCCAGAACGATCTGATCCAGAGCCGCGGCGATGCCTATTGCGGCATGTTGAGCAACTCTTATAACAACGGATTGCGCAGGCTGCGTCTTTATGTGCCTGAATACCCGGTCGGCGACAGCGAAGAGGTGGCGGAGATGATCGGCGAGTTCGTACCGGTGGCGCGGGTGCTGCTGGGCGTCAAAGGGCTCAAGATTTTTTCTTTTGGTCCGCGGCCGCAGGATTTTCTCGCCTGCAATGCGCCGATCAAGCCCCTCTATGATTTGGGTATCGAGATCATGGAAAACAGCGAGCTCGATCTCTATGATATCTGTCAGGCGGCTAAAACGGATCCGCTGGTCAAACCCACCATGGAATCCATGTCCAAAGAACTAGGCACAGGCAACACCTATCCCGAGTTGATCGAACGATTAGCCTGGTATGAGGTGGCGCTGCGCCGTTTTATGGAAAAACATCTCGGCGCCAGCCGGTTCGGTATCTTTGCCAATAAATGCTGGCCCTCTTTTCAAAAATACTTTGGCCATGTGCCCTGTTTTATCAACGGACGGCTGGCCGCGGAGGGCATTCCGGTCTCCTGCGAAGTGGACATTTACGGCGCGCTGTCGGAATACCTGGCAGCCTGTGCGACCCTGCTGCCGCCGACCCTTTTGGACATCAACAACACCGTGCCCAAAGACATGATCCAGGCCAACCGGGCGCACATGAAGGAGTATAAGCCGACCGATCTATTCATGGGGTTTCACTGCGGCAATGTCAGTTCCGGCTGCATGATCAAACCGAGCATTCAACATCAGTTGATCATGCATCGGTTGCTGGAACCTGATCGGCCGCCCACGATCACCCGCGGCACTCTGGAGGGCCGCATTCAGGTGGGACCGATCACCCTCTTTCGCCTGCAGTCGACGGCAGATACGCAATTGAAATCCTATCTGGCACAGGGCGAGGTGCTGGATATCGATCCGCATTCTTTCGGCGGCATCGGCGTTTTCGCGGTCAAAGAGATGGGCCGGTTTTACCGGCATGTGTTGATCGGAAAACGGTTCCCGCATCACACCGCAGTGGCCTTTGCCCATGCCGGCAAGACGCTGTTCAGCGCCGTCAAGGTGCTGGGGGTGGAGGACGTGTCCTACAATCAACCGGCAGATCAACGGTATGCCGATGAAAATCCGTTCTGACGGTGAATCGGCCGAATAAACCGCTGGAACAGGCGGCGACGCAAAAAAGGAGTGTCAGGTGAAAAAGAACGCAGGCTGGATGCTTGGCCTTTTACTGTTGCAATGGTTCGGATGCGCTGAGCAAAAGCCAGCCACTACTCAGGCGCTTACAGGCCTGGATCCGGCGCGGTTCAACGCGCAGATCGATGAAAAAACGGTATCCCTTTATTTCCTTCACAATCAGGCCGGATTGCACATGGCGGTGACCAACTATGGCGCCCGGGTGGTGGCCCTGCTGACGCCGGATCGCCAGGGTCACTTGGACGACATCGTTCTCGGATTTGACTCGCTGCAGGGTTATCTGGACAGCCAGGAACCCTATTTCGGCGCTGCGATCGGACGCTACGGCAACCGGATTGCGGACGGACGCTTTACACTGAACAATAAAACCTGTCAGCTGGCGCGCAACAACAACGGCCAATCCCTGCACGGCGGCCCCAAAGGCTTTCATAACGTGGTCTGGGACGCTCAACAGGCCGGAAACGATCAACTGGTGCTGAAATATGTTTCCCATGACGGGGAGGAGGGTTACCCGGGCACTCTGACGGTGGAAATAAAGTACCGCCTGACGGCGGATAACGCCTTTCACATCGAGTACTCTGCGACCACAGACCAGCCCACGGTGCTGAATCTGACGCATCATTCATTTTTCAACCTGCACGGCGCCGGCAACGGCACGATCAATGATCACGAGCTGATGATTCATGCGGATCGGTACACTCCGGTGGATTCTGTGCTGATCCCGACTGGAGAACTGGCGTTGGTGGAGGGCACGGCCATGGATTTTCGCACGGCCACCCCGATCGGCGCCCGCCTGCAGGCCGAGTTTGATCAATTCAAGCTGGCGAGAGGGTATGACCACAATTATGCACTCAATCGTACAGCGGCCTCGGGCCTGCAACCAGCGGCGCGGATTTACGATCCGGTCTCAGGACGAGTGATGGAGGTGCTTACCACGGAACCGGGCCTGCAATTTTATGGAGGGAATTTTCTTAACGGGGATCAGGTCGGCAAAGGCGGCAAACCCTATCTGTTTCGCACGGCCTTTTGTCTGGAAACACAGCATTTTCCGGATTCACCCAATCAGCCGCAGTTTCCCTCTGTGGTGCTGAATCCGGGCGAGACCTATCATCATATCTGCGAGTACAAGTTTTCCGCACAGTGATTTTAATACAAGCCGGTATCGCTGAGTTGCACTCGCGGCCGCGGCGAGGCGCAGCCGCATGCCAGCCAGATTGCTTGCTGCATGCGGGTTGACTGCTCCGCCATTCGCCGGAACGTTTGCGCTTTACCGGGAGAACATTTCCCTCCACAAATCATTCCGGCGAATCGGCATGATAGTAAACTATTTGGCGCCGGGCGGATTGCATTATGAAATCCTTTTTTTCCCGGCATCCCACACTCGAACCAATACCACCCCATGCCGCGGCGCTGTCGCGGAAAAGCCGGCCTCGAACAGCCCCAGATCCCGGTGACGCCAGACATCTCGAACGATTTTCTTTCCCTTTAATCCGCATTGCGTCCAGCCTGCGGTTATCTGAGCCGGTTGCTCACCGCTGTTGCACAGGCCGATGGCGGTGGAACCGTCCGCCATCGTTTTGATCATCAGGAAGGTCTCCGGGCTGAGAGAATCAACCCTGGCGCACACGCCGAGCGGATCCTGATTGATCTCGATCACTTCCGGATTGCACAGTACATTGAGGGTGAGTTCATCCATTTTGTTCAGGTCGCCGCTGTAGAACAGGGGAGAGGCCATCAGCGACCACAGCGACATAAAGGCGTATTGCTCCTCCGCTGTGAACGGACAGGGCTCGGGTTCACCGGCGGTGCGGGCGTTGCCGACATAGCCGATCTGGATGTAATCGGGATCGTTCCAGCTGCCCGGTTTGCTCCAGGCGCGATGCTTTGCGTTCATGAGCGCCACTTGGAAAATTCGATTCAATTCATAGCCCAGGTCCCCGGCCGTGCGCCAGCTATGGCCGCCCACCTGCGCCCCCCATTCCCACACATTCCCCATGCCGTACTGGCAGAGGTTGAGCACTATATCCCGATCCTGTTGTCGCAGCAGCTCGCCCATTTGGCGATAGGGCTTTTGCAGATTTTCGCTGGTCCTTACCCGGTTAACCACTTGATCATATGAGCACCAGTCGTATTTTAGAAAATCAAATCCCCAGTCGGCGAATTGCTTGGCATCCTGAGCTTCATGCTCATAACTGCCGCAGAATCCCGCGCAGGTCGTTGGCCCCGGTGAGCTGTAGAGGCCGGCCTTGAGCCCTTGGCGGTGAATGTAATCGGTCAGCGCTTTCATGTCGGGAAAGTGCTGGTTGGACAGCATGTGTCCGTCCGCGTCGCGCAAGGGTCCCACGCGCAGCGGATCGCGGTGCTTCTCTGCGTTCATCCAGCAATCGTCGATGTTGATATACTGATAGCCCACGTCGGCCATGCCGTTGCGGATCAAACTGTCCGCCGCCTCGCGGATCAGTTTATCGGTGACCCGATCATAGTGGGCGTACCAGTGGTTCCAGCCCATGGGGGGAGTGAGTGCGAGGGTGTCGCCGCTGACGATTTTAAACGGCCGCTTTGTTTTTCCGTGCTGGTTTTTCGCGGACAGAGTGACCTGATACATACCGCGGGCGGGCGCAGTGCCGGTGATCAATCCCGTGTCGGGATCCAGGCGCAGCGTAGCCGGCAATTTTTTGGCGCTGAATTGAATGGGCCGCTTGCCCTGCGTGGGAACGCGATAGAGAAACGGATGGCCCGGCCGGCAGCCATAGACCTGGGGCCCGTTGATGCGCGGCGCCGGACCGGGCTTGGGGGTCAGCAGAACCGTCTGGCCCTGAGCGTGCAGTGAGGTGGAAAACACGGGCGCCAGAATGCATAACATTTTCAGCATCAACGACATGTCATTCTCCTCCTGAGGTTTATTAGATAAAAAATTCTTCGTCGGCCGCCGGCGTTGAATTTTAAAACCAGTAGACCAGTGATGCCTTGTGGTCTCTATCGCGCTGCGGTGAAATCATCAGTGAGCGGCTGCAGCATAGGAATCAACCATCGCCTGATAGACCAGCGCGCGATACTTGCCATGCAGATCGCTGTTGGTGGCGGGCAACAGCTGGGTCATCAGTACCACCACCAATTTTTCCTGAGGATCAACCCAATAAACGGTATGATACGCACCGCCCCCGCCATAGGCGCCAACGGTCCCCAACTGGCCGTTGCGCCCCAGACGATCGGTGACCCAGAATCCCAGACCATACCCCTGCGCGCCGTACAGGTCGCCGACATGGTTCGCGGTCATCAGCTGTACGGACTTTTGTGAGAGCAAGCGGACGCCGTTTAGTTGTCCTCCTTGCTGCAGCATAAGTAAAAAGGTGGCATAATCCCTTGCGGTGGACAACAGTCCGGCGCCGCCTGAGTAGCATTTTTGTGGCCCTTGCATGTAAAAATTATTGTTGCGATCTTCTTTAAGCGTCAGGACACCCTGGTCATCGATCCCATACACAGAGGTGAAACGGTCCAGTTTATCTTTGGGCAGGAAAAAAGCGGTATCGTTCATGCCCAATGGACCGGTGATATTTCGTTGGACATAATCCGCCAGGCTCAGCCCTGAGGCGCATTCGACCACATACCCCAGAATATCCGTGTTGTAGCCGTAAACGTATTTTTCACCCGGTTGCGCGTCGAAAGGCAGGGTCGCCAGTTTTTTAATCACCTGGCCGATGGTCATATCTTTATCAGCCAGAAACCAGGTGTTCAGACCGGCCGCCTGCCATTCCGCTTTGGCAGGACCGCTTCCATAAGAGATGCCGGCCGTATGGGTGAGCAGATCCCGCAGGGTGATGGCGCGTTTCAGCGGAATCGTATAATAGTTGGGTGAATTTTTTGTTTCCAGCGGCATCGCCACTCGGGCGGCGGCAAACTCGGGGATGTATTTGGCCACCGGATCATCCAACAGCAGTTTGCCCTCCTCCTGCAGCATCATGATGGCTGTGCTGGTGATCGCCTTGGTCTGCGAGGCGATGCGAAAGATGGCGTTGACCGGCATGGGCTGGTTGTGCTCGACGTCGATTTTGCCGAACGCCTTTTCATAGACCACTTTGCCGTCGCGCAAAACGAGCGTCACCAATCCGGCCACACGGCCCTGATCCACGTACCCCTGCATACCGCGGCTCAGACGTTCCAGTCGTTCCGCGGAAAAGCCCACTTGCGTGGGTTTGGCAATCGGCAAAGTGGCGGCCTGGAGAAATGGGGTGGACAAAAGCGAGAGACAGAGCAGAATGACTGCCGGGAACCATCGAAGCTGAAAAGCGGGTTTCATCGGGCTGTTCCTTATCATGAAATTTGTTTTCTTTATTATACAAAGAATGACTCTGCGAAACAAGATATATATGTTCAGAATGATCCCGCGAATCAGGCTGAAACAGCATTTCGCAATATTATTGTTGCGAATCGTGGACAAATTATTTAGATTTTCTAAATCGCTGTTTCCTATAGGATACTGCTGAAATGGTCAAAACCGCCGCCTTTCTCTGCGCCTGTTTTTTGCCGATGACCGGCTTTATACAGACTCTGCTCTCGAGTCCCCGCATTCCCGATGAATTGAATCTGGCCTCCTGGATTTCCGATGTAAAGCCTTCGTGGGCCGCCGACAGCCTGGCTTACTTGGAAGACCCGGCTCCGCATTTCAGAAAAGAGATTATTCTGGAAAAGGGTGACATTCAAAGCGCCCGGCTGTACATCACCGCCGCGGGGTATTATACCGTCACGCTGAACGGTGTAAGGATCGGCGATTCTTTTCTGGATCCGGCCTGGACCAATTATGACAAGCGAGTCTATTATGCAGAGCATGAAATCGCCTCTCTGCTCACTCGGGAGGCGAACTGCCTGGGCGTGGTAGTGGGGAATGGATTTTATAATCCTCTGCCATTGCGCATGTGGGGAAACCGCAATCTGCGTGAGGTCCTGCCCATCGGCAGACCGGCTTTTATCGCTCAACTCATCGTCACCTATCGCGATGGCCGGCAGCGAATCATCAAAACCGATGCGACCTGGAAATTCGCGTATGGCCCGATTCTACGCAACAATGTCTATCTCGGCATTCTTTACGATGCGCGCCGGGAGCTTGGGCCATGGGATCATTCCGGGTTCAATGATTCGGAATGGCAACCGG
>DAIQOA010000097.1:0-15987 GCA_036788095.1 bacterium | reverse complement strand
AAAGGTCCTTATATTGATGATCGGCTGTCCGAGCGCATCGAGCAGCTCAACAAGGGCAACCAGAAAAAGGTCATCAAGACCTGGGCGCGGCGGTGTACGATTCCCCCCGAGTTCGTCGGGCATACGCTGGCCATTCACAACGGCAACAAGTTCATCCCCATCTTTATCACCGAGAACATGGTCGGGCACAAGCTGGGCGAGTTCGCCCCGACGCGCACGTTCCGCGGTCATACGGAGAAGAAGGCCGAGAAGGTTGTCAAACACTAGACGCTTTGAATAAGGTTGGAGAGGTTATACATGGAAGCAAGGGCGATTGCAAAATGGATTCGCATGTCCCCTTTCAAGGTGAGGCGCGTGGCCAATCTGGTGCGCGGCAAACAGGTGAACGAGGCGCTGAATGTGCTGCATTACAGCGTGACCGCGGCGTCCGAGCCGCTGGAAAAAGCCTTGCGTTCGGCGGTGGCCAACATCCTGAACAAAGAGGAGGCGAACAAGCTGTCGCCGGATGATCTGTTCATCAAAGAGCTGAAGGTGGATGAGGGATATGTTCTGAAACGGTTTCGTGCCGCCTCCATGGGGCGGGCCGTGCGCATTCGGCGCCGCACCTGTCACATTCAGGTCACCGTGGCTGAAAAAGACGACAAAAAGTAAACAAAGAGGAGCTTGGTTTTGGGACAAAAGACAAATCCAAAGGGATTTCGCATCGGCATCGTGCGTGGCTGGGATTCCAATTGGTTCGACGAGAAGAACTTTGCGAAAAAGCTGAGTGAAGACACCATGTTGCGCAAGTACGTGCGCAACCGTCTGCAGAAGGCCAGTGTGGCCAAGATCGAGATCGACCGCACGCCCAAGCAGATCACGCTGACCATCCACACCGCGCGTCCGGGCATCGTCATCGGCCGCAAGGGTGCGGAGGTGGACAAGCTGCGCGAAGAGCTGCAGCGGGTCACCGGCAAGGATGTGCAACTCAACATCAACGAGATCAAGCGGCCCGAGCTGGATGCGTTCCTGGTGGCCGAAGGGATCGCCGGTCAGTTGGAGGGCAAGGTGTCGTTCCGTCGCGCGATGAAGAAAGCGATGATGTCCGCCATGCGCATGGGCGCCGAGGGCATCCGCATCTGCTGTTCCGGCCGGCTGGGCGGCGCCGAGATGGCGCGCCGGGAACAATACAAAGAGGGGCGCATTCCGTTGCACACGTTGCGGGCGGACATCGATTTCTGCCGGGCGACCTCGCACACCGCCTATGGCGCCATCGGCGTCAAAGTCTGGATCTGCCGCGGTGAAGTGATTGGTGAATGAGTTCGGCTTTGGTAAAAATATTTCTGGAGTGATGATATTATGTTAATGCCCAAGCGCGTCAAATTCCGAAAGCAACAGCGCGGCCGTATGCGCGGCAAGGCGGTACGCGGGTCCCTCCTGGTGTACGGGGAGTACGGATTGAAGACCATGGAGCCTCACTGGATCACCGCGCGTCAGATCGAATCCGCCCGTGTCGCCATGACCCGTTATATCAAACGCGGCGGTAAAATTTGGATCCGGATTTTCCCGGATAAGCCCTGCACCAAAAAGCCGGCGGAAACCCGTATGGGAAAAGGCAAGGGCGCGCCGGAATACTGGGTGGCGGTGGTCAAACCGGGCCGGGTGATGTTCGAGATCGCCGGAGTGGATGAGAACACGGCGCGTGAGGCGCTGCGGTTGGCCGCACACAAATTGCCGGTCAAGACCAAGTTTGTCACAGCGGCAGAGTTTGGAGACTGAGAGCATGAAACTGGAAGAGTTGAAAAAGCTGAACGCGGAGGAGATTCAGGTCCGGTTGGAGGAGGCACAGGTGGAGATGGAAAACCTGCGCATCCAGCATTCCACCCGTCAACTGGACAATCCGCTGAGAATGCGAAGCCTGCGCCGCGAGATCGCGCGCATGAGGACGATTCTCACCGAGCGAAACCTGGGTCTTCGCAAATAGTCGTTAACCTGATAGCTGTTGGAGAAACGGTACGTGGAAAGAAATAAGAGAAAAGTCAAGATCGGCATCGTCGCCAGCGACAAGATGCAGAAAAGCCGCGTGGTGGTGGTGGAGCGGTTCGTCAAGCATCCGTTGTACGCCAAGTACGTGAAAAAGACCTCCAAGTTTATGATGCACGACGAGCAGAACGAGAGTCACGCCGGCGATATGGTCAAGATCATGGAAACCCGGCCGTTGAGCGCCCGTAAACGGTGGCGGCTGGTGGAAATCCTGGAACGTGCCAAATAAGTTTATTTTGCGATAAGGGATCAGCGATATGGTACAAGAGTATACCCGTTTAAACGTCGCCGACAACACGGGCGCCAAGAAGGTCATGTGCATCCGCGTCTACGGCGGTTCCGGTCGGCGTTTCGCGTCCGTGGGCGACATCATCATGGTGGCGGTCAAACAGGCCATGCCCAACAGTTCGATCAAGAAAGGCGACAAGAGCAAAGCGGTCATCGTGCGCACCAAAAAGGAAAAACGGCGCAAGGACGGTTCCTACATCCGCTTCGATGAAAACGCGGCGGTGTTGATCAACGACGCCAACGAACCCAAGGGAACCCGCATCTTCGGTCCGGTGGCGCGTGAGTTGCGCGAGAAGCAGTTCATGAAGATCATCTCTTTAGCTCCCGAAGTTCTTTAATCGATAACCGATCAGTCAATGAGACGAGTTCAACCATGCGAGTAATAAAAAACGATCAGGTTCTGGTCATCGCCGGCAACAACAAGGGCAAAAAGGGCAAGGTGCTCAAGGTGTTTCCGGAAAAACATCAAATCATCGTCGAGGGCGTGCACTTTATCAAAAAGCACACCCGTCCGTCGCAGAAGAGCCCGCAGGGCGGCGTGATCGAAAAAGAGGCGCCCATCCATATCTCCAACGTGATGGTGATCTGCCCCAAGTGCAACACGCCGGCGCGCATGGGTTCCAAGGCGGTGACCGATGAAGTGAAGGGCCGAAAAAATCGTGTGCGTGTCTGCAAAAACTGCAATGAGATGCTGGTCCTAACGACCTAAACTACCTTTAAGTGGATTGAAAGATGGCGGAAAAAAAAGCAAAAGAAAAAAAGCAGGAAAAGCCGGCTGCCGATAAAAAGCAACAGCCCGCCGCGCTGCCCAAGGATTACAAACCCAGGCTGATGAACACCTATCAGCAGGAAGTGGTGGCGCAACTGAAGAAGCGCTTCGCGTACAAGAACGTGATGCAGGTGCCCAAGCTGGAAAAGATCGTCTTGAACTTTGGCGTCGGCGATGCCACCGAGAACGCCAAGTCCGTGGACGTGGCCCTGGAGGAGATGACCAAGATCGCCGGGCAAAAGCCGGTCATCCGGCGCGCGAAAAAGGCAATTTCCAATTTCAAGCTGCGGGCGGGCATGCCGATCGGCTGCAGCGTCACGCTGCGCAGCTGGACCATGTACGAGTTTCTCGATCGTCTGATCTCGGTGGCGATCCCGCGCGTCCGCGACTTTCGCGGGCTGCCGGTCAAATTCGACGGCCGGGGCAATTACAGCATCTCGGTCAAGGAGCAGATCGTTTTTCCCGAGATCGATTACGACAAGGTGGAAAAGGTGCGCGGCATGAACATCACCATCGTCACCACGGCCAAGACGGATGAAGAGGCCTATGAATTGCTCGCCGCCTTTGGCATGCCGTTCGTGAAAAAATCGTAACTGACCCTAAATGGAATGAGGAAAAAAGTTGGCAAGAAAAGCACTCATCGTCAAGTCGAAGCGGACGCCCAAGTTTGCGGTTCGTCAGTATAACCGCTGCCAGCGTTGCGGCCGGCCGAGAGCCATCTATCGCAAGTACGGGTTGTGCAGGCTCTGTTTCCGCGACCTTGCTTTGGAAGGCCAGATTCCCGGCGTGAAAAAGGCAAGTTGGTAACCGCCGTTAAAGCGCTCTTAACTAATTATCACGTTTCTTCTTTGAGCTTGTAGGGAGAAAATAAATGTCAAAGACCGATCCCATCGCAGATTACCTGACCTGTATAAGAAATGCGACTCGGGCTAAACACCGAAAGGTAGACGTTCCTGCATCGAACTTGAAGCGCCGCCTTACTGAAATTTTGCAGGAAGAAGCCTTTATAAAAAATCATGTCTTCATCGAAGACGGCAAACAGGGCGTCATTCGTATTTACCTGAAATACGACGACGACAACAACAGCGTGATCTCCGGCATCAAACGGGTGAGCACGCCAGGGTATCGAAGATACGTCGGCCGTACGAATATCCCCCGCGTCTATAACAACCTCGGCGTTTCGGTGATGACGACCTCGCAGGGCGTGATGACCGGACAGGAAGCGCGAAAACGAGGCGTCGGCGGCGAAATCATGTTTTATGTTTGGTGATCCTACTAACGCAGGAGTTGAGAGTGTCACGAATTGGAAAAACTCCCATCCCCATCCCGGCCGGCGTCACCGCCAAGATTGAGGGACAGACGGTCTTTGCCAAAGGTCCCAAGGGCGAACTGTCCGTCTGCATTCATCCGGAGATGAAGCTGAAACTGGAAGATGGGAAGATCTCGGTCGAGCGGCCGAGCAACGCCAAAATGCACCGCTCATTGCACGGGCTGTCGCGCACCCTGGTCGCCAATGTCATCGACGGCGTCACCAAGGGCTTTGAGAAAAAACTCGAGATCATCGGCGTCGGCTACCGCGCGGAGCTCAAGGGCAAAAGCCTGATGCTGACCATCGGTTTTTCCCATCCCATCCTGTTCACCCCGCCGGAGGAGATCAAGGTCACCACCGAAGGCAACAACATGGTGGTGGTGCAGGGCATTAACAAGGAACTGGTGGGCCAGGTGGCGGCCAAACTGCGCTCGCTCAAACCGCCCGAACCGTACAAGGGCAAGGGCATCCGCTATCTCGGCGAGTTCGTGCGCAAGAAAGCCGGCAAGACCGCCGCTTAATGGATATTAAATCAGATCATTGATTACCTTATTAACTGACGAGTTTGCATTATGCCTGACAAAGTGGAACAAAAAAGAGTAACGCGCCAGCGTCGTCATAAACATTTCATGAAGAAATACCGGACGACCGGTCCGCGTCCCCGTCTGGTGGTGTTCCGCAGCAACAAGCACATCTATGCGCAGATCGTGGATGATGAACAACAGCGGACGCTTATGGGGGCGAGCTCGTTGTCGCAGGCCATCGCGGAAGAAGTGGCCCAGAGCAAGGGCAAGCTGGCGGTGGCCAAACTGGTGGGCAAACACGTGGCCAGGCTGGCCAAAGAGAAAAACATCACTCAGGTGGTTTTCGACCGCGCCGGCTATCTGTATCACGGCCGCGTTAAAGCGCTGGCCGAAGGAGCTCGTGAAGGCGGGCTCGAGTTTTAACCGTCGTTTGGCGAACAAACGGATAACATGAGGGACTCAGTTTTGGAAAAAGTAAATCCCGGTGAATTGGAATTAACCGAACGCGTGGTGCATGTCAACCGCGTGGCCAAAGTGGTCAAGGGCGGCCGTCGGTTCAGCTTTAACGCCATCGTGGTGGTGGGCGACGGTCACGGTCGAGTGGGCGTGGGCCTGGGCAAAGCCAATGAAGTGACCGATTCCATCTCCAAAGGCGCTGAGGCGGCCAAGAAGAATCTGGTGCGGGTACCGGTGGTGGGCGGCACCATCCCTCATGAGATCGAGGGAAAATACGGCGCCGGTCGCGTGTTTCTCAAGCCCGCAGCCCCTGGAACCGGCGTTATCGCCGGCGGCGCGGTGCGCGCCATCCTGGAATCCGCCGGCCTGACCGACATTCTGACTAAAAGCCGCGGCTCGTCCAATCCGCACAACGTGGTCAAAGCGACCATCGCCGCTTTGGAAAACCTGATGGAGGTCGGCTCCGTGTCGCGCAAGCGCGGTCTTCCGGCGATGCGGATCTTTAACACCACGCCCAAGGCGAAAAAAGCGGAATCGACACTAACCTCTTAATGGAACCATAGGCCATGAAGAAAAAAACGGCGAAACAACTGAAAATCACCCTCATACGCAGTTTGTCGGGCCATCTGGCGCCGCAAAAAGCCACTGCCGCGGCGCTGGGCCTGCACAAGACCAACCGTTCGGTGGTGCATGCGGACACGCCGGTCATTCGCGGCATGATCAATAAAATACGCCATCTGGTCGCGGTCGAAGAACAGGCTTGAGAACGGCTTAACGGCATAGCTTCGAGGATAGCATGAATTTATCAAATTTAAAATATGCGGCAGGCTCGCGCAAAAATCGGAAAAAAGTCGGTCGCGGCGGCGCACATGGAAAACAGTCCACCCGCGGCCACAAGGGACAACATTCCCGCTCCGGCGCCAATTTTCGCCCATGGTTTCAGGGCGGACAGATGCCGATCCAGCGGCAGTTGCCGAAACGCGGCTTTAAGCCGATCCAGCGGGTCGAGTTTCAGGTCGTCAACGTAGCGGATCTTGAAACGCTCAAGGGCGTGGAGGAGATCACCGCCGCCGTGCTGGTGGAAAAGGGCCTGGTGAGCAAAAAGAACCTGCCGGTCAAAGTGCTCGGATATGGTGAACTGACGCGGAAAGTAACGGTCACGGCAAATGCCTTCAGCAAGACGGCGATCGAGAAAATCGAAGGGGCTGGAGGGAGGACTAGCAAATTATGATGGAGAGCCTGCGCAGTATCTTCAAGATCCCTGATCTTAAAAGACGAATCCTGTTCACCGCCCTGATCCTGATCGTCTATCGCGTCGGCGGCCATGTTCCGGTTCCCGGTGTCAATGCTCAGGCGCTGTTGGAATACTTTCAGAGCGCGCAGCGAGGCCTGTTGGGTCTCTATGATCTGTTCGCCGGCGGCGCCTTTAGCCGCGCCACGGTGTTCGCATTGGGCATCATGCCCTACATCTCCGCCTCCATTATCATTCAGCTGTTCGGCGCCGTGTTTCCCTATTTTCAAAAGCTGCAGAAAGAGGGAGAGCAAGGACGCAAGAAATTAACCCAGCTGACCCGCTACGGCACCGTGCTGCTCTCCCTGGGCCAGGCCTACGGCGTCAGCATTTTCCTGCAGCGCATTCCGGTTACCTCGTCGGGCCAACTGGTGGTCCCGCATCCGGGATGGGGCTTTATTCTGTTGACCATGCTGGCGTTGACCACCGGCACCATCGTCATTATGTGGTTCGGCGAATTGATCACCGAGCGCGGCATCGGCAACGGCATCTCGCTGATCATCTTTATCGGCATCGTGGCCCGCTTCCCCAACTCGATCTTTGACGAAGCGCAGCAGGTCATCGCCGGGAACCGCAGCCTGCTGGTGGAGGCCATTCTCTGGGGCCTGTTCGTTCTGACCGTGGCCGGTACGGTGCTGCTGACCCAGGGCACGCGCAAAATCCCGGTGCAATACGCTAAACGCGTGGTCGGCCGCAAAGTCTACGGCGGTCAGAGCACGCACATTCCGCTGCGCGTCAACACCGCCGGCGTGATGCCCATCATTTTTGCGCAATCGATTCTGTTCGTTCCGCAGACCATCGTCCAGTTTTTTCCCAACAGCGATTTCATGCAGTCGGTCAACGCGCTGTTCGACTATCAGTCCATGTTCTACTGGTTGATCTACGGGGCCATGATCGTCTTCTTTACCTATTTTTATACCGCCATCGCCTTTAACCCTGTGGATGTGGCGGACAATATGAAAAAGTACGGCGGTTTTATTCCGGGCGTGCGTCCGGGCAAAAAGACCTCCGAGTTCATCGATCATATCCTGACGCGCATTACGCTGCCGGGCTCGATCTTTCTGGCGATCATCGCCATCATTCCGTCCATCGTCACCAAGCTGGCCAACGTCTCTTACTCCTTCGCCAGTTTTTACGGCGGCACTTCGCTGCTGATCGTGGTCGGTGTGGCGCTGGATACGCTGCAACAAGTGGAGTCGCATTTGCTCATGCGTCATTACGACGGCTTCCTCAAAAGCGGCAAGATTCGCGGCCGGAAACGGTTCTAACGCGGCGACAGGAGCAGAGGATGCGATTGATTTTTTTAGGCGCTCCGGGCGCCGGTAAAGGGACCCAGGCGGTCTATCTGTGTGAGAAATACGCCATTCCACAGATCTCCACCGGCGACATGCTGCGCAAGGCCGTAAAGGAAGGCACCGAGCTGGGCCGACAGGCCAAAGCGATCATGGAGAGCGGCGGACTGGTCTCCGACGATATTATCATCGGGCTGATGCGGGAACGGCTGGCCCAGCCGGACTGCGGCCGGGGTTACATTCTCGACGGCTTTCCGCGCACGCTGGCCCAAGCCGCCGGCCTCGACGCCATGCTGGGAAAAGACGGCATACAACGGGTGCTGCTTTTCGATGTACCGGAAACGGTCATCCTGACCAGACTGACCAGCCGTCGCACCTGCAGCCAATGCGGCAAGATTTTTAACATGATCTCCAATCCGCCGCCGGCGGACCTGGTCTGTCCCGATTGCGGCGGCCGCATCATTCAGCGGGACGACGACAGCGAGGCCACGGTGCTGAACCGCCTGCGAGTGTACGAAGAGAAAACCGCGCCGCTGAAGGGCTATTACGAAAAGCAGAACAAGCTGGCCATCCTGCGCGGCGATGCCCCGCTCGACCGAATCCATCGAGAGATGGACGACCTGGTGGCGCCGCTGGTGCAATAGGACGATATGATCACCATCAAAAGCGCAGCCGATATCGAAGGATTGAAAGAAAGCTGCCGGATTGTGGTCGAGGCCATCAACCTGGCCGAGTCCCTGATCGCTCCTGGATTAAAGACCGGCGAGTTGGACCGGATCATCGCTGAATTCATCCAATCGGCCGGCGGCCGGCCTGCTTTCAAGGGATTTTACGGCTATCCGGCGAACATCTGCACCTCCATCGACGAAGAGGTGGTGCACGGCATCCCGGGCGACCGGGCGCTGCAGGAGGGCCAGATCGTCAGCGTCGATGTGGGCGTTGAGAAAAACGGCTGGTACGGCGATGCGGCCAAGACCTTTGCGGTGGGCGCCATCTCTGCGGAAAAACAGCGATTGATGCAGGTGACGCGGGAAGCGTTATACCGCGGCATCGCCCAGGCGGTGGAGGGCAACCGGCTCTCGGACATCGGCCACGCGGTGCAGCAGCATGTGGAAAAAGCCGGCCTTTCGGTGGTGCGCGACCTGGTGGGTCACGGCATCGGCCGGCAGATGCACGAGGCGCCGCAGATCCCCAATTACGGGGAACCGCACCGCGGACCGCGGTTGAAAGAGGGGATGGTGTTCGCCATCGAACCCATGGTCAACGCCGGCGGCTATGAGGTGCGCACGCTGGCCGACCAGTGGACGGTGGTGGCGGAGGACGGCTCCTGCTCCGCGCACTTTGAGCACGACGTGGTCGTCACGCGAAACGGCGCGATCATTTTAACCGAAGGGATCTAGTTTCTGTATGCCAAAAGAAGCTTCCATTAAAATCGACGGAACGATTCTGGAAACCCTGCCCAATGCATCCTTTCGTGTAGAGCTGGAAAATGGACACAAGGTACTGGCGCATATCTCCGGAAAAATGCGCATGCATTTCATCAAGATATTGCCGGGGGACAAGGTGACGGTCGAGTTGTCGCCCTACGATCTGACGCGCGGCCGCATCACCTATCGTTACAAATAAGCCAAAGGGACGAGGAGTTGTCATGAAAGTGAGATCTTCAGTAAAAAAGATCTGCGAACATTGCAAGATTATCCGACGGAAGGGCACTATTCGCGTCATCTGTAAGAAAAATCCCAGACACAAGCAACGTCAGGGTTAAGGACTATTATCTAAAAGGAGACTACGTTGGCTCGTATTGCAGGTGTTGATCTACCGCGTGACAAACGCATCGAAATTGCCCTCACCTATCTTGACGGCATCGGCTTAACCTCTTCGCAAAAGATTCTGCGCAAGGCGGGCGTTAATCCGGACACGCATGTTCGAGATATGTCGCCGGACGACATTGCCAAGGTTCGCGATATCATCGCCAATGAGTACAAGGTGGAAGGCGCGCTGCGCAGCGAAATTCAGATGAACATCAAACGTCTCATCGACATCGGCTGCTACCGCGGCGCTCGCCATCGCCGGAACCTGCCCTCCAGGGGACAGCGAACCCACACCAACGCACGCACGCGGCGCGGCAAACGCGGCGGCGGTGCAATCAGAAGAAAGACGAAACCTACAGCAACAGCTTAATTTGATGAGGTGAGCATTGGCTAATCCGAAGAAAAAAACCGGTCGTAAACGTGAAAAGGTGGAAGCGAACGGCGTCGCCCACATCAAGGTGACTTTTAACAACACCAACGTCACCCTGACCGATGTGTACGGCAACGTCATCTCCTGGGCGACCTCCGGACGCAGCGGATTCAAGGGCTCGCGCAAGAGCACGCCCTACGCCGCCCAGATGTCCGCGGAAGCCGCCGCCAAAGAGGCGATCGATCTGGGACTTAAGCGAGTGGAGGTGCTGGTCAAAGGGCCGGGCGCCGGCCGCGAAGCCGCGGTTCGCTCTCTGCAGGCCGCCGGGCTGGAGATCACGTCGATCAAAGACGTGTCGCCGATCCCGCATAACGGCTGCCGATCCCCGAAACGCCGACGCGTATAAGGTTGCATTTTTTTTAACCCTAAAGAGGATGGAGCGCCTCGGAGCGCTTTTGATCAAGGAGGTTCCACGGTATGGCGAAATTAA
This sequence comes from bacterium, assembly GCA_036788095.1. Taxonomy (GTDB): domain Bacteria; phylum Zhuqueibacterota; class Zhuqueibacteria; order Residuimicrobiales; family Residuimicrobiaceae; genus Anaerohabitans. Next base: position 5,365 of record DAIQOA010000097.1, on the reverse strand, counting down.
CTGGAGCGGATTGTAAACTGTGCCGACGCGAAGGCATGAAACTTTTTCTTAAAGGGTCCAAATGCGCTTCGGATAAATGCCCTTTCGAGAAAAAAGGCTATGCCCCGGGTCAACACGGAAGAACCAGACGGTTCAAACAATCTGAATATGCCGTCCAGTTGCGCGAAAAGCAAAAAGTGAAACGCATGTACGGTCTGTTGGAAAAACAGTTCCACATCTATTTTGAAAAAGCCGAACGGCTGAAAGGGATCACCGGCGAAAACCTGCTCAAACTGCTGGAAACCCGGCTAGACAATATCGTCTATCGCATGGGGTTTGCCTCGTCGCGCACCGCGGCGCGGCAGCTGGTGCGGCATCGTCACTTTACCGTCAACAACCGGCTGGTCGATATCCCCTCCTACCAGGTCAAGGCCGGCGACGAGATCAAGGTGCGTGAGAAAAGCCGTCAGCTGGAGGCGATCCACAGCAGCATGAAAAAAATCCGCGAAGGCAAGATGATGCCCTGGTTGTCTCTGGACAAAGCCGCCATGTCTGGCACGGTGCTGGAGATTCCGGCCCGCGACGCCATCCCGGCCAATGTCAACGAGAAACTGATCGTCGAGTTGTACTCCAAGTAAGTGATCGTGGATTGTTCCGGGACGACCCGTACCTCATAAACCAATGGAGTGTTAAATGGCTTTGCCAAGTTTTCAGATGCCGGAAAGCATCGAATTAGATGAATCGACCTACAGCAACACCTATGGAAAGTTCATCGTGCAACCGTTGGAGCGCGGTTTCGGCGTGACCATCGGTAACGCCTTTCGACGCGTCCTGCTCTCATCCATCCCCGGTGCCGCCATCACCCTGTTCCGGGTGGATAACATTCTGCACGAGTTCAGCATGATCCCGGGCGTCAAGGAAGATGTGTCCGAAATCGTGCTCAACCTGAAACAGGTTCGGATGAAATTGATCGACAAACGGCCGGATCGGGTGCTGGTTCCGCTCAAGGGCCCCAAAATCGTCACCGCCGCCGACATCCAGGGCCAGTCGACCGATTTTGAAGTGCTCAACCCCGATCTCTACATCGCGACCCTCAACGCCGACGCCGATTTCACCATGGAGCTGCGCATCGGCCGCGGCCGTGGCTATGTACCGGCCGAAGAGAACAAACAGCCGGATATGCCTCTGGGCACGATCCCGATCGATTCGGTCTTCACCCCCATCGTCCGCGTGACCTATAACGTCGAGACCACCCGCGTCGGGCAAAAGATCGATTACGAACGCCTGATCCTGGAGATCACCACCGACGGCAGCATTACCCCGGACGACGCTCTCAGTTTTGCCGGCAAACTGCTGCGCGATCACATTCAGCTCTTTATCAATTTCGACATCGACACCCAGGAAGAAGAGCCCGCTGAGGTGGATGAAGAGGCCATCCGCATCCGCAAACTGTTGCGCATGACGGTCGATGAGCTGGAGCTGTCCGTGCGTTCGCACAATTGCCTGATGGCCGCCAACATCAAAACCATCGGCGATCTGGTGCGGCGCGACGAACAGGAGATGCTCAAGTTCCGCAACTTTGGCCGCAAATCGCTCTCTGAACTTTCCAAGATCCTGGAAGAAAAAGGCATTCATTTCGGCATGGATGTGGACAGCTATTTGCGCAAAGGGGATGACTAGTCAGACCGCCCCAGGCTTATCAACGATAGACGTGAAGGATTGAATTCATGAGACACCAAAAATCAGGCCGCAAGCTCGGCCGCACCCATAGCCATAAGAAAGCCACCCTGGCGAACCTGGCCCTGGCCCTCTTTGAACACAAGAGCATCATCACCACCACGCCGAAGGCCAAGGAAGCCCGGACCACGGTTGAACGCATCATCACGTTCGCGAAAAAAGGCGATCTGGCGGCGCGCCGCGAAGTCCTGCGCACCATCCGGGATAAAGACCTGGTCAAGCAGATATTCGAAGAGATCGCGCCCAAATTTGCCGAGCGCAGCGGCGGCTACACCCGCATCGTCAAGCTGGGCAACCGCAGCGGCGACAACGCCGATATGTCCATTTTCGAACTGGTGGGCTATGAAAACCTGAAAATGGAAAAGATCGAAAAACAGCGGCAGAAACGCCAGGAGAAGAAAAAACAGCAGCAGAAACAAGCCGAGGCAGCCGCTAAAGAGAGCGAAAAGCAGGAAAGCCGCGAAGAAAAAGAGAAATAACCCTCCCCGCGACGACCGCATTTTTCAAGGGCAATCGATTCGATTGCCCTTTTTGTTAGGGCGCAAGGGCGGGAACAGAACGCCAAACTTGTTTGCTTTCATCTAATTTCTTCTTACATTAATGGAATCTTTTCCGGCCCTGCCGGAGTTAAAAGGAACGGATCCCAGTGGATCCGTCCTCGGCCGCCGGAAGTCCGCTTTCAGCAGGCCTCTCGAGCCATTTAACCGCGTATCAGGATGGGAATGAAACCACTACTTGCAATAGGCCTGGCCGCCTGTCTTTTCGCTGCCGGTTGCACGCACGACAAGCCGCTGCCCAGCGGCTTTGATGATCTGCAGCGCGCTTACAAGGGGGAATTGAAAACCGTAGAACTGCGCGCGGTCGACAGCGGCCGCTATTGGGCTGCGCCGGTCGTCGGGTTGGTCCCCACTTTGCTGTTCGGGCGGTCTGCAGACACCCGCTCTTTCCTGCTTCTCCAGTTCTCCGGCCTGACTGATATCGACACCGCCAACGTCCACTCAGCCACCGTTTTTCTTCACCAGGTGAGCCGGTCCGGCGACGGCGCCGCTTTTTCCGCGGTCGTCCGCCCGGTCCTTGCTGAATGGACGGAATCCGAAGTGGTCTGGGAAAAAGCCAAGGATCTCTATGATTCAGCGCTCGATTGGGGACGCTTTGAGGTTCCGGCTGCCGATTCCGGCTGGTTCTCCTTTTCGCTGGACACCACCGCGGTCGACGGATGGGTCCGCGATTCCAGTAAAAATTTCGGCGTGCTGCTGGAATTCAATCAAGCTGACTTTATGGCGGTGCTGAATTCCAGCGACAGCGACACCTCTGTCGGCTATGGCCGGTTCATCTACACCACCCGCGCCGGCGTTCTTGACACCGTCGTCAAGACGATCTCCAAAGACGCCAGTCTGCTGATCCACCAGGGGACGACGAATGCCGCTACCCTGGAGCCGCGTCCCGATCGTCTTTGGATCGATGATGCCGCGGGCTATCGCTCCCTTTTGCGCTTTGACTTGAGCGGCCTGCCCGGAAACGCCACGATCCATCACGCGCTGCTCACCCTGCATATCGATCAAGCGGCCAGCACGCTGCCAAAGAGCGGCCTGGCGATCACCTGCAACGCGGTGGTCAACGACTCTCTCTGGCAGCCGGCCACCCTGGTCGCCGACACACTCACCACCTATCCGAGCGGCTACGCGTATGCCGACCAATCCCAGCTGGTTTTCTCCGGAACCACGGCAACCCGGGCGATGGCCACCCTGGTGCAGAATTGGGTGCTGCGAAACCCGCCCAATTACGGCATGCTGCTGACCGGTCCCTATGGCGTCGACGCCGCCCGCATCAGCCTGTACACCGGCGTGGATCAACCGGATTATGCGCCTAAAATTCAAATCACTTATTCCATACCGCCGACCACCAAGTTTTAACCTTCGAGTCTGATATGTTTGCATCTCGCATAAAGAAACTCTTGTTCCTCTGCGCCGTTCTGGCGACCGCTGCATGGCGTACTGCCCAGGCGGATTCCTATTACTCCTCCTTTGGTCTCGGTGTGCCCAGATATTATGTTTCACAAAAGGCCACCGGTATGGGCGGCGCCGGCATCGGGATCGCGGATCCCTTTGCCCTTAACACGATGAATGCGGCGGCCAATCACACGGGCGTTGCCACCTGCCTGGGAGTGCAGTTCGACTATGAATGGGTTCAAAGCGCCAGCTCGCTCGGCGATGTGCAGACCGCCAACGGCAATGCCGCGGGCGTGCAGTTTATGTTTCCGGTGAAAAGCCGGCTCACGTTCATCAGCCTGCTGCGGCCGTTGACCATTTCCCGCTACATGCTTGAAGCGGAGCTAAAGGCCGACACACTGGCCTATTCCCACATCATCAAAGGCAACGGCGGCCTGTCCGCCGGAAGTCTGGGATTGCAATACAACCTGAATGACCGGGTGATGGTCGCCGGCCTGATCAATTTTAATTTCGGCACGGTCAAAGAAGAGTGGCAATACTCTTTTGTGCCCTCGGGCTATGTCAACTCGGACGACCAGTACAACAGCCATCTCTCCGGCATCACCTATGATCTGGGCGTTCTGCTCAAGCCCATGCAGCGGCTGGGCGTGGGAATGATCTACAAGACCGGACGCGATCTCAAGCAAAAGACCGACATCTCGGCCAGCAGCGGTTTTTCTCAGACTCTGCCCCAGGGGACCATCCGTTATCCGAGCGCTTTTGGTGTCGGCGTTTCGCTCTCCGTGGCTAAGACTGTGTGGGCCCTGGATTACTATCAACAGGACTGGAGCACCTACCGCGTCAACGGCGCTTCGCGTGAGGCGTTCAAGGACTATCAGCGCATCGGCGGCGGTATGGAATATCTGCAGAGCACCCGGCCCACGGATCGCTACCGTCAGCGCATCGCCTGGCGTCTCGGCGCCTATTATGCGCAGCTGCCGTACACCAACGCCGCCGGCGACGCCGTGAGCGAGCGGTTCATCACCGCCGGCGTTTCATTGCCTTTCAAGCGGGACAACGGCCGAGTCGACATGGCGGTCGAGTTCGGCCTGCGCGGGGAGCAAACGCATTTTCTTTATGAGGAAAAGATCCTGCGCTTTTCTGTCAGTGTGATGGGACGCGAGCGCTGGTTTGCCACCGGCAGAAATTAAGCGCAGAACCTATCCTGGTTCAAACATCCTTGCTGAAGGAGTCCCCATGTCCATCGCCATCGCATCGGACCACGCCGGGTTTGGGTTGAAAAAGGCCGTGGTGGAGTACCTGGAGCGCCACCGGCTGGAGTATCTGGATCTGGGTGTCCGCTCTGAGGAGCGGGTTGATTATCCGGATTACGGCTATGCGGCGGCCCAGGCGGTCGCCTCCGGGCAGTGCACATTGGGCATCATCATCTGCGGCACCGGCATCGGCATCTCCATCACCGCCAACAAGGTGCGCGGCATTCGCGCCGCACTCTGCTGCTCCGAGTATATGGCCGAGATGGCGCGCAAGCATAACGACGCCAATGTGCTGGCCCTGGGCGGCCGGGTGATCTCCCCGGACCTGGCGGAAAAGATCGTCGACGTGTTTCTGCACACCGACTTTGAGGGAGGGCGGCATGCAGGGCGAGTGCAAAAAATTCATCAATTGACGCAGAGGTAGACCCTATCATGAAAGAACTGCAG
>DAIQOA010000096.1:0-15991 GCA_036788095.1 bacterium | reverse complement strand
GGTCGGTGGGCGCCGTGCCGATGAAATCGATGGATGCGGACGGCACCGCGTCGCGGATGATCGGCCATATTTTGGCCAAAAAATAATCCACGGCATCGGCGTTGTACGGGCTTTTCATTCCGCCCACCCAGACCATCTTGAGCGGAAAACTGGGCGCTTCCATGGGGCAAAAGTAGTCGGTGTCCACCCCGTTCGGAATCACGGAAAAATGACCTTTTTCACAGAGGTTGCCGAGCAGGATCAGATCGTGATGAGAGACCACTGTGCAGTGCGTGACCGAACTGCAGACACGTTTTTCAAAAAGACGCATTTTTTGATGCTGACACCATAAATAGGTCTTGAACAGGAGATTTTTGTGCACTTTCATCCAGCGATACAGGCGCAGCGATTCCACGTTATGATCGGTCAGCAAAACCGGCGTATCGCCGATACAGGTCTGGTACAGCCCCAGCGCCAGCATGTCGATGTGCACCAGATCGATGGAGTGGGCCCGCTGGATCTCTTTGATCCTTTGACAGGCGGATTTCAGAAAATACCGTTGCGCAATGACCGGCGTCCGTGAAAAGAGATTGCGCAGCGCAAGCAGGATGAATGGGACATTAAAGCCGGTCTTGGCTACGGGAAACAGGTACACCTGTTTGCAGTATTTCTCCATTTCCGCTACGTACTCGAATTCCGACCGGTTCTGGGCAAAGGCGACAAAGTAGATCTCGTGCTTTTGCGCAAGTATTTTTAAAATATTCAGCGTGCGCAAATGGTGGCCGCCGTCCGGTGGAAAAGGGATCTCCGGCGATAGAAAGAGTAGGTTCATGCATTTACTCCGCTTTGTGCCAAACGGTCCATGCGCGTCTCCCTGCATCAGGCATGGATATCTTCCTTTTGATACTCCATTTCCCAATGCTTTACCGGCTTGCCCTCTTGTTTGGCCGCGACAAAGGCGCTCATGCGCGCGATCGTATCCAGATTCTCCGGTATTATCTCCAGGTCTTCAATGACGATGGAAAACCGGTTTTCCAGAAAGCTGATCAACTCCAGCACGCCGGTGGAATCGATGATGCCTTTTTCCCGCAAGGGATCGCTATCCTGCAATCCCGCGCCCTCGCCGAATAGAAAATTTTCCACGATATAGGTGTGGATCGCCTCTTGAACCGACATACCATGTACCTTTCGTCTGAAATGATGTTTTCAGCTGTCGCAGACCGCCGTCTATCCGGCCTGGCTGAGCGTCTCCATCAGCTGCCCGGCTCCACACATGCATCGTCGCCCTCAGACGGTGGTGCGGTAAATGCCAAAGGGGGCAGGCGCAGATAACGGGTGTTGCCGTGTTTTTGTCCAATGTCGTCCATCACCCGTTTTACCTGTGACGTCGACAGCGATAAACACCGGGCGATGGTCTCCGCATCGCCGCCGTTCTCCATTTCCTCCCAGATCGCATCCAGAGTCGAAAACGAGACGCGGAAGAAAAAGTCCTCCTGCGTCACCTCGGCCTGGTAGGTGTCCGTCGTCGGTTTTCTCGATATGATCTCGCGGGGGACCTGCAGATATTCGGCAAGCTGAAAGATCTGCGATTTGTACAGATGGCCGATGGGGACCAGATCCGAGCCGCCATCCCCGTACTTGACAAAAAAGCCCAATTGAATTTCATTTTTATTGCCCGTGCCCACCACCGCGTAATTGCGCTGTTCCGCGTGATAGTACAGCGTAGTCATGCGCAAACGTTGTTTCATGTTGGAGGCGGCCACGATCTGCGCGTATTCGGCATAGTTCAGCCGGACGGATTCTTCAACGCCCTGTTCATCCACTCGCGTGATCTGAAAAACATTCAGCGTGTTGGATTCCAGCGGCTTGGACTGCAGAGTGATCTTGAAGCCCTGCCCGGTATGATAATCGGGAAAAATCCGCTTGACCGCCGTATCGCGCCGGCGATACGCGCCCAATCCCTCCAGGGCCGGCGTCAAATCCTCGACGGCCAGCTCGATGTTTAGCTGTTGCGCCAGCCGCTGGGCTAACGCCAGGCTCTCCGGGCTGCTGTCCTTTTCCGGCATGGCGATGCCCACCACGCGCTGGGGACCCAGGGCGCGGCAGCAGAGGCTGGCCACTACCGTGGAATCGATGCCGCCGCTGATGCCGACCACGGCGCCTCGTTTTTTCAGCTTTTGCTGAACAGAGGAACGAATCCATCTCTCCAGCTCTGCGCTGGTCTTTTCTGCGTCGAACACTTGATGCATTGAGGCCTTCCTGCCATTTGATCCAACCGACAACCGTTTTCCTGTGAGCGGTCACAGGCTTGAAAAGCATACCCCCATCGTGCGTCCATCAACCGGCCATCAACCGGGATGCGGCAGGGCTGCAAGGATCGGTATCCCGACTGCGCGATTCCGCGGATCTCCGGTCGATGGTTGGATAAAGCCGTTCATCCGATTGTGTGCTTTTTCGCTGATTAAAGATAAAAGAGTCCTGCAGCATGTGCAGGGTAATGACGGCAAGAACCGCCATCTCGTCCCGTGCGGATACGATCGCCTGGCGGTCCAGAACCTTGTGCTTCAGCCATTCAACCCGTTCGGCATTAAAAAGTCCGCCCTGCCGAACCCTGGCCTGGTCGAGGTGATGCCAGCCGTTTTGTTCGCCGGCCTGGACCAGGCCGCGGATGGGCGCGCGATAGGGTTGTTTGGCGCGCGTCACAATCGCTGGGGGCAACATGGCGCCAAAGGTCTTTTTTAAAATCCATTTTTCATTCAGCACCTTTAGTTTCAGCGCAGGCGCCAGCAGCGTGGCCAGATGGATCACACGTTTGTCGAGAAAGGGATACCGTCCCTCGATGCCGTGGGCCATCAGCATGCGATCCCCCTGAGAGCTGATGAGATACCCGGGTAGAAAGACGCCGGTCTCCAGCACATGCGCTCGTGCCAATGGAGCAAGGTCCTGGAGCTGGGCGTTCATGCGGCTGTCGAGATCCGTCAGCGGGTTATATCCTTCCCAGGCGCTCAGCACTTCGGGGTGGAGAAATTGGCGGATAAAGGGCCCGTTCTGCCAGCGAAGCCGATGAGAGTAGTAGAGATCGTCTGTGGCAGAGACGTCTTTGAGAAAATAGTCCTGCCAAAAGGTCGTTTGGCGCGCTTTTCCCTGTTCCAGATACGGATAGAGTTTCTGCAGCAGCTTTTTGCGCATCACTGATGCGGGCTGACGGGCGATAAAGGCACGGATTTTTGTCTCTTTATAGATGTTATAGCCGCTGAAATATTCGTCCGCGCCTTCGCCGGTCAGCACGACTTTAAAATTCTCCCGTTGCACCAGGCTGGAAAGCAGCCACATGGGAGCCGGGGCTGAGCGCAGCAAGGGCTTTTCCGCCTGAAGCACCGCCAGGGGCAACGCCTGGGCTATCTCCTCGTCGCTGCAGCGAATCCGCGCATGCTCGGTGTTCAGATGTTGAATCATGGCATCCTGAAAGGGCGTCTCATCAAAGGACTCATTCTCAAAGCCGATGGAGAAGGTCCTCAATCGCCCGGTATGGACTTTATGCATCAGGGCGGTGGTGATCGATGAATCGAGCCCGCCGCTCAGATAAGCGCCGACCGGAACATCCGCACGCAGACGGATTCGGACCGCATCCGTCAAAAGTTCGTCAAGCGCCTCGTTCGCTTCATCGGCATCGGCGAGGATCTCTTCCGGCGCCGGGGCGAACGAACAGGACCACCATTTTTTCTCCGAACAGGACTCCCTGGTGAGGACCTGAAGACAGCCGGGCTTGACTTCCTGAATGCCGTTGAAAGGCGTATCCCCGGGCAACGGCGACCAAAAGGTAAACGTTTGCAGCAGCGCGGCATAGTTCCATTCGCGCGGCAGGTCCGGCAGTTGCAGGATCGCTTTGATCTCGGATGCAAAGATAAAACGGTCCGCGTCCTGATAATAATAGAGCGGGCAGATGCCGATATGATCCCGCGCCAGAATCAGCCGTTGACGCCGTTGGTCCCACAACGCCAGAGCGAACTGGCCGTTGAGATAATTGACAAAGTCATCGCCAAAGATCTCATAGAGATGGACGATCACCTCGACGTCCGAATCGCTGCAGAACTGGTGCCCTTGCTGGCGCAGCTGCCGGCGCAATTCGATATAGTTAAAGATCTCTCCGTTGCACACCAGCCACAGAGAGCCGTCTTCATTGCTGATGGGCTGAAAGCCGCCCTTGAGATCGATGATGCTCAGGCGTGTGTGGCCCAGGCTGATCCAGTCGTCCAGATACAGACCTCTGCCGTCCGGGCCGCGATGGCCGAGACGGTGCACCATGTCTGCCACCCTGTGAGGGTCTTCAGGCCGGGACCCCTTCCAGCGTAAGATGCCACTGATGCCGCACATGCAAATATCTCGTGCTAAAAGTGGATGGCTCTTTTCGTCGAGCCGTTTTTGTCCTTTTTGGCCATGGCCAAGGTGCGTGCGGAGAGCGTCATTTTTTTGACTTTGCCCGTCTGGTTGTTGTTCCGGGAGGCGCCGGTCCCCTTGCTCATACCCGTCGCCTGCAAGAGGTCTGCCGGAATCGGCAATTCCGGCACCAGCAGTTTGATCAGGTTGAACAGCTCCGCGTTCCGTCCGCCGCGGGCCAGCCGGGCCAACCGGTTGACCTGTTTTTGATATTCCGGATAATCGAGCAGCGGCTCGGTCTGGATGATTTTGCTGATCATGCTGTGCGCCGTGGGAACCGTCGTCTCCAGGTTGCTGACCAGTTCTTCGTATAGCTTTTCGCCGGGCCGCATGTGGGTGTATTCGATGTCTATGTCGACGCGCGGCATGAGGCCCGCCAGTTTGATCATGTTGAGCGCCAGGGTCTCGATTTTGACGGATTTGCCCATGTTGAGGATAAAGATGTCGCCACTGCGGCCCATAATCATGGCCTGGAGAACCAGATTGACCGCCTCCGGAATGGTCATGAAGAACCGCTCCATGTTGGGGTCCGTGATCCGGACCGGACCGCCGTTCTCGATCTGCTTCATGAACAGCGGCACCACGCTGCCATGGCTGTTCAACACGTTGCCGAAGCGGACGATGAGAAAGCGCGTCTGGCTGTATTCGGAAAAGGATTTGAGGTACAGCTCGGCGACCCGTTTGGTGGCGCCCATGACGCTGCTCGGTTTCACCGCTTTGTCGGTGGAGATGGCGATGAACGAATGACACAGATGCTGATCCGCGATCATCGCGATGGTCTGGGTTCCGATGATATTGTTGATGACCGCTTCATCCGGATTTCGTTCGCTGAGCGGCACATGCTTTTGCGCGGCGGTGTGGAAAATCACCTCCGGCTTTTCCACCGCGAAAATGCGCTCCATCTTTTCCGCGTTGGTGATGTCGGCGATGATGTATTCGATCGGCATCGACGGCAGGGCGTCGCCCATTTTGAAATCTTCCTGCAATTCAAACAGATAGTTCTCGCTGCGGTCGAGGAGAATCAGCTTTTCCGGATGATAGCCCGCCACCTGTCGGGTCAGCTCCGAACCGATGGAGCCGCCTGCGCCGGTGATCAGAATGCGCTTGTTTCTCACCGCCTGCTCGATGGCGCTAAAGTCGATTTTCAGCGGCGTCCGGCCGAGCAGATCGGCCACTTCCACTTTGCGGAAATGGGAGAGCCGGATTTTCCCATTCACCAGATCGCTCATCGCCGGCACCACCCGGTGGCGGAGGTTCGCCCTGTGGCAGATATCGAGGATGGATTCCATGTTCTCGGAGCTGATGTTATTGATCGCGATCAGCGCTTCGTCGGCGCGAAGGGTCTTGGCGATGATCGGTATGCTCTGACGGTTGCCATGGACCCGGACGCCGTGAATGGTGGTGCCGATTTTCGCCGGATTGTCGTCGATGAAACCCACCACCTGGTAGCTGGAGGCGTTTTTAAAGAAATCCCGCGCCAGGGTTTCTCCGAGATCGCCGGCGCCGATGATCAGTACGTTGGTTTTGGGCTTGTAGCTGGTGGCTTCGGGCTTTTCCAGCCACAAGCGTAAAAGGATCCGCAACCCGCCCATCAGACCGACCAGGAGAATCCAGTCGATGATGAAAATCGAACGGGAGTGCACGCGTTGGCCGGCGAAAAACACTACGAAGACGATGGCCAGGGAGCTTGCGCTGCAGCTCAGCACCATGCGGATGAGATCATGCAGCGAGAGATATTTATAGTACGTTCGATACAGCTTGAAATAGATAAAACCGATCAAGCGCAATCCAAAGACGATGGGCACCGTGGACCAAAAAATTTTCAGTTCATTGGGTGGTATCCAGCCTTCAAAACGCAGCATATAAGCAAGATAATAGGCTGCCAGAGCCAGCAGGAGGTCGGCATAGAACAGATAGGGCCAACAGCTGGCATTTTTCAACTGCGACGGGTGCAGCGATCCGGCGATGGTGGCATAGACGCCGCGGAAGAGCAGTTTGATGTCGCTCAACAGCCGCGCCTGTTTGGCATACTCCAGATCGATCACCAGCTTGTCCGGCAATATATGCTTGACGTAATAGGCCACCGGGTCTTTGACGTCTTTTGGGAACATGCTGGATTCGCTGCGGCCGATGATCTGCGCAGGGCCCACCAACCCGGGCCGCACGCTCAGCACCTTGGCCTGCTCCGGCGTGTACAGCTTGACGATCTCGGGCACCTCGGGACGGGGTCCCACCAGGCTCATGTCCCCTTTGATCACGTTGATCAGCTGCGGCAATTCATCCATTTTGCTGGCGCGCAGGTACTGGCCGAACCGGGTGATTCTCGGATCGTCGCTGGTGCTGATGCACGGCCCCGGTTGAACGGAGGCCGCGCGCATGCTGCGGAATTTGTACAGAGTGAACGGTTTGCCGAATCGGCCGACCCTTTGTTGTTTGAACAGAACCGGGCCCGCTGAGCTGAGCTTAACCCCCACAGCGATGAACAACCAGAGCGGAAGCGTCACAATGCTCGCAGCGATGGATACGATGAGGTCGAACGCTCGTTTGATCATAGCACTTTTTCGATAAATGAGTGAACCTGTTTTGTATTCTGCCGAACCAATTTTTTCACCACCCTGGCGATCGTTTCCACTTTCTCATCCTCCAATTGAGGATAGAGCGGCAGGGAGATGGCGCCGTCATAGGCCGTTTCGGCGTGGGGAAAATCACCACGGCGAAATCCATAGACGTCCCGGTAATACGGATGCAGATGCAGGGGGATGAAATGGACGCTGGTGCCGATGCCGTGGTCATGCAGCGCTTCGATGAATTGATCCCGGTCTATTTTCAGCCGATCCGGCCGCAGACGGATGACGAAAAGATGCCAGGCGTGTTCCACGTCCGCCGGATCCGGGGGCATCTGCAGCTCGTCGACCTCTTCCAGCAGGGAGCGGTAGAGGGCGGCGAGCCGACGACGACGTTGCTGCATGGCGGGAAATTTGACCAGCTGATGCAGCCCTAGACTGGCCTGCACATCGGTGAAATTGTATTTGAAACCGGCCTCCATGATCTCGTAATACCAGTGGCCGCCCCTGGCGTATCGATTCCAGGCGTTGCGCGACAGACCATGCAGGCTCAATCTTTTTATCCTTGCCGCCAGCTCTGCATCCAGCGCGCAGACCATTCCCCCTTCGCCGGTGGTCAGGTTTTTGGTGGCATAGAAACTGAAAACCGTTGTCTCTGAAAGCGCGCCGACCTTTTGTCCGTGATAGGAGGCGCCGAGCGCATGGGCGGCATCCTCGATGATTCTGAGCGAATGGCGCTGCGCCACTTGCTTGATCTCGTCCATTCGGCAGGGCTCACCGGCGAAATGCACCGGGATGATCGCTCTGCTGCGCTGGGTAACGGCCCGCTCGATTTTATCCGGGTCCATATTAAAACCGTTCGCTTCGACATCGACAAAGACCGGGCGTCCGCCGCAGGCGATGATCACTTCTGCCGTGGCGGCAAAGGTATAGGGGCTGGTGAGAACCTCGTCGCCGGGGCGCAGGTCTGCGGCCGCCAGGGCGAGGTGCAGGCCTGCGGTGCACGAGTTCACCGCCACCGTGCACGGGGCGCCGACAAAGGCGGCCATCTCTTTTTCGAACCGGGCGGTTTTAGGACCTGTGGTCAACCATCCGGATTTAAGGGTGTCGACAACCTCGGCGATCTCCTCCTCGCCGATGGAAGGCACATGATATGGAATATAGGTCTGCGCCGGGACCTGCGTCAGAATGGGCTTGGGCGATGGCATCGTTATTGAACCTCTTCCTTGGCCTTCTGGTACTGATGGGCGTCGTAATACTTGGGTTGATAATAATAGGGCAGCACCTCGCCGGTATCGTTCAGCACCACTCCCCACAACGGCAGATCGGCCTCTTTGAGGATGGCGACCGCATGGGCCGCCACCTCGCGCGGCGTTTGTCCTGCTTTGACCACCAGGATCGTTCCGTCCGCCACCTGTGCCAGTTTCAAAGAATCGCTGACCGGCAGCAGCGGCGGTCCGTCGATGACGATGATTTCATAATATCTTCGCATTTCGGCCAAAAGCTCACGCGTACGTTCGACGGAAAAAAGTTGAAAAGAGTTGGGCACCGATTTACCGGCGGTGATGACATGCAATCCGCGAAAAGCGGATTTATAAATAATGTCTCCGGGCTCGCCTTCGCCCAGCAGCAGTTCGCTCAATCCGTTCTCACGAGGGCAGTTGAAGCGGTTGTGAATCGTGGGCCGGTGAACATCGCCGTCGATGAGCAGATAAAAATTGTGCGAAGAGAGCGAGGCGGTGATGGAAAGAAAAGAGGCCACCGTGGTTTTGCCCTCTCCGGCGGTGGCGCTGGTCACATAAACCACTTTGCCGAACTGGCCGTTATTGATCCGCGTGATGCGATGGAAAAGACGGTAAAAGTCGGCGAAATAGGCGGAATGCTCCGTAAACGTACTTGCCGCAATGGTTTTGGTAACATTTTTCATACGGGGATCCTTGTCTCCTTTTCCGCCCGCGCGAACGGCGGGCCTGCCATTCCAACAGATTTATTCTTTCAACAGCCGTGCTCGCAATTTGCCATTTTTTTTAGCCGGCGGGGTAATTCTGGGAATTGTGGCCAGCACCGGCACTCCGAGAAATTTGGGTACATCCTCCACCCGGCGGATGGAGGCATCCAGGGTCTCCAGGCCAAACACCGCGGCCACGGACAACACCAGCCCGATTACACCGGCGATCATCATGATGCGGCTGCGGATGGGGCGGACGCGCTCCAGCGGCTGCATCGGCGGCGTGATCACTTTGTATTTGAGCTGAGCCTCGCTGATCTGCGCGGATTCGCGGATCTGGGTGCCGCGCAGTTGCTGGGCCATGAGGTCATAGATCTCCCGGTTGACCCGAACCTCCCGTTCCAAGCGTTCTCTCATCACATCTTTGGAGGGCGCCTCCCGCAGCGAAGATTGATGCTCGTGAATAATGGTCGAGAGCATGGACCGATTTTCGCGGATGAGCTGCAGTTCCAGGTCCAGATATTCCGCGCGAATCGCCTCCTCCAACTGCCGGCTCTCCGCGCTGCTGAACACGCCGGCGAGCAAGGACCGGGTTTGTTCTTTGTACTTGTCCTTGAGCATGGCGATCTGTTCGTTCAGTTGGATGATTTCCACGTCGCGCCAGGTGAATTTTTTTAAAAGCTGATTCAAATCCTTGGTGCGGCTGAGCATCTGGCGTTTGATGTCCGCTCGAGCTCTTTCCATCTCCCGGCGGCGCTCCGCGGGAATGCGCCGCAGAATGCCGCTCATTTCATCGAACTGGGATTGTTTGGTTTGCAGCTCGATGTTGTTGGACAGCAGCACCGCTTCCAGTTCCTGAATTTTTTCCGGAGCAAGTTCGCTCTGGTCCAGTTGGGCGTCGACCACGCCCCGGTTGAAAGCGAACAACCGGTTTTCCGCATCCGTCAGTTTTTTCTTGTAAATCTCCATCTGCTGCGTACTGAAGGTGCTGGCCGCGGAGATCGTTTGTTCCTGGCTTTCCTTGGACTCTGCAATGGCCATTTTCGTTATCGCCCTGGCCAGCACGTAGGCTTCATGGGCCGTGGGGCCGCTGGCTTTGATCTCGATCATGTTGTAGCTCACCAGCCGCGCGCTGATCAATCTGCGCAGATGTTCCACATACTTTTGATCTGCGATGATCTGGGCGTCGATGCCGGGATGCTCGTACCGCGTCTGCTGAATCAGCGCGGCCAGTTTCGGGTTCTTCCTGATGGAAAGACTGTCCACCAGCCGGACTAGAAATTCGTGGCTCGAAATGCGTCGGCGCAACATCTCCAGCTCTTCGCGTTGCGGATAATTCGGCACGAAGCGCAGTTGCGATCCGGATAACAGATCGGTCTCCTGGATCAGAACCGTGGCCATCGACTCGTATTTTTCCGGCGTCAACAGAGCGACGAGAAGACCGGTGATCAGGCAGGCGGTGACCACGCAAAAAACGATCACTTTGTGCCGCAGGAGGCTACGCCAGATGTTTTGCCAGCTGAACGCGGCGGTTGGAACCACCATGGATCGATCCCTTTCTAGCATCATGGACGATTGATACGCAACATCCTATCGAATTAACGTGTACACAAAGGCGGTGAGCGCGGTGCCGGTGAAGATCATAAAGAAATCCCAAATGACGCTCTCCCGAAGGAGCTTTTTTCTCGGCACAAAGATGGTGTCGCCGCCCTGGACGATGAAGAAAGCCGGAGAGCCTTCATCGGCATAACGGGCTACGTCCACCCGGGTTACATACGAGACCGCCCCCTTTTTGCGGATGACGCGCACTTCATCCAACTTGGCCTGAGCGCTTGGGCCGCCGGCGGTCACCAGCGCTTCCAGGAGGTTGAGCTCCTTGTTGAATGAGATGACGCCGGGCTGGAGCACCTCCCCGTAGATGAACAGCACGTTCTGCTGAGTCTGGATGGATTCCATGCCCGAGTTGGGCATATTGCCGACGACGGCCGGCACATGAATGTTGTCTCCGGGTTCGATGACCGGCAGCTGGTCAAAGGTCTGGTTGCGCAAAATGCTCGCCAGGTCCACCTGCGTGGTTTGCGGTTCGCCCTGTTTTCCGCCCCGGATGATGATGACATTGCTTAAATTGGCGTTATCCAGTGGTCCACCGGCCTCAGAGATGATCTGCCATAGGTTGGGGATGGTTTCAAAGCTGAACTTTCCGGGATTGCGGACGCTGCCCATGAGGTAAACCGTTCGACTGCCGTATTCGGTGACCTTGACGGTGGCATGCGTGATTCGTTGATTGTACAGTGAAATTCTCTCGACGATTGCTGCTGCCAGCTGATCCACCGTCAAACCGGCGGCCCGGATTGTTCCCCCCACCGGCAACTGCAGCGTGCCGTCTTCGCCGATGGTCGCTTGAATATTCAGCTCCGCATCCTGCCAGAACGTGACGGAGATGACATCCCCATTGCCGATCATGTAATCCTGCGCGGCAGGGGATAGGCTAAAGAGTCCAAAGCAGAGCAGCGTTGCCAGTCCAATGCGTATCCGTTGAATCACAAAACCTCCTCGATGCGAAATAGCCTGGATTACGGGAGGGTTTTCCCGGTCACCGTGTTACTTCCCGAACAATGTCCAAAGATGTCATAGACAAAGATGCGATAGAAATAGGTCATATTGGCCTCCAATCCCATGTCGTCATAGGAGGTGACTGAAGCGGTGTTCAACACCGCCGTCGGCGTCACGGTCGTATCCACGCGCGAGGTTTTGGAGCGATACAGCCGATAGGATTGAAAGTGCGAATCCGTGCTGCTGGTCCAGGACAAGCGCAGCGCTCCGGAGATGTACGAGGCCGGTGCAGCCAGGATCACCGGTTTGGGCGGCGCCAGGGTAGCCGTGGTGATGGTCACGACATTGCTGCGGCTCGATTGGCCGCTGACATCAAAGGTGTAGACGACGTAGCGGTATGTGGTCTTGTCCGCCAGCGAGACATCCTGATAGGTGAGCTGATCGCGGCCTGAGATCACGCTCAACAGCGGTGAAGAGAAATTTACATCGCTTCCTTCAGAGCGGAAGATCCGGTAGTTGCCGAAATCCCGGTCCGTGTTCCTAGTCCAGTTGAGCAGAATGGCTTGCTGGCTCTGCAAATACGAGACATCGCAATGGACGGGTGCGGGCGGCAGGTCCGGCGATGTTTTGCCGGCGACGATGTTGCTGCCGGATGAAAAACCCAGAGCGTCGGTTACGTACACCCGATAGAAATAAGTGGTGTTGGCGGTCAGCAGGCTGTCCAACAGACTCGTGGTGGACGCGCTGGAAACGATGCCCACCAGGGTGCTGGTGGAATCCACCCGCTGGGTGGTATGACGGTAGACCTTGTAGTTGATAAAGCCGGTCCCGCCGTAGGAGGTCCAGGACAGAAAAAGACGGTCAAAGTCCGTGGCATAGGGAACCGGATCCAGCAGGTGTACGGCCTGCGGCGAGTTTTTGATGATCAGAGACGTTTCCGCGCTGATTTCTCGGGCCGTGTTTCCCACCGCATCGGTGAACCGGGCGGTCAGGCTGCCATTGATGATCTCAAATTGCTGCGGGATCAGCCAATCCAGCGAGTAGAGACCATCCTCGGGCGACACATCGCCATGCGTGCCGTCATCGTACAGGGCAAGCGCGGACAGCCGATCCCCGAGGTCGACAGTCACCGTTCCGATGGGCTCCGAGGTGCGCACCCGGATTCTCAGGGTGTCGCCGGCCTGCAGCGGCTGATCCTCATGGTTGAACAGCACCTCCTGAATCTGTGCCTGGGTGTCGAGAATGATTTGATCGAATAATATGCCGTCCAAAAGGCTGTCGTCTCCACCGCGGAATCGGGCGTAGACCTTTTTGATGCCGTCCCCGGGAGTCAACTCCCAGCTTTTGGCCGCCGAAAAAGATTCCCAATTGGCGTTGGCAAAGGTCGCATCATGACTGATCATGCTGCACAGGGTGCCGGTCGGAGCGACGAAGGACAACGTCACTGTCCTTGAGGCGGTGTGCGTGGCTCCGGAGTTGATGGTAAAGGTGAAAAAACCCGCTTTGGCGGACAGGGCATCCGATAGCGGTCCTTCATAGCCCGCCTGGCTGCGCGCCGAGATCTGATATTCGTAGAAGCGGCCATTCTGCACCGTACGGTCCAGATACTCCGTGGTCTGGGTCGAATCCAGCCTTCGCAGGATCTGCGACACGGAATCCAAGCGATAGATGTAATATTGACTGATTTCCGGCGCGGCGATTTTCTCCCAGGTCAGCCGCAGACGGCGATCATTGTTGGAAATGGAAAGATGCACTGGCGCCGGCGGATAAAGCGAATAGTCCAATCGTTCCGGCGCTTTTGGCAGTTTTTCGCAGCGGAACACGCCCAGGCTGGTTCCCAGCATCAGCAGGGCGACAAGTGTCTTTTTAACCATGAGCGCTCTCCTGCTATTTGGCCAAAGGCATGCTGACATTGATCCTCACTCCCATATCGGTTACTTTAGCTGCTGAGGTGACCGCGGGCATAAACTCGATCTGGCGGAAATTTTTCGGAAAGTGTGCGGCCACGTCAAAAAGGTTGAACAAATAGATGCCCAACGCTGCTCCGGCGCAGATCGTTCTCATCTGTTTGGCGTCCTTGACGCTCTGGTGCGCGTTGTTCAACGCCTGCCAGGCGCCAGGCTCGAGAACAACGGATCTCTGCGCCAGCTCATAGTCCGCCTTGCGGGAGTCGAAAGTGTTCGATTGATCGTGATAATATTTCTCCGCAAATCCCAGAGAGGCCAGGGAGCAGAGTTGCAGCACCATGATCAGCTTGCTCTGCATAAAGCGATCGCTGTAATGCTGCCCCCAGCCGGGCACGATGAGAGATCGCCAAAAGGCCTTGCTCCGCGTTTTGGGCGCCAGGTAAAAATAGATGCTTTTTATGGACTTTTCGTTGAAATCGATGGTGTAGGACCAGTTTTGGTAGCCCTTTTTAAACGCCCACATACGGTATTCGCCGGAGAGGTCAAAAGCGAACTGACACGGGGTTTTGCCTACCACCTCGCTTTCGATATAGACCGTGGCGCCCTGCGGATTGGAGTCTATCAAAAAGCCTTTCTGCGGTTGGGCCGAAGGAGCGGCGGCCTGACCGTACGACTGGTTGCAGAAAGTGATCAGGATGCCGAACAACAGGGTGCACATGCACTTCATACAAGATTCCTCCGCGGTCGCTTTGCTGCACTCCGCTCCTGGTCGAATTTCGCACTAAAAGGGAGTGCAGGTGATAGTATAGAGGAAATAACTTCTTCTATTATTTTATTTTTATTTGTCTTATATGAAAAAAATAAATTACACTCATTTCGGAAAAAGTCGAAAAAAATATTGACTTTTTCGTTAAAAATGATATATTGAAATAAAGCAGCCACGGCCATTCTGATGAATAGCCTGGACTAGCCAAACTGCCAGTTCAGAGACTTTGCCGAGTCGACTGGCAGTTTTTTTTTTGCAGGAAATTTCCTGGCCTTCGCCGCCAAAAATAAAGCAGCCATGGCCATTCTGATGAATAGCCTGGACTAGCCAAACCGCCGGTTTAGAGACTTTGCCGAGTCAACTGGCGGTTTTTAAAAATACGTCGCCAAGAAGCGAAAAGGCATACCATGGACTCGCCGCTTTTATGGAAAAGCTGTTATGGCGCGATCCTGCCCATGTCGGGCGTGGCGTCGCTTCTGACTAAAATGAAACAAGAAAAATATACAACAATACACACCAAACGCCGAGGGCGTCTGGACCAACCATTTAACAACGATTGAATTGAGCTGCGTCTGTCCTCACAGGTGCATAGCTTAGGCGTGGGGTTTGGAACATTTAAAGCGCGTTTCGCTAATGCGCATCGGCTTCACGAAACGAATCAAAGACGACATAAAAAAATACAATTCCCTGCCTAGCAATATAAAAAGTGTAGAGTAGAAAGTCAAGCGATTTTTTAGAAATCTATTCATTTTTAACAACGGCTCCGACTGTGGCCGTTTTTTACCCGCAGGCAGAGCCTTCGCGGCCTTTGCAGCCATGGCTAAAATTCCATGCCCGAAAGGTTGGGCCGATAAGCTTGGGCGTTCGGCTGCGATTCAGGGATAAATTTTTTTGTATCATTTTAGAATAAATTTTCGTAAATAGGGTCACATCGCAGCGTCTGCCGTCTGCTTGCCAAGTCCTGCGGCGATCCCCAGGTGTGGAATAAGACATGTGGATGCAGAACCGCTGCTGAAATGGATATGGGATGAAACGAATTTTTCTATTGTGTTTGTTGGCGCATGTCCTCTGGGCCGCAGAGTATCCGCAAAAACGGGGTGCGGTCAATGACTTGGCCGGTGTTATCAGCGCCGAATCCGCCGCGCAGATGGAGGCGTTAGCCATCGAAGTGTTCAACAAAACCGGCGTGGCGATCGTCGTCTGTACGATGCCGACCATCGGCGAAGCGGATTATCGGGAGTATGCCAACGAGCTGTACAAGCACTGGGGCATCGGCCGCAAGGGGGAGGACCGAGGCGTTCTTATTTTGAATGTAGTG
The DNA here is from genome assembly GCA_036788095.1 of bacterium. Lineage (GTDB taxonomy): Bacteria > Zhuqueibacterota > Zhuqueibacteria > Residuimicrobiales > Residuimicrobiaceae > Anaerohabitans. The sequence continues at coordinate 519 of DAIQOA010000096.1, read as the reverse complement.
GACATCCGCAAGTTGTGGCTGGAGATCGGCTATGGGGCGGAGGGGTTCATTCCGGATGGCGTGGCCGGGGATATCTACCGGCATGATCTGGTTCCGCATCTGGCCCGGGGAGAGTACGGTGCCGGATTTCTGGCAGCGGTCCGCAGCATCGCCGGTCTGGCTGCCAAGGAGTACAACGTAACCATCGACGGCAGCAGTGCGCCGAGGCAAATCCAACGCGACGGCAAGGCTTCGCCGCTTTGCTCGCTGATGGTGGTGCTTTTTATCATTCTGATCATTCTGTCCAGTCGCGGCGGGCTGCTGCCCTGGCTGGTGTTAAGCGACACCGGCGCGAGCAGAAGCCGACGGCACAGGGATGACCACTGGTCAGGCTGGGGCGGCGGCGGCTGGGGCGGCGGCTTTGGCGGCGGTGGTTTCGGCGGCGGCGGTTTCGGCGGTTTCGGCGGCGGCGCCTCAGGCGGCGGCGGCGCAGGAGGAGGCTACTAACGTGCGCCATGCCGGCCTGCACGCGCCCGGCTG
>DAIQOA010000095.1:0-16112 GCA_036788095.1 bacterium | reverse complement strand
GCTGCGCGGCCAGGTCGGCGTGTATTTGACGAACCCGCGCTGATAGGGGATGCCGGACTGGTTAGAGTAGCCCAGCGCGTGGGCCACGCCAGAGTCCGGAATGCCGCCGACCAGGTCGATGGAGACCTGGTCTGAGCGCGCCAGCGCAGCGCCGCAGCGATTGCGCACCCATTCGACGTTCACGCCTTCGTAGCTGCTGGAGGGATAGCCGTAATAAATGTAGAGGAATGAACATATATTCATTCTTTCCAGCGGGGCTCGCAGCACTTCAATGCCTTCCGCGGTGATGCGGACGATCTCACCGGGTCCCAGATCGCGGAGAAAGTGATAGCCCAGATTGGCAAACGCGCAGCTTTCAAACGTCACCGCAAACCCCGTCTCCTTTTTCCCCAAACTGATGGGGGTCCTGCCGTTGCGATCGCGGCCGGCGTAGATCGCCTTGTCGGTCAGCACCAGCAGCGAGCAGGAACCCTGGATGACCTCCTGCGCCTTCTCGATGCCCGCCTCCAGAGAATCCTCCTGGTTGATGATGGTGGCTACCAGTTCCGTGGGATTGGTGCGGTTGCCGCTCATCTCTGAAAAGTGGGCGCGCCGGTCCGAAAGGGTCTGGCGTACCAGCTCGTCGAGATTGCTGATCCGGCCCACGGTGGCGATGGCATAGGCGCCCAGGTGCGATCCGATGAGCAGCGGCTGCGCCTCAAAATCGCTGATCACGCCGATGCCGATGCGGCCGCTGAGTTTGTCGATGTCCTCGGTAAATTTGGAGCGGAACTGCGAGTTTTCAATGTTGTGAATGGAACGGCTGATGCCGAGGCTGCCCTGCACCGCCAATCCGGCTCGTCGCGTGCCGAGGTGCGAATGATAGTCGGTGCCGTAAAAAAGATCCTGTATGCAATCCTGAGTTGAAACAACGCCGAAAAAACCGCCCATGCTGGCTTCTCCTTTCTAGAAAATTATGTCAAGATAGTAAAGAATCCGCAATAAACAAAACAGATTCTGTTTCATCCTGCCAGGGGGGCAGGGGGTGAAAAAAGTCGGCCGATTTTCGCCAAAATCCCCCGATGTGGGTACTATTATTCAATCCATTTTCCGCCAAAAACAGCGCTTTAGCTGCTGCGTGACCGCCGGCTGCGCTCGCACGGGGCTGTATGGGCGAAAGCAGGGCGAAGTTTATTATTGTTTTTTCGCCAATTTTTGCGTATGATAACCAAGACCCGAATACCACAGCTCATCGAAAACCACTCATCCTATTGACAGGAGCGTAAAATGAACCACGATGCGAAAAAAATGTTGATTTCGGCTTTTTTGGGGATATTGTTTTTTTTTAGTTTGGTAGTTGTCACCGACATCTATTCCTCGGACCAGAGCAAAGAAAAAACGCTTGTTTTAATCGAAAATGATGCTAAATTTGGCGAAGAAAGGATAATTATTATTACTCAGGACGAGGAGGAGGCGGCCCGGGCGAACGCGTTGATCGGCACCATCAACCCCAATCCGTTGCCGCCGCCGCCGGACACTTTAAATTGAACGGAACTGCACTGAGAAAATGCTCGGGTCTTCGTTAACGCTCACTCAAATCATCAAGAGGGCGCTGGCTCTGTGGCTCCTGTTTTTAGGGAGTCTCAATCTCCTCTACTACCTGCCGCACGAACCACGTCCTTTTATGAGTTGGGTGAATTTTTCCTTGTATTTCCTTTTGGGCGTGGTCGCTCTGTACATCGTAGGGCGGGATCGCCTGTTCCGGGATGTGTACGGTCATTTTGGCTTCACCTTTCTGTTCACCGCAGCGGGTCTGATCATTCCGTTCACTGGAAAGCAGGGCCTCTTCGGCGGCACCATCCTCAGTTACTATCTGTCCTTTTACAACTGGGCGATTTTTTATACACTGTTGTTGATCGGAGCGTGTTACCTCACGCTCCGATATCTTTTTTGGCGCTGGCCCAGGGGCGTTCTTTACGCCCTGTCCGTGGTGGTGGCGGTGGGATTGAACGCGGACTTTTGGCATCAGGCGTTGACCGTCAGCCGGTTTCCTTTCAAAGCCGGTCCTCCCGGCATCCTGCCGCACATCCTGCGGCTGGACGCGGCCATTATCCTTCTCCTCCTCCTGTACTGCGCGGTCCTGCTGTTCACACAACGTCCCAACGGCGCCTTTCTTCACACCCTGGTCATCGGTTTGCTGCTCAGCATCGTCTGCGATGTCATCGATATTCTGGTCTCTTTCTATCAGTTGAATGTCTACGGCCTGGATCAATACTTTGCCATGCTGTGTCTGTTGATTCTATCCTCGGCTTTTTTCTTGAGATTGATCTCGCTGTTCTCTCCGGAACATGCGCTGCGAGAGGAATTTATCTTCAACCCGCACTATGGCATCTCCACCCCCGTGGTGTTGAAGAGCCAGAACAGGGACATCATCGTCGAGTTGATCAAGTCGACCGTCAGCAGCCAGAACATTCTGTTTCAGCTCTCTTTTGGATTGGGCCTGGTGTTGATCTCCGGCCTGGCAAAATCCTTTTATGTCACCATCAAGCTTTTTATGATGCTGCTGGCGATCGCCCTGGTTTGGAACATCTATTATTATTTTATTTATTCGGCCAGCCAGGACGGCCAGATCTTGAACAAAAAATTCATCAAATAGAGACACTAAGGAAAGGGGCGAAGCCTATGAAAAGCGGTCGCAATCAAACGGTTCAGGATGAACGGCTCATTGGAAATTCTCCAGAGATGGATCAGATTCGTAAGTCGCTGACAGCGCTGGCAAAAAGCCAGCAGCACTTGCTCATCGTCGGCGACAGCGGCACCGAGAAGCTGACCATCGCCCGCATGGTATTCGAGATGAGTCCGCTGGCCGGCGGCTGTCTGATTGAAACCGATGCGGCGAAATTGAACGCCGCGTTTGATCATGAGGTGACGACGCAGATCCGGCAGCAGGTGAAAGAGGGGGCGTCGCTGAACGCTCTGAAAGGTTTGATGATCGTCGAGAACGTCGATCAATTGAACGCTGATTCGCAGAAGAAATTGATGGCCTTTGCCAAGCGCGGTTACTGGACGCTGGACCATCCGGTGCAGATGAATTTCCGTCTGATCAGCACCACTTCGACGCGCATTCACACCGATACGCGGCAGCAGGCCATCTCCGCCGAGCTCTTTCTCTCCCTGTCCGAATTGACGATCCGCGTGCCCGGCCTGAAGGATCGCCGCCAGGACATCCCGGTTCTCTTTGAGCACTATCTCAAGCAGATCTGCCAGGACCTCGGCAGGCCGGTTCCACCGATCAACTTTGAAATTTTTAATCAGATGCTCAAATACGAATGGCCGGGCAATGTCAAAGAACTGGAAAACGTGGTGCGCAGTCTAGTTCTCGCCTCTCCGGAGACCGAGCTGCTGCCGCAGGCGCTTCCCTTCTTTAACGATCAGCAGCAATTCAGCCGTCTGGAGCTGCAGAGCCTGGGCATCGCCGTGGCCAAGCTGGAAAAGGAGCTGATCGAACGCGCCCTGCGTAAATTTGCCGGCAACCAGTCGCGCGCCGCGCAGGTGCTGAACATCTCGGAGCCCAACTTGCGGTTCAAGATGAAAAAGCTGGGCATCCGCAAACAGGATTTTGTCTATGGCAATTAGCGTGAGAAGAAAACACTTGCTTTTCTCCGCAGCTTTTCATAAATAACAGTGTAACCACCCAGTTAAATAGAGGCGCCCCGATCAAGAACGATCGATCGTTCGATGTGTGGAATCGAGATACGACCGATCGGGAGGGAGAGGGGCCGAAATGGCGCGGACCCACACCGCAGCCATTGGGACGGCGTGTAAAAAACCACCGTACTGTCACGGAATCTCATCCGTGGAGAGCTAATTAACTGACGTGTTGAAGGCCAGTCTCTCTGATCGATCCGACGCGGCTTTTTTCCGTCCGATCGTTTTTTTTTGCCTGCCTCGGCGTCGCTGCTCTCCACCCATCTGCGGTTGTACCTCCATCATGTTTGATTTGCTCAAGACCCTGATCGATATCGACTCCTGCACCGGCCGTGAATCGGCGCTCGGCCTTTGGCTCTGCCAATGGCTGATGCAACGAGGTTATCAGGTGGAACGGCAGGAAGTCGGCGCGGAACGCTTTAACCTCATCGTGCGGGCCAGCCCGTCGCCGGCCGTGTGGTTTTGCACCCACCTGGATACCGTGGAACCTTTTATGGGGTACCGCGAAGAGAGCGGACGCATTCATGGCCGCGGCGCCTGCGACGCCAAGGGCAGTCTGTGGGCCATGCTGTCCGCCGTGGAACGGTTGCGTCGCCAACCGGCGGCCAACGTGGGCCTGTTGCTGGTCGTCGGCGAAGAGCACGATTCGGACGGCGCTAAATGGCTGGCTCGGTCCGGCGTGACCGGCGAGTATATCATTCTCGGTGAACCCACGGACAATCATCTGATCAGCCATCAGAAAGGATCGCTGGTGTTTCGCATCACTGCGCGCGGCCGCAGCGGGCATTCGGGCTATCCGGAGCGCGGCAGCTCGGCCATCCATCGCCTGACGCATATCCTCTCCACCTGGCTGCAGCATGATTGGGGTGAGGACGCCGAGTTCGGCAAAACCACGGTGAACATCGGCCGCATTCATGGCGGCAGCGGCGCCAACATTATCGCCGATCATGCGCAGGCTGACGGCATTTTCCGGCTCGCCACGGATCCGGAGGAGATTCGCCGTCAGTTGGAGCTCTACCAAGACGATGAGGTTCGAGTTGATGTGCTGAGCGCCTCCCTGCCGCAGCGGCTGCTCACTCTGCCGGGCTATCCGGTCAAAAGCGTTGCCTTTGGTTCTGATGCCGCCTATCTCGCCCCCCTGGCCCGCGTTCTGATGTCGGGCCCTGGTTCCATTCATTTTGCCCATCGTGAGGACGAACAAGTCGGCATGGACGAACTCATCGCAGCCCGTGATCTATATGAAAAATTGGCTCTCGATTTACTGCATCAAACCATGAGGTGATCTTTTATGCTGGTTTTGAAATTCGGCGGTACCTCCGTGGGCTCGGCAGAGGCCATTCGCCGGGCCGGCGGCATTGTCCGGAACCGTCTGGCGCGTTTTCCTATTGTGGTCGTGTCTGCCATCGGCCAGGTCACGGACGTGCTGGTGGCCATCGGCCGCGCTGCTGCGCAACGGGATCGAATAAAAGCGTTCAAGCTGATTCTCGAACTGCTCGTCCAGCATCGCACCCTGCTGCATCAACTGGGATTGGATAACGATGCCGGGCTGCGCAGTCTGCTCTTCGAGGTGGAGGAGCAGCTGAAGAAGCTGGTCGAGACGATCATACAGGCCGGCTACACGCCCAAGCCTGCATCAGATGAACTGCTGAGCCTGGGAGAACTGCTGTCTGCCCACATATTGAGCCACTTTTTGTGTTCTTCCGGCATAGAGTCGGTCATGGTCGACAGCCGCAAGGTGATGATCACGGATTCGCAGTTCGGCAAAGCACAGCCGCAATATGAACCTGCCAGAGAGCAGGCGCGCAAACAGCTGTTGCCCTTGGTCAACCGAGCTGTGGTGCCGGTGATGCAGGGATTTGTCGGCGCCGACGCCGTGGGCCGCACGACCACCCTGGGACGTGGAGGATCGGATTATTCCGCCACCCTGATCGGCTCTATGCTTGATGCGACTGCGGTGGAGATCTGGACCGATGTGGACGGCGTGCTCACCGCCGATCCCACGCTGGTTCCCGAAGCCAAACGCATCCGCAAAATGACCTTTCAGGAGGCAGCGGAGCTGGCCTATTTCGGCGCCAAAGTGCTGCATCCGGCCAGCTTGCTGCCGGCGGTGGGCAAGAACATTCCGGTGTCAGTGCTCAACTCGCAGCGGCCGGAGGTGGACGGCACCCTGATCTCGCCCAAAGCCGCGGAGAGCGACAGCGCAGCGTGCATCGTAAAATCCATCGCCTACAAAGAGGATATTACAGTGGTGACCATAACCTCCACGCGCATGCTCATGGCCTACGGCTTTCTGTCCTCGATTTTTGAAATTTTTAACCGCTATCAGACCAGCGTGGATCTGGTGACCACTTCGGAGGTCAGTGTGTCCGTGACCATCGATCAAAAGGACCGGCTGGCGGAGATCCAGCGCGATCTGAGCCATTTCAGTCAGTTGGAGGTTCAGAGCCACAAGGCCATCGTCTGTCTGGTCGGCCAGCGTATGCGGCGGACCGCAGGCATGCCGGGGCTCATTTTTTCCATTTTGCGCGACATCCCCATCCATCTGATCTCCCAGGGAGCCTCGGAGATCAACATCAGCTTTGTGGTGGATGAGCGCGATCTGCCGGTTGTGGTGCGGACCCTGCATGAGCGGTTTTTCCGCGGTCCACTGGATCCAGAGATTTTTGTCGTAAATTGAATCGGAGGGTCATCATGAAAATAGGTTTGCTGGGCAGCGGCCGCATGGGGCATGAGCTGGAGCGCCTGGCGCCCACGCTGGGGTATGAGATCTGCGTCCGCTTTGAGCAGGGCTCAGAATTGAAAACGGATTCGAATGTGGCCGGCGCCCGTGTGTTGATCGATTCCAGCGGCGCCGACGCCGTGATCGCCAATCTGACCGCCGCGGCGGCGCTTTCCCTGCCCGTGGTCGAAGGCACCACCGGTTGGCTGGCGCAGCTCGAGCGGGTGCGAGCCATTCCCGGACTGACCATGGTGTACAGCGCCAATTTTTCCATGGGCGTTTATCGTTTCCTCCAAATGGTAAAAACGGCCGGCCGGCTTTATGGCGTCGACGCGCAGTATGACGTCTATGTTCATGAGTGGCACCACAGCGGTAAGGCGGACAGTCCCAGTGGGACCGCCATGACCCTGGCCCATGCGCTGCTCGAAGTCCTGCCACGGAAAACCGGGCTGTTGACCACCGCGTCGTCGGGAAAAATTCCCAGCCACACTTTGCACGTCTCCTCCACGCGCGTCGGCCGTGTACCCGGCACCCATGAAGTCGGTTTCGATTCTGCGTTCGATCAGATCACCCTGAGACATCAGGCGTTCGGCCGCGAGGCCTTTGCCTATGGAGCGCTGCAGGCGGCCCAATGGATTGCAGACCGCCGCGGCATTTATACCATGGACGATTTTATGGCCGGACAGAGTTGAAAAATCTATGAGAAAGGATGCCTATGTTTGACGTAAAAAAGTTACGCGGCACCGTCGTTGCTTTGGTCACGCCTTTTGACGATCAGAAGCAGATCGATGAAGTACGGTTGCGCCGGCTGGTGGACTGGCAGATCAGCCAGGGCACCGATGTTCTGCTGGCCTGCGGCACCACCGGCGAGAGTGCTACCCTCAGCCATGAAGAACACCACCGGGTGATGGAGATCGTGATCGACCAGACTGCGAACCGGGTTCCGGTGATCTGCGGCGCCGGCAGCAACGCCACGCATGAGGCCATTGATCTCAGCCGCTATGCGGAGCAGACCGGCGCCGCGGCGGTGCTGTCGGTTTGTCCCTATTATAATAAACCGAATCAAGAGGGATTGTATCAGCATTTCCGCGCCATCTCAGAGGCGATCCGGTTGCCGCTGATCGTTTACAACGTGCCGGGCCGCACCGGCGTCAACCTGCAGCCCGCCACCCTGATGCGATTGGCGCAGCTTCCCAACATCATCGGCGTCAAGGAGGCGAGCGGCAACATCTCCCAGATCATGGAGATTCTGCGCATCCGGCCCACGGGATTTTTGCTTTTCTCCGGCGATGACGCGATTACCCTGCCGGTGCTTTCCGTGGGCGGCGACGGTGTGATCTCGGTGGTGGCCAACGAGACGCCCGCGCTTTTGCATGAGATGGTCTGGTCTGCTTTCAACGGCGACTGGAAGCGCGGCCAGGAACTGCACCATTTTCTCATGCCGCTGATGGAGCTGAATTTCATCGAGAGCAATCCCATCCCGGTTAAAACCGCCATGGCGATGATGGGGCTGCTGGAGGAAAATTTCCGTCTGCCGCTGGTGGGCATGAGCGCGGACAACCGCGAAAAGCTGCGCCGCTGTCTGGTCGACCTTAAACTCATCTGAGGAGTAAACGATGATCTCCCTGCAAAACCGGATCGAAGCCTGGTATGAGGAGAAAACAGAGACAGCGCCGCAAGAGTTTGCCGAGTTCTTCCCCCGTTTTCTCGACCAATTGAACCAGGGCCTGATCCGCGCCGCCGAGCCCGACGGCAACGACTGGGTGGTGAACGCCTGGGTCAAAAAGGGCATTCTGCTGGGCTTTCGCTGGGGCCGGTTGTGCGAATATCCGGCGGCGCCGGCGTGGACTTTTTTTGACAAGCATACCTATCCGATGAGACCGTTGTCCCTGGACGACCAGGTGCGACTGGTGCCCGGCGGCAGCAGTGCGCGCAGCGGTTGCTATCTGGCGCCCGGCGTGGTGATCATGCCGCCGGCTTTTATCAATGTCGGCGCTTACGTAGGCCAGGGCAGCATGATCGATTCTCATGCGTTGATCGGCTCCTGCGCTCAGATCGGCCGGCGTGTGCACGTCAGCGCAGCCGCCCAGATCGGCGGCGTGCTCGAGCCGGTCGGCGCAGCGCCGGTGATCGTCGAGGATGAGGTGCTGGTGGGCGGCAACTGCGGAGTGTACGAAGGCACGTGTATCCGCCGCGGCGCCGTACTGGGCGCAGGCACGATTCTCACCCGTTCGATACCGGTCTACGATTTGATCCATGAACGAGTGCTGCGCGGAAGCCGCACAGAGCCCCTGGTGATTCCGGAGAACGCCGTGGTGGTGGCCGGCAGCAGACCGATTCGCTCCAATCCCTTTGCCGCCGGTGAGCAGTTGTCCCTGTATTGCGCTCTGATCATCAAATATCGCGATGCCGGCACGGATCAGGCTACGGCTTTGGAGAGCGCACTGCGTTAGCCCGGCTTGCATCCGTACGCTGTAAAAGTGTGGCGTGACGCAACGGCCATTGTCCCAATTGCAGGACAATGCCCAGCCGGTTCCGAAATTAGGCTGCGTAATTGTAATAAAATAAGCGGTAAATTCGTGCTGAAACTGGCATGTTTTTTGAATAAGCTGAGGTGTTGAAATGAGAGGAAAAGCTTATGCTGAAAATATTGTCGGTTTTAGCCATGATGAGTTCTTTGTTTGTCCTGAGCCTGAGCGTGAATCTGCTGCCCAAGGAGCCTGCGGTCGGCTTTAGCCGCACTGAAATCGAAAGCCTGTCGAATCTGTTCAACCGGACCAAGGTCACTGGCAGCGATATCGAAAAACTGGCGCCCCTGGCCGCCAAACTCCACGCCGGCGTTAAACAGGCAGCGCTTTCTTCCGATAGCCTGCTGACCGTGGACATCAGGCTGAATGACCGGGAGGCGGGGATCTTTTTGGCCATGATCGATCAGACCGATTGTCCGCAACAGTCGGTTTATTCGCTGTCCGGCGTCAAACAAAAACTCACCGCCATTGTTGATCACCATTCAGACAGCGCTGTGCCCCAGGTCGATTGAGTACACTCTGGCTTTTCCAGATCATCTTATCAGGCGCCTGGTCGTCATTTCAAAAACTGTTAATTATTTTCGGCAGTAATCGCCCGTGCGACGATGAACTACTTGCTCGATCTTCTCTCTCCCCTTACCCGATGATGCCTGCTGTCATTTTTTTCACTTCCTATTCAAAAGTTCGTTCATCCTCTCGGCGATACTTAACGTTTTATCCGCGGTTCTTGCCGGTGATTTTTCTTTTAAAAATGAACAAAATTTTGTATAATGTACTGTACTGTATTTTTGCCATGTATCGCACTGATACATTGCTTCCGCCTGTGACAGATTTTCCCGGCCGAATGGATTGCCGAGAAAACAGCCCGGGGTTAGTCGGGTGTTTGATAGTATTAAATCTATTAAAAACAAAATGTGTGCCGGCGGGGTGTTCTCTGCGGATGTCAGACTTTGGCCAAATAATTGGCATAAATCGTGCAAGTATGAATCCTATCTTATAGACCGGCTTCAGCCCTGTAGAGTATGAACGTTTCTTCTCTTTCCTGAGGAGGAAAGTATGAGACTTTTGCGCACGGCATCAATGGGCGCTGCACTTTTTCTGATGATTTTGAATCATCCTTCACCCTGCGCGGTGGACCTGGCACGGCCCTATGAGCCGGTCGTGGTCATGGGCGGCGAAGTGACTCTGTTCCTCAACGCTCCGGTGCAGGAGCTCTTTGTTTACAGCTTTGTCAACGGCTCGTGGAAGCAGATCGCGTTCCAGATCGATGAGAAGGATGATGGGACTTTTTTCGGCATCGGCAACATGCTTCTCAACAGCCAGGATGAAATCTGCTTCATGGCCGCTGATATGGGCGACAGTGCGGCGGACCATCAGTGGATCGCGGATTCTGAATCCATGATACACCAGCGCTATCAAATTAAAGCGATCAATACTTCCCTGAGCCCGAACCGAACCGGCTATGCCTATATTTACCGCTCTTCGGCCCTGGCGATCGATCCAGCGGTAAAAGGATATATGAGCTATGTGCCGGCGCCGGCCGGCGCTGCCAACGATACCATCAGGGCGAAAGGCTACATCCTCGGTCATAACAGCGCTGCCATTCCGGATTATCTGGCGCTGCGCAATGGCGCCGCCCAGAGCGTGGATATTCTCGATCGCTGGAAAATTCGCTATCACGGCAAGTTCTATGGCACCGGCGCTTATCTGTACGCTGAGACCGAGGACACGGCATTGACCGATTCGCTGCTGACCGCCAAAGCCGGCCGCATCCGCGCCTTTCGCCGGCTGGATTTCAAATGCCTTTTGCGCTCCTTCCCGGTCTCGCCCCTGAGAGTGGATAACATCTATTATCCCTTTCACAGCATCACGATTCTTACCCAGGACAGTCTGCGTTTGATCTATGGGCTCGATACACTCCGTCAGTCGTTGGATTTGAACAGCAGCGTGAACAACTGGAAGTTTTACAATCGTTACAATTCAGATGTCATCATCAACGGCATCAATGATGCCGTGAACAAAACCTATTCCGCGGCGCTGCTCAACTGGCAGCTCATTCAGGGCTCCTCCGGGTCTCTCGTGACCATGATCGACTCCCTTTCCTCGGCTGCAACCCAAGAGATCTATTATAGGGACAACAGCACCATGGATATCACGGACACCGGTGATGGCGCCTCTTATGGGGACAGCGGCTTTTTGCTTGCCGACGAGACGAACAAGTTGACTGGAACACTGCATTTTTATCAGACCTCTTTTTATCTGGGCGGCAGCCACGCCGTCACTCCTCTGGTGGACTCGCTGGTGAATCAACGCAATCAGCCCCTACAGCTTTTAGTGAGCGCCCGGCCGTTTGTGATCCCGGTGGAGTTGGCGTCTTTCAGCGGCCGTGCGGCAAACGGCGTGGTTACATTGAGTTGGACCACCGCTTCGGAAACAAACAACTATGGTTTTGAGGTTCTGCGCCAGGACGGCAAAGAGGGGGAGTGGAAGCACATCGGTTTTGTCAAAGGCAACGGCACTACCAACCGTACTCTAGCGTATGGGTTCGAAGATCCCATCTCCAAGGCCGGGTCTTATCGCTATCAGCTCAAGCAAGTGGACGTGGACGGCGCCGCTGAGCTGTCCTCTGCGATCACCGTGGCCGTGGCCGCGCCGGCCTCTCTGATTCTATCGCAGAATTATCCGAATCCATTCAATCCATCCACCGAGTTCAGCTTTCAAATTCCCGCCGGTTCATCGCACAGAATTACCCTGTGCGTTTACAATATGATCGGTCAGCGGGTCAGAACTCTGGTGAGCGGTTCCTATGAGCCGGGATTTTACCGGTTCCACTGGGATGGCATGGATGACCAGGGCCTGGCTGCTGGCGGCGGCGTTTACCTGCTTGGTCTGCAGACGGACCAGGGACGGCAGTTGCGTAAAATGATCAAATTGCAGTGAGTCGCAGCCGAAAGAAACGGCTGGGCGCATCAAGACGCCAAATGGGTGGTATTTCGGTACCACCCATTTTTTTTTTGCTGTGAATTGCTGTTGATTAATTGCCCTTGGCTTTCTATATTGTTCAGTTGGAATGTATTTGTTTACACTACTTGAGGCAAAAGATGGAGCCGATTCTCTTTGATGCGCATGTTCATCTCTATCCCCAGTTCGATCTGAGGGAGGCATTCACCCAGGCCTGGCGCAATTTTACCGCCCTGAGCCGTGAACCGGCGGGCCCGCGGCTGCTCCTGTTGGCCGAACGTTCCGATTGCCGATTTTTCGAGAGCCTGGACTTAAAGCGGCTGCCTGCGGGGTATACGCTGGATCGCTTGGCTGAAGAACCGGCGGTCAAGATTATTTCACCTGCCGATGAAACACTATTTCTCATCGCCGGCCGCCAGATCGTCAGCCGGGAATCGCTGGAGGTGTGCGCCCTGGCGTGCCCCTTGCATCTGCCGGACCGGCAGTATGCCGCCGCAGAGATCGTCGATCGTGTCCATCAGGCCGGCGGTGTGCCGTCGTTGAACTGGGCGCCCGGCAAGTGGCTGTTCAGCCGTGAAAAAGTGGTGGACGCTTTATTGCAGCGATTTCAACCCGATGCATTGCTCATCGGCGATACGACCATGCGGCCGACGCTGTGGAGCACTCCCCGATTAATGCAAAGTGCGCAGCGGTCCGGATTTCATATTCTAGCGGGTTCTGACCCCTTGCCGTTCAGCGGCGAGGAAAAACAGATCGGCCGCTATGCCTGCCGCATGCAGGCCGCCTGGCAGAATGACCGGCCGGTTGCATCGCTGCGCGCAGCTCTGCTGAATCCGGGCAGCGTCATTGAACGGGTGGGACGGCGCAGCAGCAGTTGCGAGTTTATCAGCCGGCAGTGGCGCATTATGCGCGAACAGAAAACAAGAGGGGCTGGAGCGTGAATCCAATCAAAGCATGGTTGGCTGGAATCCTGTGCCTCCTTATGGGACAGGGGTTGTTTGCAGAAACCGCTTTCTATGTGGCGCCCAATGGCTCAGACGTCCATCCCGGTTCCTTGGAACAGCCTTTTGCAACTTGTGAAAAAGCGCTGGCCTCGGTGCGTTCGCTGCGAGCCGGCCGGACTGCGAACCCGGTCACCATATATCTGCGCGGCGGCATTCATTTCCTGTCGCGCCCGCTGGTGTTGACGCCTGAAGATTCGGGCCTGGAAGAGGCGCCCATCACTTTTCGCGGCTACGGGGAGGAAAATCCCGTGCTCAGCGGCGGCAGCGTGATCAAGGGCTGGAAAAAGAAACAGATCAACAAACGTCCCATGTGGGTGGCTGAACTTGAAGAGGTCAAAAACGGCGCCTGGTCTTTTCATCAGCTGTGGATCAATGGCGTCCGCCATGGGCCTGCACGCCATCCGAATCAGGGATACTTGCAGGTGCAGCGGACGGCGCAGAGATCCGAACAGAGCCAGTGGTCCGATGGCGATGTCGAGTTCGGCTATGCCGCCGGCGATGTGCCGGCAGGCCTGCAACCCGGCGATGAAATTGTGGTGATGAATCGCTGGGTCGAATCCCGGTTGCCGATCCAACGGATCGACAAAGCCCGCCGAATGCTGCATTTCTCCAAACAGACGCTATTCCGCCTCGATGAAAAAGATCCGTACTATGTCGAAAACGCCATCAGCGCTCTGGATCAGCCGGGGGAATGGTATCTGGATCGCAAAAAGGGCCTGCTCTATTATATCCCCAAAGAGGGGGAGGATCCTGCCACGCTGCAGGTCATTGCTCCGCGACTGACCAGTCTGCTTTGCTTTCAGGGACAGTCTGATTCGGGCCGTTTTGTGCAGCATGTGCGCTGGCAGAACATCACTTTCAGCCATACGGAATGGTATTTTCCCGTGGATTTCAAATCCAACTGGCGTGATGCCCGGCCGGACATGGAGGTCGGCGGTTTCCCGCAGGCGGCAGTGGGCGTGCCCGCCGCCATCCATGGAGAGGGCTGTCGATATGTCGAGTTGAACAACTGCCGGTTGCTGCATCTGGGAGGGTATGGCGTCGAATGGGCCAGGGCGTGCAGCCACAACCGGCTCAGCCATTGTGAGATCAGCGATCTGGCTGCCGGCGGCGTCAAGATCGGCGAGACGGTGCTGCGGCCTTTACCGGTTGATCAGACTCATGATCAGGAGGTGTTGGACTGCCATATCCATGACGGCGGACGTATGTTTCACAGCGCCATCGGCGTTTGGATCGGGCAGAGCTACAACAACCGCATCATCCATAATCACATTCATGATTTTTATTACACCGGCATCTCCATCGGTTGGACCTGGGGGTACGGCGAGACGCTGGCGGCCGCGAACCGGGTGGAACTCAACCGTGTCCATCACATCGGCGTTTTGAGCAACGGCGACGGACCGATCCTCAGCGATATGGCCGGCATTTATACGCTCGGCACGCAGCCCGGCACCGCCATTCGGCAGAATTTGTTTCATGATATCGCCGGACTGCGTTACGGCGGCTGGGGCATCTATTTCGATGAGGGCAGCACCTATATCCTGGCGGAAGAAAATCTGGTCTACCGCACCACCCACGGCGGGTTTCATCAGCATTATGGCAAAGAAAACGTGGTGCGCAATAATATCTTTTGCTACGCCCGCGATTTTCAGATCCAGCGCTCCCGCCGGGAGGAGCACACCAGCTTTTCTTTTGAGAAAAACATAATCTATTGGAACAGCGGCAAGCTGCTCGAGGGCCGCTTTGATGATTTTCATTTTTTGTTCGACCATAATCTCTACTGGCAGGCAAATCGACAGCCCATCCGCTTTGATACGTTGAGTCTTGCAGGCTGGCAGAACCACGGCATGGACCGCCATTCGCTCATCGCGGATCCGCTGTTCCTCGATCCCGATCATGACGATTTTCGCCTGCAACCCGGTTCCCCTGCTTTTCAGCTCGGCTTTGAGCCGATTCCCATCCATAAGGTGCTTCAGCCATGGAACGAAGTGCAAGAGCCGCTGGACGAACCGGCCCCACGGCCGCGCTCCCTGTATCAACAGGATTTGATGGAATTTTTTTCCAGCCGGGATACGGTCAGGATCGAGGACATCCATCGTCTCACTGATGAAGCGGCCAATGCCGGCGTGACTACACTGGTCCTTTCCGCCCAGCTGGGGCAGAATGTGGCCTGGCCCAGCCAGGCGGCTGATGTTTTTACTTACGGCGAGGTCGCCCTTAGGCGATCAAAAACCGATTCCATGCATAAAAAGTGCAGCGACAATCTACATCGGCTGCTTCAGGCCCAGCAGGATCCGATCGAGCTGTTTTTGCGCCGCGCGCGGCTGCGCGGTATGGAGGGGGTGATCTCCCTGCGCATGAACGATCGTTTGGAGATCGAACGGACGGACAGCCCTTTGCTGAGTGCTTTTTGGCAGCAGCATCCCGCTTATCGCCTGAGCGGAGAGGGCCGCGCTTCCACTTATGGGCTCAATTTCGCCCTGGACCAGGTGCGCGATTATTATCTCTCTCTACTGCGGGATACGTGTGAGCGCTATCCGCTGGACGGTGTTGAACTGGATTTCACCCGTCATCCACTCTTCTCTTCCAGGCAGGAGAAAAACAGCGCGATCATGAACCACTTCATCGAGCAGGTGCGCGCCACGACGGCCGAGATCGGCGACCGCCGCAACCGCCCCATTCTGGTCTCTGCTCGCATTCCATCCACCCTGCAGGACTGCACCGCCGCCGGACTGGCGGTGGCTGATTGGTGCCGATTCGACTGGGTCGATTTCCTCACCGTCGCCCCCTTGCAATCCACAGAGACCGAAATCCCTGTCTGGGAGTTCAAAGCGGTCTGTGACCGGACTCCGGTGTATACAGCCCTGGGCGGCACTCTGGGCGGACGGCCCATGGCTGTGGAGACCGTGCACGCCGCGGCCGCAACGCTCTTTGACAATGGCGCCGAAGGCATGTATCTCAGCAGCACAGCGGCGATCCCCCTGCATGTGTTTAAAGGGATCAAGTCCATGGAGGCCCTGGCAAATCAATCCAAACTCTACGCCTGGGGTCCCAAGGGGACGACAGCCAGCAGCGCCGGCAACAATGCGCTTTTGCCCATCACCCTGTCGCCAGGACAACCGCGCGCCATCACGCTGCATGCGCCGGAAACCAGGGCGCCGAAGGCGGTGTATCTCTGGCTGGAAGCCAGGGAAGATCTGGACCCGGACAGAC
>DAIQOA010000094.1:0-16678 GCA_036788095.1 bacterium | reverse complement strand
TCACCCAGATCACCTACACTCTGACCGCGGGTAACGACGGCCATGGCACGGTGACATTGAGTCCCTCCGGCGGTACCTATGCGGCCGGGACCACGGTGATGTTGACGCCGAATCCGAGTTCAGGATACGCGTTCAGCTCCTGGTCCGGAACCAACGCCGGCGATGTCACCTATAGCGGCGGGGTGTTTCGTATAGTCATGAACGGCAACAAATCGGTGACCGCCAATTTCACCCAGATCACCTACACTCTGACCGCCGGCAACGACGGCCATGGCACGGTGACGTTGAGTCCGTCCGGCGGCGTCTATGCGGCCGGGTCTACGGTGACGCTGACGCCGAATCCGAGTTCAGGATACGCGTTCAGCTCCTGGTCCGGAACCAACGCCGGGGATGTGACTTATAGCGGCGGTGTTTTTCGCATTGTCATGAACGGCGATAAAGCAGTGACCGCTAATTTCACCCAGATCACCTATACACTGACTGCCGGCAACGACGGCCATGGCACGGTGACATTGAGTCCCTCCGGCGGTACCTATGCGGCCGGGACCACGGTGATGTTGACGCCGAATCCGGGTTCTGGATACTCATTCAGTTCCTGGACCGGCGCCAATGCGGCGGACGTGGTGAACACCGGTGGAGTGTACACCATTGTCATGAACGGCAATAAAGCAGTGACCGCTAATTTCACCCAGATCACCTACACACTGACTGCCGGCAACGATGGTCATGGCACGGTGACATTGAGTCCGTCTGGCGGTGTCTATGCGGCCGGGGCCACGGTGACGCTGACGCCGAATCCGAGTTCCGGGTACACCTTTAGCCACTGGACCGGCGCCAATGCATCAGACGTGGTGAACAACGGCGGCGTGTTCACACTTTTCATGAACAGCAACAAAGCGGTGATTGCCAATTTCACCCAGATCACCTATACCCTGATGGCCGGCAACGATGGCCATGGCACGGTCACGTTGAATCCGGCCGGTGGAGTTTATCCCATTGGCACAACAGTCACTTTGACGCCAACGCCCAGTTCAGGGTATTCGTTCAATTTCTGGAGTGGCGCGGATTCCGCTGCTGTCATCAACACCGGCGGCGTTTACACCATCGTGATGAACGCGAACAAAACCGTTCAGGCCAACTTTAGCCAGATCCTCTACATGTTGACGATGGCGGTGAGTCCGGAGGGAAGCGGTACGACCACGCCCGCTGTGGGCGTTCATCCTTTTGCCGCCAACAGCGTGGTTCCCATCACCGCTGTTCCAGCGGTCGGTTACCGGTTTGTCAACTGGTCCCGAGCGGCGGCCCAGGCGGACAGCGCTTCGACCACGGTCACTTTGGACGGCAACCGGACGGTGACCGCCTATTTCGAAGAGATCGAGGAGGTCGTCAGCGTGCCATGCATTCCGACCGGTCCTTCGTTCGCTTTCAGAGGACAATTGTTGACATTCTCCGCCGACAGCGCGGCCAGCAATCTTGGCCATGAGATTGAATACGAGTTTGATTGGGGCGATGCCAATTTTTCAGAATGGGGAACCTGCACCGATCAACAGACGGGCTATATCACCAAAATCACCTCGCCCAACGGCCAATCCGGATTGCCCGGTTGGGGCCGTCTGATGGATTACCAGTCCGGCGATCTGACAGACATCACACTCGAGGTGACCGGCGGCTATTTCAAGGATACCGCCCAGCTTGGAGGAGAGCCGAAAGCCGGTACCGATGCGGATAAATTTTTCAATGGCATTGTCAGCTGCCTCGGGACCATCTCCTATGAAAATGCGCCGGACAGCCCGCTGATCATCTCTTTACGCGGCTTGGCGCAGAATAAAAAGTACCATCTGGTGTTCTTTTCCAACATGGGCAGCGGCGGATGGGATCACGCGTCGTCGGTGTCGCTGTCCGGGGCCGCGGGGTTCGCCAACGCGAGCTCGAACGGAAAGGATGACGCCGGCCAGCCGCTCTTCTCCGGCGCCAATGATGCTTCAACCCGGCTTCCTGCGGATAACACCAACACCGGCTATATCGCCCGTTTCACCAACCTGCTCCCGGGCGAGGACGGTGAGGTTGAATTGCGGATCGACTTTGCCGGAAAATCCGGACAAGAGTACAAGGGCAAAGCCGCCAGCGCTCTGATGCTGCAAGAGTTGGATGCCAGTTCCGGCGACACTCTGATGACCGCGTATAACGATTTTGCCTGGGGGGACGGCAAACGGTCGCATAGTTACAAGGCTGCAAGCATCTATTCGGACGGCATCATCGTTCGCGCTCGAGCCCGGTGTCGAACGCATCCGGAAATTGTTTCGAATTGGAGCGACGGCCATACGGTAGTCGTCAAAGGGATTACGCTTAACATCTCTGCGGATCCGGCCAGCGGCGGACAAGTCAACCCGAGTCCGCAACAGACTGATTATGATTTTGGATCGCAGCTCACGTTGAGCGCCGTGGCCGGTGCGAACTATCGATTCGACCACTGGAACGGTGAGGCGAAGGATACGACAGCGGTCAAATTCTTCACGCTCTTTGCAGATACGAATATGGTTGCTCATTTTATCCTGACCACCGGAGTGGCGCATGCCGGTGATCCCGAACTCATGAGCTTTCACCTGCAGCAGAATTATCCCAATCCCTTTAATCCAGAGACCTGCATCTCGTATCAGATACCTGAGCCCGCCACTGTGGTGCTCAGGGTCTTTAACACCCTTGGACAAGAGATCGCGACGCTGGTCAACGGAACGCAGAACACGGGAAACTACCAGATCAGGTGGGATGCCCGGGACTATGCCGGCCGGCGAGTCACCTCTGGCGTTTATCTCTGCCGGTTGGAGGTTGTCAGCAGTGAGCGAAGGTACATCAAGGATATGAAAATGCTTCTTCTGCAATAAGCAGCCACCTTGTACGCAGAACACGAATCCGGCCGGCAACCGGCCGGATTCGTGTTAGCTTGAAATGAATCGGAACTCAATTGAATCTTTGGCCGGCTATGTAGCAAGTGAGCAGTAAAAGGTTGTTTTTACGTTCGTCTTGTTCTTTGATATCATGATGGGAAAGGGGTGAAAAATGTCAATTAAATAAATAATTATCAAGTAATTAAAGCATAAAAATAATGCTTGACTTGTTCGGTTTTTTTGTTTAATATAATTCGACGCACGTCAAGTTGGAATGGTTAAAACGCTGAAAGCGTCGTGATTCAGGCGCAGGGGGAAGCGACTCTTTTCAACTGCAGTAACTATGCGATGGAGTTTTGCACAGGCCGTGTGCGTTAAACCTGTTGGTGTCAGGATTGTGTTAGACCAGGAGATTGCCCATCTGTCCAAAAGGCTTGATGGTGTGATTGAAAACGCGGCCGGTGCGGTGCAAGTCAAGCAACGACGACGGGCAACGTCCATTCGACGAATTTGCTGGATCTCGTCCCGGGGTTAGTTTCACCACTTTTTTTTTCAAAGATTAAAATATTTTCCACCTTGTGCATGATCCTTTTCCGGCGACGCTGAACTGCCGGATGTATGAACATGGAATCGAGCAAAACCATGGGGAGGCGTTTGATGCTCTTTCTGTCATCTCTAATGGATCGTATGATGCGAAGGCTCGTCCGTTTTTTCTCTATCCGGCTGCGAGAGGAGGATGGGCAGACGCTGATGGAGTATGCCGTCATCCTGCTGTTGATCGCCCTGGCGGTTATTGCGGCTTTGACCTTGTTCGGCGGTCAGGTTCTCGCGCTGTACAACCAGGTGGTCGGCAGCTGGCCGTGATCGAATCGCACTGTTCATGGCGTGAGCCATTTATTGAAACGCGGCAACTGTCCCGTCGGTCATTTCGTTTTTTTGAAAGGGGGGATGTAAAGGCGTTCTATCTTCACCAGGCGGTACCATTTAATTCACTGTCAACCAAAACAAAGGAGTCACACATGCAAGCAGTCATCAATTTTTTCCGCGGTCTCTTTTCAAAAGAAGAGGGACAGACCCTGGCAGAGTACGCTTTGATTCTGGTGTTGATCGCTATTGCTGTTATTGCCGCAGTCACACTCTTGGGTAACCAAATCACGGCTGTTTTTCAAGCAATAACTGCTCGCCTTGGTATCGGTGGATAAACAATTAAGGCTTGAGTTTGTATCTTTTGTTTAGCAGGGGATCGGCATAATTGTAATGCGTGCATAACAGAAGTGAGTTGGTGGGAGCTTGCTTAGGACCGTTGAGTTTCATCATTTTTCAACTATGCTAACAAGTGGTGCGTACCTTACGTAGATAAAATTTGTGCGACAATAGTTCTGCCGGTTCCTTTGTGATTAGTTTTATCGACAAGCACAGGAGACGTTCTGATAAACCTACATATTCCGGCATTGATTGTTTTTGCTACAGCTGCTGCCTGGTGGGATCTGCGTCAACGGCGCATTCCCAACTGGTTGACGTTGCCAGCGTTCATCGCCGGCATCGCTCTGCATGCAGCTGTTGATGGATTCGCTGGTTTTTCCGTCTCTGTGCTCGGCGCAGCGGTGGGGGCGATCCCTTTCGCCCTGCTCTACTGGTTGGGCGGCATGGGCGCCGGCGACGTCAAACTGATGGCCGGCGTCGGCGCCCTGTTCGCCTTTCCTGCTGCCGTCCATGCGCTGTTTTGCATTGCTCTTGCAGGAGGAGTGGTGGCGCTGGTGAAAATCAGCGTGCACCTTTATCAGCAACGAGCCGGAACAAAAACCGCTGGTTCTTTCCGACGGTTGGAACTGCCCTATGGCGTTGCCATCGCTTTGGGTACCTGTTTTACCATTTTTTTAGGGATGGTGTGATGAAAAAATTTTGCAAATCGCAGAAAGGCCAGTCGCTGGTGGAATTCGCGCTGGTGATTCCCATCTTTATTCTGCTCCTTTTCGGCATCATCGAATTCGGCCGGCTGTGGGAGACTATGAACGTTCTCACCAGCGCCGCCCGGGAAGGCGCCCGCATTGCCGCGGTTACCTCGCCGGATGGCGCGCGCGTCAGAAGCACCGCGTTGAATTTGCTGGCCGGCAGCGGCCTGACCGGCGTTTCTGTCGCCCTGTCCGGCCCTGGCGGAAGCCATGACGTAACCGTAACGGTGAGCGGAACCTATGTCCCATTGACCAATGCGGTTATACCCGGCCTGATCGGCCCTTTTAACCTCACGCGCAGTACGACGATGCACTGGGAAGGCTAACACGGAGACCATACGATGTTTCTGCTCAAGCTCAAATACCTGATCCCTCTCGCTGTTTTGGCCGCCCTGCTGGCTACGTTGGGCACCTATTCCTATCTGCAGAATCAGAAAACCTCTTTGCAAAAGAAGCAGGAGATGGTGCGTGCGGTGATGATCGCCAAGATCAATCTTCCGGTTGGCACGCGGCTGGATGAGAGCGTGCTGCAGGTGAAAGAATATCCCGTTGAATTAACGCCTGCCGGCAGTTTTTCTCAGGCCGCTGACCTCGTAGGCCGGGTGACAAAATCCGAGCTCTTTGCCGGCGAGGTGGTGCTGGAATCACGCCTGGCTGCGCTGGGTTCCGGCAGCGGCTTTGCCGCCGCCATACCGGCCGGCATGCGCGCCATGACCGTGGCGGTCAACGTGGTCAGCGGCGTCAGCGGATTCATCCTTCCCCACGCCCGCGTCGATGTGCTGGCCACGGTTTCATCGACCGGCGACAAGGAGGAATCCACCACCACCACGATCTTGGAGAACCTCGAGGTGCTGGCGGTGGACCAGACCGTGGACACTAAGGGCGATGAGCCCATCACCGTCAAGTCGGTCACTCTGTTGGTGACTCCGGAACAGGCGGAAAAACTGGCTTTGGGAAGTTACGAGGGCAAACTGCAGCTGGTGCTGCGCAACACCGCTGATCAAGAAGAGGCGGCGCCCTCGGGCGTGCGTCTGAAAGAGCTGATCACTAAAAATAAACCCGTGCAGCCGGCGCCACAGCCGCGCGTAACGCGCACCGAGGCTGCACCAGCGCCGGCTGTTCAGCCGCAACCGGTCCAGGAACCGCCCAAACAGGTGATCGAAGTCTATCGTTCCAACGTTCGTTCCGAGGTGATTCTGGATGAAGGAACCGCGAAAGAGAGCAAGCCGCAAAAGCCGTAAGGGGTGCATGGAAAAGGAGATCCGCAGAATGAGGTTGATTGCATGTTTACCATTTGTTCGCCGGCTGCGATGGATGATGGCCGCGTGCCTGCTGGTAGTGGCCGGGATTACTTTTGCCGGTGTGGAACAAGCCGAGTTCACTACCATTGAACCAGGGCATTCGCAGGTGTTGGTTTACAGCCAGGCCATCAGCAAAGTTTCCATCGCCGACCCGGAGGTTGCGGACGCCAGCGTGATCTCCGCCTCTCAACTGGTGCTGATCGGCAAGGCTGAGGGCTCCACCACTCTGATCGTGTGGGATGACCAGGGTCATTTTCGTCAGCAGCGTATTCTGGTGCGCCGGTCCGTGGCCCTGCATCAGGTGATGCTGCAGGTGCGTTTTGTCGAAATCAACCGCATCGCTATTCGCGAACTGGGGCTGGATTTTCTCGTCAAGGACCGCAAGATCGGCAACGAGCGAGTGGACGTCGGCGGTTTTGCCGGGGATGTGGTCAGTCCCAGCGACCCGCTGGGACTGGGCGAGGTTGTGGATTTTTTTATCTCCGTGCCGACGCAGAATCTGACCGCCATGATCAAGGCGCTGGAGGAAAAAAATCTGCTCACCACCCTGGCCAAGCCCAACCTCAGCGCCCGTGAGGGCTCGGAGGCCAGTTTTCTCGCAGGCGGCGAATTTCCTATCCCCATCGTTTCCGGCGCAGCCGGCATGCAGACCGTGACCATTCAGTTCAAAGAGTTCGGCATCAAACTGAAATTCACCCCCATGGTCCTTGATTCCAATCTGGTCAATCTCAAGGTGGCCACCGAAGTGAGCAGTCTTGATTTTGAAAACGGCATTACCCTGTCCGGCTTTCGCATCCCCGCCCTGTCCACGCGCAAGACCGACACCCATGTGGACCTGCAGGAGGGTCATTATCTCATTCTCGGCGGTCTGTATTCCCAGGAACAGGTCAAAGCGGTCTCCAGAATTCCCCTGCTGGGCAGTTTGCCCGTGCTCGGGCGCTTGTTCAGCAGCAGCAGTTTCAGCAACAAGGAAAGCGAATTAATGATCATGATTTCTCCGCAAATCATCAAGGGTGCGCAACTTTTGCCATCCGGGGAGTGGTAAGTATGAGCGACAGACGAACTAGTCTCCACCTGTTTCGAAACGAACAGGGCAACATCTTTGTGCTGGCCGCCGTCTCCATGATGGCGGTGATGGGCCTGGCTGCCCTGGCCATCGATGTCAGTTATGTACTGGCCGGCCGCAATCAGCTGCAGGCCGGCGTGGATGCTGCTGCTTTGGCCGGCGCAGCCGGACTGATGACCAGCCAATCCGAGGCGACACGGCGCGCCATGGATTTTGCCGGTCGCAATACCTGCATCCAAAATCCCGTGGCTGTCAGCGCCGGCGACGTCACCTTTCCCACTTCCAATCGGGTAAGGGTACAGTCCGCACGCCGGCTGCCTCTTTTTTTCGCTCCCGTTTTGGGCATGGCCAATTTAAACATCACTGCCGACGCCACGGCGGAGCTCGGCTCCATCGTCGGCACAAACAACCTCAGGCCTCTTGCGGTCCCTGATCTGGGTTATGATGTCGGCGATTACGCTTTGCTCAAATCAGGTGATCCCTACGCTCCCGGAACCGATGGCGGCTTTTTCTATCCCGTGGATTATCCGCCTGTGAATCGCGGCACGCCCATCGTCGGCGGAGCTCAGTATTCAGAGAATCTGGCGGAGGGCTGCGACGGCGTGGTGCGGATCGGCGACATACTGCAGGTGGAACCCGGCAATATGGTTGGTCCCACCAGGGCCGGCATCTCCGCGCTGATCAGTCAGGATCCTCACGCCTACTGGAACACCGCCCTTGATTGCGTTTCAGGATCGGGGTATGACGGTTACGGCAGTCCGCGCATCTGCATCATTCCCATGTACGATGTAAACGAACCTCCTCAATCAGGCCGTAATACTTTGACAGTCACAGGCTTGGCGGTTTTTTTCATCGAGGGCATGCAGGGCAAGGCGGTCTATGGGAGATTTATGGAGATGTTGACCCATGGCATTTGGGGCAGCGGCAACACCTATCTGTATGGCATTCATCTGGTAGAATGATTGGTGGAACAGGCTTTTATGGAAAATGCATTATCCTGGATCTTTATCAGCAACAGCGGGGACAAACCCGGGGACGTATTCCATCACCTCGAACGATCAGAAAAATTACATTTCGCCGGCCGCAGCGAGAATTGGCCCTCAGCGCAGACGCTGTTGAACAAACTGCAACCGGATCTGGCGTTGTTGGATCTTTCTCAAGGGGAGGAGGGACTGAAATGGCTGGAGAAATGGAGCGTCCTGTTCCCCCACACTCTGTTTTTCTGCACCGCGGACAGCGCCGCTCCAGAGCTGATCATCCACGCCATGCGCAAAGGGGCTTGTGAGTTTCTTCTTGCCAAGATGCCCGCGGACGAGATCGAACGGGTGGTGCTCTCCGCACAAAAGCGCTCGCTGGAGGGGGGAATTCATGCCCCGGCCAGAGTGATCTGCTGCTATGGCGTCAAAGGCGGCGTCGGCGCCACCACCCTGGCCACTAATCTCGCGGCGCTGGCCGCCAAAGGATTGGGCAAACGCGTGCTGCTGTTGGATCTTAAAATGCAGCTGGGCAACGCCGCTCTTTTTCTCGACCTCAAGCCGCGCGTCTCGCTTCTGGAGCTCGTCGAAAATCTGTCCGGCCTGGAGGCCGCCAAGCTGCAGGCTACACTGGCCCGCCATCACAGCGGCCTGACCTTTATCGCCGGTCCTGAGAATATGGAACAGGCGGACAACATTCCGCCGGTCGCCGTGGCTCAAATCATTGATCTGCTGCGCCCGGAGTTTGATTTTATTTTTATCGACTGCGATAGTTATTTCAGCGAAATAACCCTTCGCGCCCTGGATGAATCCGATACCATTCTCACCATTGCACAGCTCGATGTGGCCGCGATTTATAATCTCAAGCGCACGCTGGCCCTGTTCCAGCGCCTGGGCTATCGTCAGGAAAAAGTGGCGGTGATCCTCAATCGCTATCCGCAACGCATGAGCGATGATCTGGAGTTGATTGAAAAATCCATCTCCTCGCCGGTTTTTATTCGGTTGCCGCTGCAGGAGAACGGCGCCCTGATCGAAAGCGTCAACACCGGCGAGCCGGTGATCATGACCAAGCCGCAACTTCGCTTCAGCCTGCAGGTGGTGCAACTGCTGCAGCAATTGCAGGGTGGATCAGCAGCGCCGGCGGTCAAACAGAGCAAAGGAGGATTGTTCAAACGATGGAGCAGAGAATAGGAGACCGGTGATGAGCCTGCTGCAACGTCTAAAGACGGAGCCTAAAGGAGGGAATGGAAAACCAAGCCAGGCGGCGGCCGCTGAAACCGCGGTACGGGACCCGGCCGTGCTCCATCCCAATCTGCAGACCGCGCACGCGTATTACGAGCTGAAAGAGAGGATTCACCGCCGCCTGATCGATAAACTCGATCTGGCTGTGCTTGATTCCATTCCCGCCGAAGTGCTGCGCGTGCAGGTGCGGGAGGTTGTGGAGAATCTGCTGCAATCTGAAGAGTCTCTGGCCTGGGACATCAACCGGGACCGGCTGAGCGAGGAAATTCTCAATGAGACCTTTGGCCTGGGGCCGTTGGAACCCCTGCTGCACGATCCCACGGTTGCCGATATCCTGGTCAACACGTTTAATCAGGTTTATGTCGAGCGATTCGGTAAATTAGAGTCCACCAACACACAATTCCGCGATGACGCACATCTCATGCATATCATCGAGCGCATCGTCTCCAAGATCGGCCGCCGGGTCGATGAATCGAGCCCCATGGTGGACGCGCGCCTGCCTGATGGCTCGCGCGTCAACGCCATTATCCCGCCGTTGGCCGTGGACGGCCCCATCCTTTCCATTCGAAAATTTGGACTGCAGCGCCTGTCCATGGACGACCTGCTGCGGTTGCAGAGCCTGACGCCCTCCATGGCGGAGATGCTCGCCGCGGCGGTCAAAGCGCGTTTGAACATCCTCATCTCCGGCGGCACCGGCTCAGGCAAAACCACCCTGTTGAACATCCTCTCCGGTTATGTGCCCAGCAGCGAGCGCATCATCACGGTGGAAGACGCCGCCGAGCTGCAACTGCAGCAGCGGCATGTGGTCCGTCTGGAAACGCGAGCGGCGAACATCGAGGGCAGGGGCGCCGTGGTGCAGCGCGATCTGGTGCGCAATTCCCTGCGTATGCGGCCGGACCGGATCATCGTCGGCGAGGTGCGCGGCGCCGAGGCGCTGGATATGCTGCAGGCGATGAACACCGGCCACGACGGCTCGTTGACCACCCTGCACGCCAACTCGCCCCGTGATGCCCTGCGCCGGCTCGAGACCATGGTGCTCATGGCCGGCGCCAATCTGGCCGACCGCGCCATGCGCGAGCAGATCAGTTCAGCCATCAACATCATCATTCAGATCTCCCGAATGAGCGACGGCAGCCGTAAGGTGCAAAAGGTGGCAGAAATCGTCGGCATGGAGGGCGATACGGTTTCTCTGCAGGATATCTTTGTTTTTGAAAAACTCGGCATCCGCGAGGACGGCAAAGTGATCGGCACTTTCCACACCACCGGCATTCGTCCCAAATTTGCCGAACGCATTGAAACCTCCGGCATCAAGCTGCCAGACGCGATGTTCGAGCCGAACTTTGAGTTTGAGCAAAAGGAGGAGGCCACCTCATGATCCTCCCGCTCGTGGCTTTTTTCCTCTTTTTTCTTCTGATCATTCTGAGCGCGCTGCTGCTGATTTATGAGCGCCGCCGCGGCAGCCGGCGCAAGATCAACCGCCGTCTGGCCGCCTATTCCGTCGAGATGGGCCTGAATCCGGAACAACTCCCCCTGGTGTTGCGCGATGAGCGGTTGAGCGACATCTCTCTTTTTAACCGTTTTCTCAGCCGGATGGATTTTACCCGCAAACTCAGGCAGTGGCTGGAGCAGAGCGACAGCAAGATCACGGTCGGCACTCTGCTGCTGGGCATCGCATTGCTGATCATGCTGGGCCTGCTTTTCACCCGGCATTCGGCAAATTTTCTTTTGCGCTTTCTTGTCGTCTTCAGCCTGGGTCTGCTGCCCATCCTGATCATCCTCTATCGTCGCAATCGCCGTTTGCGCGCATTCGTGCGTGCTTTTCCCGACGCCCTGGACATGATGACCAGCTCGCTGCGCGCGGGTCACGCGTTGAACAAAGCCATTCAGATGGTCGGCCTCGAAGCGCCGGATCCCATCGGCGTGGAATTCCGCAAAACTTTTGAAGAGACCAACCTGGGATTGCCCATGCGCGAGGCGCTGGTCAACCTCACTCAGCGGGTCAACAGCCTCGATCTCAAGCTTTTCGTCACCGCCGTGCTGCTGCAGCGTGAGACCGGCGGGAATCTGGCTGAAATTCTGGAAAAGATCAGCTATACCATCCGCGAGCGGTTTAAATTAATGGGACAGATCCGCACCTACACGGCCCAGGGCCGCATGACCATGTGGGTGTTGGGCAGCATGCCGGTGGTTTTTATGATTATCATCAACGCCATCAATCCGGATTATTTTGCCCCCTTGCTGGAAAGCCCCGCCGGCCGCAAGCTGCTGTTGGCGGGCGCCATCATGCAGATCCTCGGCTTTTTGGTGATTCGTAAAATCATTCGCATAAAATTTCAGTAGGAAACGCCATGCCTCTTTACTTGGCTCTGATGACGATCTTTTTGTCGGTTTTTCTTTTAATCGTTGTTTTGTTGCGGCTGCTGCATCAACGCTATGCCCCTACCGCCCGGCGCCTTCGTGATATGGAGCAGGTGACGGCAGACGCAGCCCAGGACTTGATCGCCCAGGCGGCGACTAAAAAATCAAAATTGCCGCCCGGACTGGAAAAGGCGCTGGTGAACCTGGGCAAGCTGGGCGGCGCCGAATCGCCGAAAAATCAGAGCAAGACCGTGGCCATGCTGCTGGAAGCCGGCATTCACCACGAGTATGGTCCGGCGCTGTTTGTCGGCATCCGTCTGAGCTTTGCTTTTTTGCTGGTCACGCTGTATTATGTGTTTGCGGCCAGGCTGGTCTATCCTCCCTCCATGTCCGCACTGCTAGCCCTGATCGTGGCGCTGGTTGGACTCAGCCTGCCCAATATGGTGCTGCGCTATATCACCGCGCAAAGACGTCAGGAGATCGGCGAGAGCCTGTCCGACGCATTGGATCTGTTGGTCATTTGCATGGAAGCAGGGCTCGGGCTCAACGCCGCGCTTTTGCGGGTCGCTCAGGAACTGGGCATGCGCTCGCCGGTGTTGAGCAGGGAACTGCTCCTGGTCACTCAGGAGATGCGCACCGGCCTCTCCCGGGAGGTGGCCATGCGCAACCTGTGCGTGCGCAATAAAGTCGAGAACCTGCGCATCCTGGTCGGCGCATTGGTCCTGGCGGACAAATTGGGCACCAGTTTGGCAGACACGCTGCGCGCGCAGGCGGATTCGCTGCGCACCCGGCTGCGGCAATCGGCAGAGGAACAGGCGGCCAAGGCGGGGATTAAAATGCTGATCCCCCTGGTGCTGTTCATTTTCCCGGCTCTGTTCATCGTCGTCCTTGGACCCGGCTTTATCAGCATTTTGAAAAATTTCTCCGGCATTACCGGACAATGAGACCTGCAAAGGAGAATCCCTGATGACCAAACGGCGCCTGTTGACTTTTGCTTTTTCTTCTGTGGCCTGGACGCTGGCGTGCGCGCCGGCGCTGCATCGCTATCACATGCCAACCACCACGCCGCAACTGGTCCTGATCGAGGACCAGGTTTACGATTTGCAAGAGATGCCGGAGGAGGCCAACGGCCTTATCGAGCTGCATCTGCGCAACGGCAAAAAGGTAAGCGGCAGATTCATCTCCTGCGACCGGGAACGCATTTCCCTGAGCCCTGGATTCACCTATGCAGCGCCTGCAGGTGCTCGCGCGCAGATGAGCGTGAATACGACCTCAGCAGAGGCCGGCAAAGTGATGACCATCGATCGCCGGCAGAGCGTGGACAAGGACGATGTCCTGATGGTTAGAATGTGGTGATCCATGCCGCTCGTTAACCGCTCCAGCGGCGCTCGTTTGCCGCACACTGTTTATTGCACCGAAAAATGGTCTCATCGTCTTCTCGGCCTACTTTCGCTCAACCAGCTCTCCTCGCCCAGAGCGCTGCTGATCCAGCCCTGCAACGGCATTCATACGTTCACCATGGATCAGCCCATCGGTGCCGCCTTTCTCCATCAGGACGGTCGCGTGCTGCGATTAGAGCCGTCGATACCCCCACGCCGGATGATCCCGTATGTCGCCGGGTGCCGTTCCGTACTGGAATGGCCGGCAGACAGCCCTGTGAATGGATTGCTGCAAGTCGGCGACCAATTGGAAGTGAGTGCCGACGCTCCGTTTCCGGAAACCGCATCCGCCTGGCCGCGATTCTTTCATAGCATCATCAATTTCTGCCTGGCCTTTCTGTGGCTGGGATTTGTTGTAACCACGTTCAGCAAATGGCTGGACCAGCAGTCGTTCAAGGCCATGGGTCTTTTCCTCTACAATACGCTTCTGGTTTATCTTTTTTTATCCAGGCGTCCCTCGGAGGTCCTCTCGCATCGCTGGCAGGACTGGCTTGTTGCCGCCGCTACGGTTCTGGTTTCACTCTGGTTGCGGCCGGCGCCGATGGGCCATGCCCTATTGCAGACCATCTCCATGGTGGTACAAACTGTTGCTCTTCTTGCCATCCTCATTGCCCTCGCCAGCCTGGGCAAAAGCTTTGGCATTGTGCCGGCCAACCGGCAGATCAAGATCAACGGCGCCTATCGCTGGGTGCGCCATCCCCTTTATGCGGCCGAACTTTTATTTCTCGCCGGTTTTCTTCTCGGCCATCCCTCCACCGGCAATCTCATCAAGGGTGCGCTGATCTTTGCAGGACAGATTGTACGCGCTCTGGCTGAGGAAAAACTGCTGGAAATGGATCCAGCCTATCGCTCCTACCTGGAGAAAGTTCGCTATCGTTTCATCCCCCATATCCTTTGATTTGCCTCACATCCGTACCCATTCATACTCGGACGCCCGGCGGGCATGGCATACAGGCCTTTACGCCGTGTCGTCTTTCGCACCGGCCAACGCCGGCCTGACCGATTATCTATTTAGAAAAAACGGAATGGCGAAAAAAAACAAGTTGGAATCAGCAGGGACTTGCCGGTCGGCTATGGAGTGGGGATTCGGTGCGGCGTCGCAGGTTGGCTCTTTCAGGCTTTGAACCGTTTGACGTCGATGTCGTATTTTTCGATTTTGTAGCCGATGATGCGTTCGGTGGTGTTGAGCAGGCGGGCGGCGCGGGCGCGGTTGCCGTGGCTGGATTTGAGCGCATCCTGGATCAGCTCTTTTTCGTAGGAGGCCACCAGCTCTTCCAGCGGCAGGCGCGCGTGCGTGCCGCTGCTGTCCGCGGTCTGCAGCGTGGGCGGGAGATGATAGCTGTGCAAAACCTGGTCCTCGCAGACCAGCACGCTGCTCTCGATGCAGTTCTCCAGTTCGCGGACGTTGCCGGGCCAGTGGTACTGCTCCAGCATATCGATGGCAGGCGTGGAGATGCGTTTGATGTTTTTTTGATGTTTTCTGCCGTATTTCACCATAAAATAGTCGGCCAGCAGCAGTATGTCCGATTTGCGTTCGCGCAACGGCGGCAAAAAGATGGAAAAGACGTTAAGGCGATAGTACAGGTCTTCACGAAACTGACCGATCTCCATCCGTTTTTCCAGATCGGCGTTGGTGGCGGCGATGATGCGTACATCCACGCGGATGGTCTGTACGCCGCCGACCCGTTCGAACTCTTGTTCCTGCAGCACGCGCAACAGTTTGACCTGGGTCATCGGGCTCAAATCGCCGATTTCGTCGAGAAAGATGGCGCCGCCGTCCGCCAGTTCAAAACGGCCTTTTTTCGCCGCCACAGCGCCGGTGAACGCGCCTTTTTCATAGCCGAAAAATTCCGATTCGATGAGGTTCTCGGGAATCGCCGCGCAATTGACGCGGATGAACGGCTTGTCGCTGCGCAGCGAGTTGTAATGGATCGCCTGGGCGATGAGCTCTTTGCCGGTGCCGCTCTCGCCGCGGATCAGCACCGTGGTGTTGGCGCGGGCCACCTGAGTGACCTTTTCATACACCTCGCGCATCTCGTTGCTGTTGCCGATGATGTTGTGAAAGCTGTGCTCCTGCTGCAGTTTGGTTTTCAGCATCACGTTCTCATCGATCAGCGACTGGCGTTCGCGCTCGATGGCCTGGCGCAGCCGGATCGGCTGCAGCAGCGCCGAGGCCACCAGGGTGAGGAATTTCAGGCTGCTGTCGTAATCACGGCGTGGTTGATAGGCCAGGTTGACGCTGAGAACGCCCAGGGTGGTGTAATCGAGAACGATCGGCACGCCGATGAACGATTGCTCTTTTTCCCCATCGCCGTCCCAGGACCTCATGCGGTTGAGGAACAGGGGCTCTTTGCTGACTTTGGATACGATGATGGGTTTGCCGGTGACGGCGATGCGGCCGGTCAATCCTTCGCCCATTTTATATTTTGTCCGGTTGGGGAGATTGCCATAGCCGATGCTGGCGGCTGTTTCCAGCGTCTGTCCGTCCTCGTCGATGAGGAAAACCGCGCCGGAAAGGATGTGATGGGATTTTTCCAGAATCTGCAGCGTAACACGCAAGGCTTCGGTCAACTCGGCGCTGCGGCTCACCGCCTGATTGATCTCGATGAGGATGCTCAGCTGCCGGTCCGGCCCGGCGCCGGCGGTGCTTTTTTTACCCGCATTTCGATTCATGGCTGTACCTGGAGATAGATTACGAAAAGGAATGTTTATGATTACTAATATACAAAAATGTGGTTATTTTCAAACTGTTTTTCTTGGTTTCAGCGCCGGCCTGCGCTGTGCGCTTTTATAAACGCGGCCAATTCTTGCATGGCTGCGGTCGCCTCGGGAAAGAGCGGAGCGCAGACCGGGTAGCGGTGAGACATCCCTTCACCGACTTGCAATCTTACCGGCACTCCCGCTTCCTGCGCCTTGTGGGCAAATCGGACTGAATCATCGCGCAGCAGCTCGTCGTTGCCGGCAAAAATCAGCAAGGGCGGCAGCCCCTTGAGGTCGCCATAAAGCGGCGATTATTATTTTGCACGTCGCTGGATGCTTCCCTTCTGTCATTCCCGCAACCCCGCATGCTAACCATCCCGATGCCGTGGCAGAGGGCGAGGAATCTATCGTCGCACAGAACCAGAGTTTTTCGCATGTTCCGTTCTTCGCTAGATCCCTCGGCGCTTGGTTGATTCTGCAAACAGGTTCAACCATATAATGGTTTCGCGCCTCGGGATGACAACAGGGAGAGCAAAGCCTTCCCTGTTGTCTTTCCGAGCCCGCAATCCCGCATGCCAACCATCCCGATGCCTTGGCAGAGGGCGAGGAATCTATCGACGCGCAAAGCCCCACTCTTTCGCATTTCTTGTTCGTCGCTAGATCCTTCGGCGCTTGGCTGATTCTGTAAACAGGTTCTGCCATGCACTGGTTTCGCGCCTCGGGATGACAACAGGGAGAGCAAAGCCTTCCCTGTTGTCTTT
>DAIQOA010000093.1:0-16798 GCA_036788095.1 bacterium | reverse complement strand
AACTAGTTATACTTAATGGCCGCATTAACTCATTTACTCCGTTCATTCGCCGATGGGCGGCTGCTCAACCGCCAAGGTCGTCAAGAGCGCGGAGGTTCATTCAACGAACAGCTCGTTTCATCAGTTTTTCATTCCCTCGGCGCAGCGGCCTTTACCTTTGACCGTCCGGTGATCAATCATTTTTCGCTGAGCAAAAGCGGGAGTGGCAGTCTCTGCTCTTTTTATTCTGCTGCTGATGTTGGTGCAGACGGACATTTTTTTCGCAGCGGGCACTGGAGGCATGCGGGTTTGCGCGCCTGACAGATTTCCCGACCCAGGCGGATCATATTAACATGGAAAGAATAACCTTTACCGCGGGGGATGCGCGGCGCCATGAGGGTAAAAGTTTTTTCCGCGGTCGTCCCGGATGGAACCAGTCCCAATCTTCCGCAGAGCCGATGCACATGCGTGTCCACGGGAAAAACATCGTGACCGCAGGCGAACATGAGGGTAACGCTGATGGTTTTGGCGCCAATGCCCTTTTGCTGCTGAAACAGGTCGCTGATCTGCCGTTGATCCATGGCGCATAAAAAATTGAGATCAAACGTACCCCAGGTTTTATTCACCCAGGCGAGAATTTTTTTTATCCGCTCCGCTTTTTGATTGGCCAGGCCGGCGGACCGGATGGCCGCGGCGATGCGCGCAGTGGGACTGGCCATGATGGCCTGCCAGTCCTTGAAAGCAGCG
The DNA here is from genome assembly GCA_036788095.1 of bacterium. Taxonomy (GTDB): domain Bacteria; phylum Zhuqueibacterota; class Zhuqueibacteria; order Residuimicrobiales; family Residuimicrobiaceae; genus Anaerohabitans. The sequence continues at coordinate 16,072 of DAIQOA010000093.1, read as the reverse complement.
CGCAGTTTTAGAAAAGCGGCCTCTGAATTTTTATCATTGGTGTTTTGAGAAAGAATGGTGCCGATCAGGATCTCGAGAAAATCCCGGCGCCCGGGCCAGACCGGCTCGCCAAAATGTTTTTCCAATCGGGCGATCACCCACTCGATCTGTCGCTTCGCTTCGCGCTCACTCGTTGACATGAGTTTCTCCCGAACGTTCGAGAAATCTTCGACTGAATTCTTCCAGCACAGGCTGGGGCAGGTCAATGCCGAAGGCCCGTTGCAGAGCTTTATGGCGAAGCGCCGATTGCAGACACTGCGCATTCGGACACAGGTATGCACCTCGGCCGGCTGCTTTATGCCTGCCGTCCAGCCCTAATGCACCGTTAGGCTGTAGAGTGATGCGCTGCAGTTCTGCTGCCGCCTTGATTTGATGGCAGCCGCAACAGGTTCTCAAGGGAGGCGTCACTTTTTTAATCCCAATTAATGTTCAAAATCGTTAATAAAGTTAACTGAAATATAATTAATAATCAAGCATAATTGTATTCACTATGGGTGTCATATAATTGTGACAAATATGACCCAATAATAGGAAAAACACAAAGAAATTTAGTGAATAATTAATTATTTGTTGCTTTTTTTGGACAAATCAAGTACATTAGGAAAAGAAGGCCTGCAGACAGCAGGCGTGATGTAATAACCGCAATTGTTTTAGATCGTTCCCACCCAATCCCCCATTTCAGCATCTTGGCATCGGCGTGACGAAGATTTTTTTGACTGAGGTGTGATGAATACCCACGCTGTGCTATCCACCTGGTTCGACAGAGCGACCTGTGTCTGGTTCGAAACCAGCCCCTTTGGACTTTTGCTGATCGACCGCGATGGCCGGATCGTCTGGGCGAACGCCCAGCAATCAGTTGTTACCGGCGAAAGTGCAGAATCGGTCTGCGAAACCGGCATTGAACAGATAGAGTCGCTGCAGACCAGCGGTCTGGTGCAAGCGGCACATCTGGTGCTGCGGAGCGGCCAGGAGTGGCATCGTCTGCTTCCTGTTAGCGCCTCATCTACCAAACAGCCGGATGTTTTAGCCGCGATTCAGCCCATTCATCGGCTCGGTCAGGTGGCAGGGGCGGTGGTTCTGTTCAGTCATACGCCCAGGACCGAAGGGTATGAACAGGCGTTACGGTTTTTGCACAACCATGCCGGTGAGGAGGCGGGCGAACCGGCCGAAGAGATTCCGCTGGCCTTTACCAGTATGGGTGCGGAAGACTCTTTGCACGAAGACCAGTGCGGACAGGTGGAGAACCACGCTGGCGCTAAAAAGCCGACTGTGCACGGCCCCGGCATTCCATCGCCCTCTTTGAAAGAGTGGCCGATCAATCTTTTGGTGGCGGCTAAACAGGAGGCGCTGCAACGGCTGGTGGACAGCTTTTGCCATGAACTGCGCAACGTGCTGCTGCCCTTGTTTCATTTGATCTCTGATTTGCAGTATCTGTCGGACAAGCCTTCCCGGCAGGAGACGATAGACCGTTTGCTGCTGCAGCAGAACGAGGTGCTCAAACTTTTGCAGCGTGTGGAAAAGATGATCATCGATTATCCTTCGGGCGTCATTCCCATCGCCTGGCCTGAGCTTTTGCACTCAGCCTATGATCTGGCAGACATCCTCTGCGTGGCCAAAAAGCCGCCGGTTATTTTCGAAATTCCCGATGAGCTTCCGGATTACTATGGCAACCGCGCCGGCTTGCTCGACGCCTTTTCCGCGATTTTGATGAACGCGCTGGATGCTGTGGACGAGCAGGGTCAAGTAACCGTCACGGTACGCTATGATGCTGAGCTGGACCGGTATCAGATCCGCGTGGTTGACGACGGCAGCGGCATCGCGCCGGAGGTCATGCCCCATATCTTTGACGCTTTTTTCACCACCAAGTTGCGTAAGGAGGATGGATTGGGGTTGGCGATCGCCTATCGCGTGATTCAAACCCATCAGGGACTTGTTCAGGTCAACAGCGAGCCCGGCGCAGGAACCGAGGTCCGGGTGACGCTGCCGGCGCGCCACGATGCGCTGCCTGATTCGCAATGGTTCAACCGGCCGGCGGCCGATTCACCCGTGCAGCGCTAACGCTGCGCGTAACGAAAAGCCGGACTGAGAAGACATGTCTTCTTTTCTGCAACATCTGCAGGTGGATGCTGAACTGTGTCTGCGTGAGTCGCGTGGCGAGTGGCTGCAACACTGGTACGGTTCGATGCCGGCAAGGGGCGGCTCCCTGGAACCTCAGTTATCCGCTTTGTGCGGCAGCGACCTGTTTGCCATCGTCGCCGCGGTGGTTGGCGAGGGCAAGACGATCACCCGCGATCAAAGGTTGGATCGCCTTGGGACGGAAACGTGTTGGGTGCGTATGGAACTGGCGCCGGTGGTGAGCCGGCGCAAAGTGACCGGTTTGAGCGTTACTCTGCACGATGTGTCCGTAGAAAATGAGCGAATGCGGCAGGCGGATTTGACCGGACGCATCAAGCAATTGGATGTACTAACCCGGCGTTTCATCCGCAGACTGGGTCAACCGCTCTTTGACCTGTCCAGCCGCCTGCTGCTGGCGGCGCAGGATGCAGACGGCAGCGACCTTGGCCAAGAGCTGAAAACCCTTCATGATCAGGCGCAGCGGCTGGTAAAGCTCACTCAGGATTTGGATGGTTTGCTCATCGACCGGCGTCTGCACAACAAATTGGTCGACGTGCCGCTTGTTCTGGAAAAAGCGGTTGACCTGACGGCCATGCTCTTTGCGCGCCAAGGGGTTCGGTTCGAAGGGCTGCCTGCCGCCAACGGGCTGAGGATTCGAGGCCATGAGGCGACGTTGGAGCAGTGTTTCAGTCACGTGTTGCGCAATGCGGCCGAAGCCATGCCGAAAGGAGGCGTGGTCAGGGTCTCGGCAGAGCGGTCGCTATCGGGCGGCCTGGTGCAAGTCGCAGTGAGCGACCAGGGCTGCGGCATGAGCGACCTGGAGCTGGAACAGGCCTGTGAGCCCTTTTTCACCACCAAGCAAGGCGATCATTCGGGCCTCGGGCTGACCATCAGCTATGCCATCGCTCAGGCGCATGGGGGTACGATTGGATTTGCCGGCAGCCAGGGAAATGGCACAACGGTCACCCTTAGCTTCCCAGCGGAGCAGGGTCACTTAATCAAGCGAGGAAGTGAATGGAAAAGTTGAATCCCAAGCGGAACAGCGTCCTAGTGGTGGAGGATAACGCGACCTGGCGCAACAACATCGTCAAACTGCTGAAAAAGGCGGGCTATGTGTGTTCCGCCGCCATCAACTCCAGCGAAGCCATCCGGTCGTATGCCAAAGAGTCGCCGTTGGTCGTTTTGACCGATCTTAAAATGGATCGCCCTAAAGAGGGCATGGAGGTGCTGGAGGAGGTGCGCCGCATGGATCCGGAGGCGGTGGTGATTTTATACACCGAGTTTCCTTCCATTGAGAATGCGGTGGAGTCGCTCAAGATGGGGGCTTTTGATTATATTCAGAAAATGAGCAACAGCACGGATCTGTTGATGCCGCTTGAACGGGCGACCAAATTCGCCCGTGTGCAGAGGGAAAACCGGCTGCTGCGCAACAAGATGGACGATCTGACCGGCGATGCCGGCTTTTTCGGCGCTGTAGGTGTGAGCGCCGCCATACAGGAGGTGTTTGAAAAAGCCAAGCGGGTGGCACAGACCAACGCCACGGTGTTCATCACCGGCGACACCGGCACGGGCAAAGAGGTGCTGGCGCGGGGCATGCACTATTACAGTCCGCGGCGAACGCATACGTTCGTGCCCGTGGCGGTCTCTGCGCTGCCGGACACTTTGCTGGAGAGCGAGCTGTTCGGTCACGCGCGCGGTTCTTTCACCGGCGCTCTGGAGAAGAAAGGATTGTTCGAAGCCGCTGATCAGGGCACCATTTTTCTCGATGAGATCGGCGAGGTCGGTCTCGACCTGCAGCAAAAAATGCTGCGTGTGCTGCAGGATAAAATGATCCGCCGCATCGGCGATGTCAAAGAGGTGGCGGTGGACACACGGGTGATCAGCGCCACCAACAAAGATCCGGAAACTCTGGTGCGCGAGAAAAAAATGCGCGAAGACCTCTATTTCCGTCTTAACGTCATCCGCCTGCACATGCCCTCGCTCACCCAGCGGCGCGAGGACATCCCCTTGCTCGCTTATCACTTTTTAAATGTCTATCGTTACAGCGGACGGGTGGAGGTCGAATCGATCAACAGCGATGCGCTGATGCTGATGCAGCAGTACGACTGGCCGGGCAATGTACGAGAACTGCAGCATGCCATGGAAGTGATGGTGGCTCTGGCCGATCATCCGCAAATCCGCGTACAGGATCTGCCGGACTTTATTCAGCCCAACCACCGGCAGGTGTTCATCCCCGCTCCCGAGGAACCACTCTCCTTTAAGGATGCGAAAGCCAAAGTGGTGGCGGAATTTGAAAAACACTTTATCGGCAAAATGCTCGAACACTATCACGGCAATATTTCCAAGATGGCCGACGGAATCGGTCTGAACCGCAAGACGATTTACCGGCTGATGGAGCAGCACCATCTCTCCCCGGTCAAAGGTCAGAATAAAAAGGAAAAATAACCCCTCTCTCGCGAGCTATCACCGGCGGCCACCAGGCCGCCCTTTTTTTGCCACTGTAACAATCCTTGCACAACCCATCGTCGCCTGTCGCAGAAAATACAATGTTTTAACTAATTGTAAATAATACAATTGAAATGATCGGTTCCGCGGATCGTTCTATGCGTAGCATCATATTTTCAATGGGTTAATTTAATAAATTATTTAGTAAAAATATTTAATATTAAACACAATATTAACAATATAATAATGAGTGTCTATTTTTATCGATTCTGGCATGATAATTGATGGAGCAGCGGTGTGAGGAGAACCTGCACGGCTCCATGCACCCGGTTTAACGGCCGGCGGCAGGTGGGGGTGCAGGCAAGGAAAGAGAGATGGATTCACTTAAAAGGGACGGTGGAGAGAGTATGCAAAATCCTGCGTTCGTCAACGGTAAAAAGCGAATCGTTCTGGCCACGATGGACCGAGGCATGGAAGACGCTCTGAAAAAACATTTCACTCAGCTGGCCTGTGACTTTTCCTGTGTGCAGCGCAGCATGGAGGCGCTGTCGGATTTGCTCGACCATGGCCTCGATCTGTTGATTCTGGACATGGACCTGTACGGCAATGTCAGCATCGATGTGTTGCCGGTCCTGCGGAGATTGCGGCCGCGCCTGCCGGTGGTGCTGCTGTCGGATGACCTCACGCAAAACATCCGCACCATCGCCGCTGAACAGGGCGTCACTTATCAAACGGAAAAGCCGCACGACGCCGCCGCCCTGGCCGGCCTGGTCGACGTAGCCGCCGGCATCATCGCCAAGCGCGAACTGCTCGCCCTCAATTGACTCGATCCATTCTATCCAAATTGATGACTCGGGAGCTGCTGCGTCGCAACTCGGATCAGGCATCATTGCGCACACTCTGCAACTTGGTTCGGCATCCGTCATCAATTTGGATTTTTTTTTACTGCCCCGCACACGCCGCTCTCCTGGGACATAGAGTCAACAGTTGCCCCTTCCAGTGTCCCTTTTTCTGAAGGCTGATTCAAAGGATTAATTTAGTAAAGAATTTTTTCTTCAATAAAGGCGTTTTCGCAATTAATTGATAAACAATGGATTAAATATTTAAATATTTACGGAAAAACAATTTCTTCAATAAAAAAGAGCCTGGCGACGGGCTCTTTTTTTTTGGCATGACATATGCCTTGGAGCACAGTGTTGGTGGATCACGAAGATCGCTTGATAAGGCGATTGCAAGGGACCAAGACCATTCGGAGGAGCCGGTGCATGCAAGTTTCACAAAAGAAAAAACGCAAATCATCGATGAACAGATTTCAAAAGATGCAGCCCGCCAGGAGCAGAATACGCTCTCTCTGCATGCTGGGGCTGATTGTGTTTTCGACCGCCGTGTGGGCCGGCGCCATTAAAGTAAAATGGAATGCCAACAGTGAACCGGATCTAGCAGGCTATCGCGTGCATGTGGGCGAGGCCAGCGGCGTTTACACCAACACCATCGACGTCGGCGACACCACCGAGCATGTGATCACCGGCGCAGAGTATGGTAAATCCTACTATGTGGGCGTCAGCGCCTATGACGACAGCGGCAATGAAAGCGAGCTCTCCGCTGAAGTGTCGATCACCTTGCAGGCCCCGGGTATCCGCGCGGTTTGTTCCGCACACGGGCTGCAGTTGAGCTGGCAACGGGTTGCCGGCGCCGATTCCTATGAGATTTTTCGTGATGCGCATCCCTATTTCACCGCGGATCAGCCCTTCGTCCTGACGCCGGACACCACTTTTCTCGACGACGCTTTTGTCCCGGTGAGGGATGCCGGCGTCTATTATCAGGTCGTTGCTCTGCGCAACGGCGCGACGATTTTTACCTTTTCCCGGATCGGCGGCTACACCGTGTGTCTGGCCAAGGGCATCAATCTGCTCTCACTGCCGTTGATTCCGGACAGCGCCGGCGTCAACCATGTGCTGGGCGATCAGTTGACCGGCGGCAGCAGTAAGGCTTCCTCCGATTACGTGATGACCTTCAAGGAGCAGAATCAGACCGAGACCGCCTGGAAGGTGGAGGGCACCGGCTCTCCGCTGGACGGCAAATGGGTGAAAGAGGACGGTTCGACTCTGTCGACGCTGTCGCTGCTGCCGGACCAGGCGTTCTGGCTCTATCGTCGTGCCGGGCATACGGATTCTCTGCTGACGGTGACCGGCCTGGTCAGCAGTGATTCCAATCGAGTGCTGACGCTCACGCCGGGCATCAATTATGTCGGCACGTGCTATCCAACCACGGTCGCTCTGCCGAACAGCGCGTTGAGCCGTGAAGGGGTTCTGCGCGGCGGGTCTTCCAGCGGTCAATCGGACAAGGTGCTGGTCTACCACCCCACCGGCTACAAGTTCGCCTGGCTGGTGGCGGGCACGCACACGACCTGGGATGGTCAGTTTATGAATGAATCCGGAACGCTGGTTTCACCGATCTCGCTGAATCCCGGTCAGGGGTACATCGTTTGGATTAAAAACAGCGCCACGCCGATCGAGTGGAACTATCCCAATCCGATTTATAATAATTAGCCACTATTAGTGTAGGAGTGATGGTTATGAACACGAAACGATGTTTCTATCTCTGCGTTTTGTTGCTGCTGGGCGCGGCGACGGTGGGATGGACGCAATTATTCACCACGACCTTTGAAGCGTACACCAGTGTGGGCATCATGGAAGCCGACAACGTGACGCCGTTACGGGGTAACTCTGAGGGCGGCGATCTGGTACAGCTCCTCTGGGTGGGTCCGGACGGCCAGATCGCGGAGCCCGATTCCTTCGGCAACCCGACCGCGGATGATTCGCTGTTGGGCGTCACCTACATCGGTCACGGCTACCCCTTTAATCCCGATGAGGGATTGTTCGCCGCGGTTTTTCGGCATGAATTGCTCAAGACCGGCAGCAGGGTCTACGTGCGAGCCTGGAACGATTCGGTCGCGGAGAAAGCCGCCTACGGCAACTCTCTGACCTATGTCATCAACAGCGACTTTGACAGTCACGATTTTGGTCTTGACTTTCTCGAGGATAACGCCTGGCGCATGCATGGCGGATCGTTTGAGCCGGTGGAACTGGCGCTGTTCACCGCAACGGATGAAGCCGGTCTGGTGCTGTTGCGTTGGTCCACTTATTCAGAGACGGATAACCTGGGCTTTCATCTTTATCGCGCCACGGCGCGCGACAGCGGCCGCGTCCGCATCACCGAGCAGCTGATCGACGGTGCGGTCAACTCCCAGACCGTGCACACGTATTATTTCCGTGATCGACAGGTCGAGGAACAGCAAAAGTATTTCTACTGGCTGGCGGATGTCTCGGCGAGCGGGGTGGAGATGCTGCATGGTCCCATCTCCCTGACGACGCAGACCCAGCCCGAGGCCTTTACCCTGCAGCAGAATTTCCCCAATCCCTTTAATCCGACCACGAGTATCGTCTACACGGTTAAAGAGGCGGGCCCGGTGCGCGTGCAGATTTTCAACATCATGGGGCAGTTGGTGCGCACGCTGGTCAACGCCTCGCAATCGGCCGGCCGCTATGACGTGCTATGGGACGGGCGTGATATGAACAATCAGCCGGTGCCTTCCGGAACCTATCTGTGTATGATGGAAGCCGGCAGCTACCGCACTTTTATTAAAATGACGATGGCCAAGTAAGACGCACACCCTTTCTCAATGAGGTTAGTCATGAAGACTCTTCCGAACATACTCTGGACGTTGGCCGTGTTGTCGATCGGGATGGCATGGACCTCCTGTTCAGTGCAACCGCACAACCGTCCAGCTGACGAGGGCCGCAACAAGGCGGTCATCGATCTGCAAAAGGCCAACAACGGCAAAACGGATGAACTCAGCTCCAACAAGCGGACCCGGGTTGCCCAGGCGGCGAAGAAAAACAGCCGCAAAAGAACCAGCGTGATAAAGAAAGCCCCTGCCGCACCGCCGGAGGTCAAGACGGAGACCGAAACCCGGATCGCGGATGCGGGCCCCCACGCCGCCTTGAGCGAGAGCGAAAGCCAGACCGAGACCGTGGTGCGTGAAGCCCGCGTGCGCGAGGCCGAACCTGTGCGTACGACCACCGAGGTGGTGCGTCTGTCCGAACGGATGGGGCCGGAGCGATGCAGCGAATATCTTCTCGGTTTTGGCGATGTCATCGAAGTGAAATTTTTCAACACCCCGGAATACAATGAGACGATCGCCGTCCGTCCGGATGGGTACATCTCTTTGCAGCGACTGGGTGACATCTATGTCGCCGGCAAGAGCACCATGGAATTGGACGAAGAGATCACCCGCGGATACGGCGAGGTGCTTCAGGATCCGGACATCACGGTTCTGGTACGGCAGTTCGGCGGTCAGCAGTGCTATGTGATGGGCGAGGTGGAGCGGCCGGGCCTGATCTCCATGGCAAAAGGCATGACGCTCATGCGCGCCATCGCCGCCGCCGGCGGTCCGAAAAAGACGGCCAAAATGAGCAGCGTCATCCTGATCCGTTCAGAGGATTTAAAGAAAGCCGAGGCAACGCGCAGGGATCTGTCCTTTGGCCATCTCGCCGAACATATGGAGTCCGACCTGGCCGTCAATCCCTATGATGTGATCTATGTTCCCAAAACCTTTGTCGCCAACGTCGGCGCCTTTATGTCGCAGATCTATGATATCGTCCTTCCGCCTTTTGACGCCTGGGCGCGGTACGAGTTCTGGTATAAGAATTAATGCAAGTTTGGCGATGCGGTTCGCTTATCCAATCTACAGGAGTATGGTATGATTCCCTATAGCCATCAAGACAGTCCCATGTCGCCGCAGAGTTTTCTCTCGGTGGTGTCCAAACGCAGCGGACTGATTCTGATTGTTTTTCTGCTGATCGTCTTGACCGTGGCCCTGGCTGTTTTCATTGTGCCCGCCACCTATCGGGCCAGCGCCAAGGTCATGATCAACTACCAGGTTGCCGTCGAGAAGGAACACCTGTTGCATCTCTGGCAGATCCACGACAAGAGCTATTTCGAGCGGCTGAGCTCAGAGCTGGTCATTTTTAAGATGCGCAGCATCTTGGAGCCGGTGGTCGCTGAGATGGCATTGGCCAAGCCGGGGCGCGATTCCGTGGAAGCGCGCGTCAACTATGACCGGGCCATCGAGCAACTGGCGGAAAAGCTCAAAGTCGAACGGGAGAAGGACACCAACGTGATCATGGTCAGCTATGAGGACCGCCATGCCGCCAGGGCGGCGGCGATCGTTGATCGCGTGGTTACGGAATTCATCCGCCAGCGGCCTTCTCTGGACCGGGACAGCCGTTCCAGCGAGTTCTTTGATGAACAGATCCGGCGGATTCAGGATCAGATCGACCAAGCGGAGAAACAGGGCATGGAATACAAAAGCCGCGAGAAAGTCATCTCGCCGAGCCAGCAGACATCCATCCTGTTCGAATCCCTGTCCATGTTTGATCATGAGCTGTCCAAAGTACGCTCCGAGCGCATCGCCCATGAGGCCAGCCTCAAGGTGTTCCGGGACCAAGTGGACCAGGAGGAGGAGATGATCATCCCCTCCACCGCAGCGACCAATGGATTGAGCCAGAACGACTACTATAACCTGCTCAAGAATACGCTGCTGAATCTGCAAGTCAAGCGGACCGCCTTGCTGCAAAAGTACACGGAGCGGCACCCTGAAGTGGCGACGCTCACTGCGGAGATCGAGGCCACCCGCAAACAGATCAAGTCCGCTCAAGCGGACATTATCCGCGGGGAAGAGGCGGCCAGTCAGGCGCTGCAGGCCCAGGAGGGCTCGCTGATGCACCGGATGAACCAGGTGGTGGCCTCCATCGCCGACCTGTCACGCCAGGATTATGAGTTGGGCCGACTCACCATCGGCCTCGTCGATCTGCGGGCGGTGCACTCGATGTTGATCCGGCAGCGGGAAGAGGCGCGCATCGCCGACAGCCAGAAAGAGTATCTCATTCAGGTGCGCTTGCTCGAGCCCGCCCTCACGCCCGCTGATCCGGTGAAACCCAACAAACCGCTGTATCTGTCGTTGGCGGTGCTCATGGGCCTGTTGGTGGCCTTTGGGTTGGCGTTCTTTGTCGAATACTTTGATCATTCAGTCAACACGGCGCAGGATGCTCAGGATTGCCTGCAAATGCCGATACTGGCCTCGATAGCGGATTTCAAGATGGAGAATTATCAGCGGAAGAGATCCTCGGGGGATGCTCCGGCATCGCCGACGGTCAACCCCGGCAAGGCCTAGGGGAAGACCGGGATCGGGTTTATCGGATGCCTAACACACGCTCAAGTGGCTGTATCGAATTCTGAGGAGATGTACGATGAAGAACGTAATAAAGATCAAACGATGGGAAGCCGGATTGAAACAGTATGAACTGGCCTTTCTGTTGGGGTGCAGCGCGACTTATCTCTCCATGGTCGAGAATAACCGGGTCGAGGCCACCAAAGAGTTCAAACGCAAGGCGGCTGAGATTTTCGGAGTTCGCGTGGACGAGCTGTTCCAGATCGAATCCGGCAGGCATTAATTTCCCTTTTGAGGAGACGTCGTCATGTATCTCGAACATTTTAATCTAAAATTGGAACCGTTTGCCGCAACGCCGGATCCGCAGTTTCTCTTTAAGAGCAGAATGCACCAGGAGGCGCTGGACCGTCTGGTGGCCGCGGTCACGATGCGCAGAGGCATCAATGCCATCATCGGAGAACCCGGATTGGGCAAGAGCCTGTTGATCCGCACCACGTTGCAGGGTTTTAGCGACCGCGTGCGCTTCGCCTGGGTGTTCAACAGCAACCTGAACGGCCGTGAGCTGATCAAATATATCTGCCGGGATTTCGGATTGACGCCTCAGGGCGAGGATTTGAGCGATCTCCTGATGGAGCTGTACACTTTTCTGATCGACGCGTATAAACAGGGTCTCTACACCGTGCTGGTGGTGGACGAAGCGCAGAGCTTGAAATATGACGTGCTCGAGGAGATCCGGCAGCTGTCCAATCTGGAAACTTCGCGCTGTAAATTGCTGCAGGTGATCCTTTCCGCTCAGCCGCAATTGGACGCCTATCTGCGGGAACCGGCGCTGCACCAGCTCAAGCAGCGCATCAGTCTCAAGGCTGTGCTGAATCGCCTGGACGAGGACGATACGCGCCGCTATATTCTTCACCGCCTGCGAGTGGCCGGCAGCGAAGATCAGGAACTGTTCACCTCTGCCGCGCTGAGCAAGATTCATGAGATCAGCGGCGGCGTTCCGCGCCTGATCAATCAGGTGTGCGACAACGCCCTGCTGACCGCCTTTCAGCGTCCGTGCCGGACCATCGATGCGGTGCTGATTCAAGAGCTTGCGGCGGCCAATAAAGTGACCTGCGCCGAGGCGGCTGGGGTGGCTATGGTAGCGGCGCCGGCCGTGCCCGTGGAGACGGCTGCTGCTGCGGTGATGACGCGCAATCCATCCATCCAGCGCCCCAAACAACCGAGTTTTGATTTTGCCGAGATCGGCGATTTCTGCGGCGTGGATGTCGAAAGTCTGTAGCCATGAATGCTGTCCTAAATCATGAGGTTGGACGATGAGCGTGCTATTAAATGCCCTGGATGAACTGGATCAGATGCAGGATTCAGTCACCATGCCCTGGGAAAGAACCATCCCCCGCGACGCTGGTCAGGGGTCGGTGGATCTTCCCGAAGAGATGATACAAGATTTTTATGATTTGCGCGAATACATCCGCATCGCCAATATGCGCGGCGTCATGCGCGTCATCGCCATCACCAGTTCGGTCACCGGCGAGGGCGCGTCGACGATTTCCACCTACCTGGCCATGTTGATGGCCGGTGCGCATAAAAAGGCCCTGGAAACAGAGGACCAGGCTGAAGAGCCTGCGGCGGAACCGGCGCCTGCGGCGTCAGCAGCGGATGAAGCGGTGGCGGAAGAACCAGCCGCCGAACCGGCGCTTTTCAAGGATGAGTTCCGCGCCTTTGTTCAAGAAACGGCGGTGGAGGAGACGGCGCAAGCCCAGGAACCGGTGCAGATTCAGACCGGAGGCATTCTGCTGATCGACGCCCATCTGCACAAACCGAGTCTGCATCAGATCCTGCAGCTGCCGCTCGAAGGCGGGCTGTCGGATATCCTGGAACAGCAGGCGGATTGGCGCCGTCAGGTCAAACCGCTGCAGGGTGCGGAGTTGGATGTGATCACGGCCGGCAAGAGCCGGCAGAATCCCGCCGAGTTGTTGGGGACCGACGCTTTCCGCCAGTTCATTCAAGAGGTCCGCGAGCAGTATCGCTATGTACTGATCGACACCCCTGCGGTGCTGAACTATGTCGACAGCCTGAGCGTCACCGCCGTGGTTGATGGGGTCATCCTGGTGGTGCGTGCGGGACAAACCCGTTGGGAGATGGCGCAAAACGCCAAGCGCAAGCTGTTGACCGCGCATGCTACTCTGTTGGGTGTGGCTTTGAATCGCCGTAAACCCCAGGTTTGGGATTGAAGAATGGACCAGCCCTGTGATGGAACCGCAAGCTAATCGACGGATGCTGTTATGTTGACGCACACGCAAACCCAATCGCGAAATAACGCCGCCCTGTGGATCCTGATCGCCTTGATCGCGGTGACGGTCGGGGTGGCTGCCCTGCCACTGTGGACCCTGGAAACCAAGTGGGCTCTGGCTGCCACGCTGCTGTTATTGCTGCCTTTTATGCTCATGATCGTTCCGGATGTCCGGCGTTTTCTGCTCGCCGGTCTGATCCTCTCCTTGCCGTTGAACGCGGATGTCAACCTATTCCTGCAGTACGGTTTATTGAGCGGCGCGCATGGCCTGAACTTTACCCTGTCCGATCTTCTTCTGTTGATCGCTGTTCTGCTGTGGCTCCTTGAATCGGCGCGCACCAAGCAGGTCGGAGCCATCCGTTTTTATCCAAAGATCAGCTGGCCGACTCTTGGCTTGATCGCCATGATGGCGATATCGCTGATTCCGGCTCAGAATCGGCTCTGGACGTTGTTCGATCTTTTCCGCTTCGTCAAGGCGTACGTGCTGTTTCTCTATCTGGCCAATAATCTGCGTCAGCGCAGCGACGTCCGGCTGGTGATCCAAATGTTCTTTATCGGCGTCATCCTGCAGACTGTGCTCTCGTTGTGGCAGATCAACCAATGGCCGGGTCTTGCCAGCCTGCGATTGTTCGGCATCTCGGCTGAAGGCGGGACTGCGATTAAAATGGATTACTTTTCCACCACCCGGCCCGGCGGCACCATGGAGAGCTGCAACAACCTGGCGCGTTTCTTCGGCTTTCTACTGCCCCTGGCCTATGTTCTGTCCCTGCGCGGCGAGACGTCGTCCGAACGATGGTTCGCCCGCATCACCGCGGTTATCGGCACTGTGGGTATCATCTATACGCTTTCGCGAAGCACCTGGATCGCCTTGATCCCGTCGGTGCTGATCCTGTTCCCGTTTATGCTGTCGCGCCGCCTGCTGACGTTGCGCATTATCCGCAATCTCGCGCTGATGATGATGGCGGGCATGGTGGTGCTGTTGGCTTTTCGTAATCTGATCTATGACCGGATCGTCTCTTACGATTTAGGGTCCGGCGAAACCCGCATCACCTCGGCGCAAGCGGCGATCCGTATGATCAAAGCGAATCCGGTCATCGGCGTGGGGCTCAACAATTACGGCAACAACGCCAAATATTTCTATGACGGCGATGAGCCGCGCACCCGTTACTGGGTGGTGCACAATTCCTATCTGCTCTTTGCCGCCGAGATCGGCCTCATCGGTTTTATCTTTTTTCTCTGGTTCGTGCTGGCCTGTTTTTCCAGCGCCCGACGCGCCAGCCTGAGCCGTTCCAGGTATCTGAGCGCCGTGGCGCTCGGCGTCATGAGCGGCTGGGTTGGGTTTTTCATCGCCGCCCTGGCGGACAAGAGCTATAAGGAGTTTTATGTGCTGGTGTTGACCATGTGGGCGCTGGCCGCTGTCACCGAGGCGATGACCCGGTTGAATCAAAAGTACGAACAGACGGTAGTGCAATACCTTCAAGACGAGTCGGTCTATCATGAACTCTAAAGAGATCGCCGCCATGATCGGCAAAAAGGTGTGGCTGCGGAAAGTGGGCTATCAGCTCATCTACTGGACCACATTGCGTGAATGGTACATACAGAAAGGCCTGAAACGGTACCGGGGTCCTGCCGCCGCTCCTTCGGCCATGCTGGACGCCGGCTGTGGTCTGGGGCAACATCTTTACTATTGCGCGCAGGCGCAGCCCGAGGCCAGGGTTCTTGGCCTTGAGCGGGATCCGCAGCAGGTCGAGGACCTGGCGCATTTCTTACAGGCCGAAGGGTTAACCCACGCCCGGGTAGAGTGCTCGGATCTGACGACCTGGAACCAGCAGGACGGCTATGATGTGGTGCTCTGCGGCAGCGTGTTGGAGCACATCCGGGAGGATTTGGCGGTACTGCACAAGCTGGCCGCTGTCCTCAAACCGGGCGGTCATCTGCTGCTCTATGTGCCCAGCGCTGAAAAACGCGTCCTGCCATGGCTGAAGCGGAAAATGCAGGCCGATCTGCGCCGGTCCGGAAAAAAATATCCCCATGAGCATGTGCGCTACTATGCGCCGCAGGAGCTGTCGGCCAAAGTGCGCAGCGCCGGTCTGGAGATCGTCGAGCAGAGGATTACCTACGGCCGTTGGGGCCGATGGGCGTACGATGCGGTGACCGCCGTACAGGTCTCCCGTTTCTTTAAATGGATTTTTCCCCTTTACTTGCTCTTTGTCCATCCCTGGGTGCTGCTGCTGATGTGGATGGACACGCATACGCAAAACCGCACTGGCAACGGATTGTGGATGGTTGCCTGCAAACCCATATGAAAAATGATTAGGGTGGGCTGGACCATGAGAAAAGAAATTTCGCTGATTATTCCGACGTACAATCGCCTTTCCGTGTTGCCGTTCACCCTGGCATCGCTGGAGGCCCAGGATCTCAAACGTTCTCTTTTCGAGGTCCTGGTGGTCGATGACGGCTCCACGGACGGCACCCGGGAGTTCCTTCACCAATATGCCCGCAGCACCTGCCTGGCGTTCGGCTTTTGTTGCCAATACCATGAGGGCGCGGCCGCGGCGCGGAACCAGGGTTTGCTCCATTGCTCCGGCGAATGGGTGCTTTTTCTCGATGCGGATATTCAGCTGGAAAAGGATGTGGTGCGACGGCACTGGCTGCACCACAAGAGCGGCTCGCGGCGCCATCACTGCTGGATGGGCGCCATCCAGCCCTCGCCGGGCCTGGACCGGTGGCAGGGGTATCGCTGGGATGAATTTGCCCTTCCCGGCGGCGATCCCGGCGTCCGCGAAGTGGATTGGAGCGCCTATCGAACGCCCAACACCTCGATGGCCGTGGCGGATGTAAAGGCGTGCGGCTGGTTCGATTCAGCCTTTCGCGTGGCCGAGGATGCAGAGCTGGCCTACCGGCTGCATCAACGCGGCCTGCGCTTCTGGTACGATGAGACCATGCGCGCG
>DAIQOA010000092.1:0-16851 GCA_036788095.1 bacterium | reverse complement strand
AGCAAGCTGGAGGAGAAGGATCTAAAGGCGGTGGAGGAGATCTCGGCTCTGGAAGCGGAGCTGAGCGTGCCTGAGCCTCCGAAGAAAAAAGAAAAGAAAGCGGACGAGGACCTGCCGCAAGTGCTGCAGTAAACCGCCCCGCAATATATAGACAAAACAAAACGCCCCTGTTCCCAGGGGCGTTTTGTTTTGTATCTGTTCGTCGGCAAACAGTGTGTACGGTTTTTTTTATCTTCCGGCAGCGCGACGATCTGCCGACTTTTCCTTCAGCTGCCTCCGTTCGCAGTGCGGTTATGAAACGACCGTAGCGCGTTGCTCCATTTTTATCTCGCCAGAATCATTTTTTTTGTCTCGGCGAAATCTTTTGTTCGCAGCCGATACAAGTAAAGGCCGCTGGGCCGTTGTTCCGCCTGCCAGGTCAGGGTGTGTTCGCCGGCCGGCTGCACCTCGTCTGTCAGCACGGATAGGGATTGTCCCAGCACGTTCAACACCTCCACGACGACATGAGCGGAGCGTGGTAGACTGTAGCGGATCTGCGTCGTCCCGTTGAACGGATTGGGATAATTTTGCTGTAGAGAAAAGGCGACGGCGTTCTTAGCCGGTCCAGCGATCTCGCCGACGAGTATCGCTTGAGATCGATAGGCGAAAGAGGGTATTTGCTGCGCCTCCTGCATGGCATCGCCTAGTCGGTCGATTTGTCTTTGCTGTTCCAGTCCTGTTCGCGCCGCCCAACACAGGACCGTAAGGCTTTCGCCGTCTCGCGCCCCTTCGCTGAGAGATTCGGTCATCGCGTCATCGCCCCAAATGGTCAATATCGCCTGTCCGTTCGCCGCCACAGCGCTGCCCACCACGCGATGGGCCCTCGTACAAATGGCGATCTCATCGCCCTCCTCTAGATCTGGGGAGCGCAGCAACAGGGTCATATTGTCTCCGGTGGGTGTTGCTGCCGAAAAGTGCTTTACGGACGGATTTTGGACCGTGGATCCTTTGAACACCGTTTCAGCCGGATAGGTGAGCGTATCCGCATGGGTCATGTAGACCTGAAAGCCCTGTCCCGGATTCAGGTTGCCGATCTGGTCAATGCCATAGGCGGGCCAATAGACCTGGCCGTTTCCGGTTTTGAGCAGAATGAAATTTCCTTGTATGTCGGCAAGCGCCTCAGCGATCCCCTGTGGGTTCTGCGCCAGAAAAGCGGCCATATTCCACCCTGCGTGCAGCGGGATCGGCATGGGAACGGTGTGAATGGGATCGCCTGAGAGGGTAAGCGTGTCTGTTGCGGTGACGTTGATCCAGTAACCGTACCCGGCGCGCCAATGATGGAGGTTATCGATGGCCTGCGCCGGCCAAAAGACCTGGCCGGTTTCATCCTTCATCAGGGTTAAATGGTCGATGACCCCGGTCATCAGATGAGACAGGGTGGAATCATAAGGTAATAATCCCGAACCGACCAGGTTCCAGCCGGTCTGCAGGATGATGCTTTGTTCTTTCAGACCAGTGGTCGTGAAACGGAAGGGTAGGCTCCACTCGCTGCTGCCGCTCTTGTTGCTGCTGCGCGAACGCCAATACAGGGTTGTCTGGCGCGGCAGATGTTGCGAAATCCATTGCGGTTCGCTCAGGCCGCCGGCCTGTTCCACCAAAGTTGTAAAGTCTGAATTTAAAGATAGCTGCAGGTGGTAGGCAGTGGCTGAGAGGGATTCCTGCCATTTAAACAGAGAACGAATGGGGGTGTCCACAGTCAGATGGGCCGGCTGAGTCAGCAGGGGCGGGTCCGGTGCCGTCTTGGCGGCAAAAGAGGTCAGCGTGATCAAGCTAAGGCGGCTGCATCGCTCAAAAAAGGGCAGGTTGAATTGGCCGATGACATCTCCCGAAGAATGATAGCCGCTGTTGAAATCGTTATAATAATCTTCGATGAAAAGAACCGCGCCATAGCCTTGATTCCAGAATGAACTGTGATCGCTGCTAATAATTCCGGGATTGATCGTGTTTAACAGAAGGCCGATGCTGTAGTTTGCATTCAACTCAGCCATTCGTTCACTTAAAAACAAAGAGTTGGCATAGGGGCGAACGTGCACATCGGCGTGAAAGTCATTGTTGCGGTCATAGGCGATCATATCCATATTAATCACGCCGAGAATGGAATCGCCTGCCGTTCTGGCGGTTATTGCGTAATGGCTGCTGCCGCGCATGCCCGGCTCTTCTTCATCCCAGAGTGCATAAACGATGGTGTACGGATAGGAGTGGGCGGCCATGATGCGCGCCGCTTCAATCACAGCCGCACAGCCGCTGGCGTTATCATCAGCGCCGGGCGCTGTCAGCGAGGAGGGTTCGTCGTCGTAATGAGCGCAGAGAATATATTTTTGCCGGGGAAAACGCCATCCCAATTGTTCTGCATACAGGTTTAGGCCTGTGGAGCTGAAACTTTGTCCCACCGCCGTGAGGCCATAGGACTCTAGCTTTTCTTTCAACCAGATAGCGGCGGTGTCGTTATCCGCCAGGGAGGCATGCCTCGAGGTGATAGTCGCCTGTAAACCACCTGCTAAGTAGACCGGCATAAAACCGGAAAGCTGTTTAACGTGCTGTTGCAAAGAGTCCAACGAGACCGCGTCTAACACCACCTGTAAGGGGTCTGGCGCTTGCAGCCGCTGCTCATGGTCAATGGCGAAAGCGCCCGCTGCTCCCATGTCCAGGAACAGGATCAGAGCTGGGAGCGATAACCAATGGCGCCAGGTCTTGTTTTTTACCATGTCTGTCATCGAACGAATCGACAAATTGAACGACAGCTTTTTGAGAACATGATCACCCCTTACCGGTCATGCCGGACGATTTCTCGCCGGCATGACCCAGCCACACGTTTTCGCCAAGGATCAGGTACATTTAATGGTATGCTATTGCCATATGAAAGTCAAGGAAAATCGGTGGGAGAGAGGATCGAGTCCGCACGCGGCCGCTGAACCAACGGCGCTGGACGTTCTGCATGGTAGAACCGCCCGCTTAGCGTCTGCGGCCGGCGCCGGCAAACCGGCCGGAGGAGCGTGGGTTCCGGGCCGCGGATGGGCCGGAAAATGCGGCAACGGAAGCTTTAACGGCTGCCGGTTGGCTGTAGTCGAAATCCTTCAACAGGGTCTGCGGCAAGCGTTGCCCCATGATCTTTTCCAGAGTTTTCACCATATCCAGATCATCCGGAGTGGTCAGAGTAAAGGCATCTCCCTTGCGCTGCATTCGGCCAGTGCGGCCGATGCGATGGATATAGGCGTCCGCGGTGTCCGGCATGTCATAGTTAATCACGTGCGAGATGCTCTCCACATCCAGGCCGCGGGCGGCGATGTCGGTGGCCACCATGATCTGGTAATGGCCGTTTTTAAAGCCATGCAAAGCGGCCTGGCGTTGGCTCTGGCTGCGGTCGCTATGCAGGCTTGTCACCTTGTAGCCCTTGCGGCCGATCTGCTGGGCCAGGCGCTGAGCCCGGTGCCGTGTTCTGGTAAAAATCAGCACAGCGCCGGCGTCAGTGCGTTGCAGCAGCGAAAGCAGCAGGCTGGTTTTCAAATGGGAGGCCACTGGATAGAGCGCGTGGCTCACCGTATGCGCCGGCCGGCTGAGACCGACGGACACCCGCTCGGGTTGATGGAGTGCCTGTTTGGCCAGAGACTCGATCTCTTGCGGAAAGGTGGCTGAGAACAGCAGGGTTTGCCGTTGCCCCGGGATGAGGCGCAATATTTTTTGCACCGAAGGCAGAAAGCCCATATCCAGCATGCGATCCGCTTCGTCCAGCACCAGCCAGCGGACCTGAGACAGATCCGCAGCGCCCTGTTCCACCAGATCCAGCAGGCGACCGGGACAAGCCACCAGGATTTCCACCCCCTGGTGCAATTGCCGGATCTGCGGCGTTGCGGAAACGCCGCCATAGATGGCTGCACTGCGCAGCGGCGTGCCTTTGCCGAGTTCGCGGATCGCTTGATGGATCTGTTCGGCCAGTTCGCGCGTCGGCGTCAGTATCAGGGCCCGCGAACGTTTGCGGCCGCCGGTCAACATCTGCTGCATGATCGGCAGCACGAACGCCGCGGTCTTGCCGGTACCGGTTTGGGCGGTGCCGATCAGATCGCGGCCGGAGAGGATGACCGGGATGGCGGCGGTTTGAACCGGCGTCGGCGTGGCGTATCCGGCCTGGGAAATTCCCGACATAATACGGGAATCCAATTGGAATTGGTTGAAATTCATGATCAATCCTTTGGTAAAAGATGAACAGGATGTCCGAGATGTAAGGATAGAGGAGTGTGAGCGGTGAAAGAAAGGATCGGAAGGATCGCGTCTAACAGATATCCGAACAACAAATCGATCTACATCTGCCGATTTCAAAAACTCTAATTAATTGCGGTCGTTTGTGAAATGACATCGTGTTTGATTTTCGCATCTAAGATACTAAAGGTTATTGAAATTTCCTATTGATTTTTTTTCACCGGCAAAAAAAACGCCGTTGGACGCGGGAAAATGATTGGCATTTTTTATTACTTTTTTTTACATTCCAATTGACAGATATATCGGTCAAACGAGGAAAAAGGGATGGCACGGAAAACAGGGCTGGTGTTTTGGGGAGTCCTTTTGCTGCGGGCCGGTTGGGCGGCTGCTCAGCCGGAGGTCCAGCAGTTGATGACCCTGTGGCAAAATGAGCATTGGGAGAACCTGCAAATGTTATTGCCTGCCGCGGTCGCCAAGTATCCGGATCACCCTAACACGCTTTTTTTCTCTGCGCTTTTCGAGCGCGACGGCGATGCGGCCTACCAGAAGTACAAGGCTGGATGGAACGGCCTGTCCGGTGAACTGATGGACGACGCCCTGCTGAGATTAGCGCAGTATCAACAGGCCCGGGGGGAATTCGACCGCGCCCGTCAGACCTACCAGACGCTGGCGCAGCGGTTTCCGTCCGGCCCGCTGGCCGATGACGCGCGTTACCAGAGATGTCAGTGCCTGTTGGCAGAGGGCAAAACCGATTCGGCGAAAAGCTGTCTGATTGCCTTCATTCAGGAAAATCGGAAATCCTCCTATGTGGATTGGGCGGTGCAGGACCTGGAGGCCGTGGCGTCGTCGCCCAGCGCGCCGAAACCGGCCGGCAAAGTCAGCGCGCCAGCGCCTTCCGCCGCGTTTTATATCCAAGTCGGCGCCTATCGCGTGATCGGCAACGCCAAACAATATGTCAAGAAACTGCAGGCCGCCGGGTTTGATGCAGAGGTGGTGGAGAAGAAAGCCGCCAGCGCAGTGCTTTTCGCCGTGTGGATCGGTCCGTTCGATAGCAGAGATAAGGCCGCGGATTTTGCCAGAAAAAACGTGGCCGCGTTTGCGCCGGAATATGTGGTGGTGCAAAAGCCTCAGCCCTGACTGGGGAGGGCCGCCGCAGGTCGGAGGGCGGTGACGTTTTTATCGGCTCCAGGGGAATGAGATGCCAGACCGCCGGCGAACGCGCTGAATCATTCTTCAGCGGGGGGCGAATATTTTATTTTTTTTTTGCTTGATTTGTCGAAACTTTTTTGTATAATAACCTGTCGCAGCTTTCTCACGGGGTTGCACGGGGAAGAAAATTTGAGGTGTTGATGAAACAAGAACAAAAAAAGGTTTCGCGCAGGGAGTTCATTAAAACGAGTGCGGCTGCCACCGCCGTGCTGGCTACACCGCTCATTCTGCCCCGATCGGTGTTCGGCGCCAATGAACGCATCCGCGTGGCGGTGCTGGGTGTGAACGGGCGCGGCAAAGACCATATCAAAGGGATGATGAATCAGCCCGATGTACAAGTGGTCACCCTGTGCGATCCGGACAGCAGCATATCAGCCCAACGGGCCAAAGAGTTTGAACAAACCTATAACAAACCGGTCAAAACCGAACAGGATTTACGCCGGGTTTTCGATGATAAAGAGATCGATGCGGTTACCATCGCCACGCCCAATCACTGGCATGCGCTGGCAGCCATCTGGGCCTGTCAGGCCGGAAAAGACGTGTATGTGGAAAAACCGGGCACTCATAATGTTTGGGAAGGCCGCAAACTGATCGAAGCGGCGGCTAAATACAACCGCATCGTCCAGAACGGCGTTCAACTGCGCAGCTCCGCGGCCATTCAGGAGGCGATCGGCCATCTGCGCAAGGGCACCATTGGCCAGGTCTATATGGCGCGCGGTCTGGTGTTCCGCTGGCGTCCGGATATCGGCATAAAGCCCGATGAACCGGCGCCGCCGGGTCTGGACTATGATCTCTGGCTGGGACCTGCCCGCTACCGCCCCTTTTCCCGCAATCATGTCCATTATAACTGGCATTGGACCTGGGAATTCGGCAATGGCGATGTGGGCAATCAGGGCATTCATGAGACCGATCTGTGCATGTGGGGACTGGATGTCGGGTTGCCGAACGTGATCACCGCCATGGGCGGCAAGTTCACCTTCAACGACGCCAAAGAAACGCCGGAGGTGTTGACTACGCTCTACCATTATCCGGAAGAGAAAAAACTGATCCAGTTCGAGGTCCGGCACTGGTGCACCAACGCAGAGGACGGCGCAACGGTGGGCAACATTTTTTACGGCACCGAAGGGTATCTGGTGGTCAAGGGGTATAGCGAATACGAGATCTTTTTAGGCAAAGACCGCGAACCCGGGCCGAAAAATAATGCCGGCGGCGACCATTATGCCAACTTTATCGCCGCGATGCGGGCGCGTGATCCGAAAATTCAAAATGGACCTGTAGAGACGGTGCATCTCTCCTCAGCCCTGGCCCATCTGGGGAACATCTCTTACCGGCTTGGCCGCACGTTGAAATTCGATCCCGAGAAGGAAAAGTTCATCGGCGATAAAGATGCGAATAAAATGCTCAAGAGGAAATATCGCAAGCCCTATGTAATTCCGGACAAAGTATGACCGTTCGCGCCGGCTGCGGTTAAAAAAAGCGCAGCCGGCGTTTCGTACCTTCTGCCGTCAGTTCAGGGGACACTGCTCCACCATCCTTGCCCATGCTCCCGCCCCTATGTTGTCATTAAAAAACATTTATTTACTTGACTTTTCTTGAAAAAGTCGTTAATTTACTTCAAAGTTGAGCATTAGAACCTTGAGGTGGGAAAAAGGGAGATCCGGAGGCATGAAGATTTTAATAGCTCACTCCAGCACATCCTACATTGATGCGACGCGGGAATTCCTCAATGCACGGGGCGAAGAGTACCAGGCGCAGGGTGTGTCAACGTTTCAGGAGTGTCTTGATCAAGCGATCCAGTACGATGTTCTATTGCTCGACAGTGATCTGTTCAAGTACGATGTGGAGGGGGCGTTAAAGCAGCTCTCCCAGCTGGCCCGTCACGTTCCCATTGTGGTGATGATGGAGGACCATGAGACGGACCTGGCCATCAAACTCAAGAACGCCGGTGTTTTTTCCGGCATTTTCAAGCGCAAAGGGTATCTCTCCTTTCTCCCCGCCCATTTTAATGAAGCCTACAAATATAAACAGACCAAATTGACCCCGGCGGTTAAGCCGAGTCCTGCGGCCGAACCGCTCGCTCAAGTCGAACCGCAGCGTTCGGTGATGGAACCGATGCGATCCCGGTCAGCCGAGGAGGGGTATTTTATCTGCGATCGTCGCGGCCGTTTTCTCTCCGCCAGCAAACCGGTGTATGGTCTGGTCAAATATACCGAGGATGAAATTCTCGAGCTGTCCATCAGCGACCTGCTTTCCAATGAGGATGAGAGCATGTTGTTCCATGCCATCGTCGAGCCGGCTGAGGTTTCCAGTCTGCCCATCCAATTGGCGATGGAACTGGTGGACAAAACCGGGGACAAGCATCCGGTTGAATTAAAACTCAAAGTGCTGTATGACGAATCCACCGGCAAGCAGATCATCGGCTTCCGTGGCGTGCTCTGCCCGCTG
Source organism: bacterium (assembly GCA_036788095.1). Classification (GTDB taxonomy): domain Bacteria; phylum Zhuqueibacterota; class Zhuqueibacteria; order Residuimicrobiales; family Residuimicrobiaceae; genus Anaerohabitans. The sequence goes on along the minus strand of DAIQOA010000092.1, from coordinate 8,964 downwards.
GTGGAGGAAAAAGCCGATGTGCCGGCTCTGCCGGCGGAGGACCGGGTGGACCAGCAGCTGATGGTCAACCATCTGGTTGAGGTGGTGCAGCTCGGTTATCAAGAGCCCATTCATCTGCTGCTCAAGCGCATCGCCGAAGTGGCGGGCGAGGTTTTTCGTTTTCGCAAATCCACTTTGGCGTTGTTGGATCGCCGCCGCAAGGCCTATATCAAACACGCTATGGTCGGCTATACCGCTCTGGAGGCGCAGGGTGGCGAAAAGCGCGTCGAGGTGCCGGCGGATGTCATCGATCATCTTTTCAGCGATCAGGGCAAGATTAAAGTGATCTACCATGATCAGGAGGATCTGGAGCTGCGTGAACTCGCAGGATCTGATCTGCTGGAACGGCGTGAACAGCGCCGGCCCCTGGAGACTAAATGGCACAAGCGGGATCTGGTGCTGCTCAAGCTGGCGGATTACAAAGGGCATGTCTTTGGCTACATCTCTCTTGAAGATCCGCTGGATGAGGTGATTCCAACCAAAGCGACTTTTCGCAATCTGGAGATATTCAGCCAATTCACTTCGCTCGCCATCGAGAACTATTATCGCTTTTCCAATCTGGAAAAGCGCAACCGCCGCTTGAAGCAGGTGCTGGTCACCAGCAATATCTTTAAGCTCTACCTCAGTCTGAATGAACTGCTCAAAGAGGTGGTCTGGTCGATCAAATTCTCCCTGGAGTTCAATCTGGTTTCGCTCATTCTGATCAGCAAGAAGAGCGGACAATTGGAGACCAAAGCGGTCGCCTGCGACGACAAGATCAAGCTACTGCAGGTGGGGGAGTTAAAGTACGATCTCAAGGAATACGGGGAACTGCTCAAGGATCAATACAAGCGCGGCAAGTCCTATCTGGTGACCAAGGAAGAGCCGGTGCTCAAGCATTTCAAGCAGATCTATTACGGAACCCACAGCAACGGTCATTATACCGACGGTTGGCCTCACTATGCGCTGCTGCTGGTGCCGATCAAGTCGCGCGAGGGCAAGATCATCGGCTTTATCATGGTGGATGATCCGCAGGATTGCCGCCTGCCTAATACAGAGAGCATGAACATTCTGGAGATCTTGGCCAACCAGGTGGCGATCGCCATCGACAATCGCATGCTGTATGTTCAGGCCAAGGAACAGGTACAGCAGTCCCTGCCGGAAGCGGAAAAACCGGTGGACAAAAAAGAGGGCGAGCCTGAGGAGGAGGACAAGGGGGACGCCATGAATCCGGGAAGCCTGAAACGGCTGGTTGATCGCTTCTTGCGTTAGGTTCGTTGCATTCTTTTTTCGTTTTGCTGATAGGATGACCGCGTTCCCGGGAAAGGGGGGTTCGCGGTTTTTTTTCTTCCTGCGCAGGCGGTAGGCGCCCGCGGCAAGGCGATGTACCGTATTAGGATTACCTGCTCTTATGAACCGAAGAAAATTTTTTCAAACCGCCGGCGCGCTGGCGGCCGTCTGGCCGGTCCGGGGGGCCGTGCAGCAGCCTGCTGAGGCCCGGGTGGTGCTGGCGACCGCGGAAGGGGTGCGCAACCGGAATCGATCGGTTCTCTCCGCGCCGCTGGAGCGGCTGCTGGACGCGGCCATGGAAAACTATTTTCAGATCAAGGCCGTTCAGGCGTGGAAATCCCTGGTCCGGCCCGAGGATGTGGTGGGTTTGAAGGTCAACACCCTTGCCGGGCGTGGCCTGTCCACGCATCCGGAGCTGGTGCAGGCGGTGTGCGAACGGCTGCAGCAGGCCGGGGTGGCGGCGAGCCGGATCATCATCTGGGACCGGCTGAACCGGGATCTGGAACGGGGCGGCTACAAGATTCGCACCTCGGGCCCATCGCCGCGCTGTTACGGCAATGACGTGTGCGGTTATTCGCAGCGGGTGTACGAGTTCGGTTCCGCGGCCAGCCGTATTTCGCGCCTGGTGGTCGATACCTGCACCGTGTTGATCAACCTGCCGATCCTGAAGGATCACGGCATCGTCGGCGCCAGCGCCGGGCTGAAGAACTTTTTCGGCGCCATCGACAATCCCAACAAATACCATGATGCGATCGGCGATCCTTATGTGGCGGACGTGAACATGCTGGAGCCGATCCGTTGCAGACACCGGCTGACGATCTGCGACGCCCTGACGGCGCAATATGAAGGAGGTCCGCCGTTCATGGCCCAGTGGAGTTGGCCCCTGAACAGTCTGCTGGTGAGTACAGACATGCCGGCCCTGGACCGTATCGGCTGGGAGTTGATCGAGGAAAAACGGCGGCAGATGAGACTGCCGACGCTCAAACAGGCCGGCCGGGAACCGCGTTATATTCTGACCGCCGCGGATGATCGGCACGGCCTGGGGATTGCTGACCGCGAGCGCATTCGGCTGGTGCGCTGTACCATCTAGTTCAGCGGCAGGAAACCAGGCAGGTGAACCGTTGAGCAGGAAACAAGAGATGACGACCCGGAGACAATTCATCCGGCAAGCCGGTTGTGCCCTGTGCGCCCTGGCGTGGCCAGCCAGGGCTGACGCCCCTCTGGTGGAAGCGCGCTATTATGAAAAGCTGCCGCATCGCAAAATCCGCTGTCTGCTCTGTCCGCGCCGTTGCGTGATCGACGATCTGGAGCGCGGCTATTGCGGCGCGCGCGAAAACCGCGGCGGCGTCTATTACTCGCTGGTGTATGGGCAGGTGGTCAGCGCCCACATCGATCCCATTGAAAAAAAGCCGTTGTTCCATTTTTTGCCCTCCGCCGGCGCTTTTTCTATAGCCACCGCCGGCTGCAATGTTTTTTGCAAATTCTGCCAGAACTGGGAGATCTCGCAATCCCGGCCGGAGCAGATTCCAGCCACTTTTCTGCCGCCGCCCCAGCTCGCCAGTCTGGCGAAAGATAAATCGTGCCCCGTCATCGCCTACACCTACAATGAACCGGTCGTTTTTGCCGAATACATGCAGGACGTCGCCGGCCAGGGCCGTTCCCTCGGCGTGCGCAGCGTGATGATCAGCAACGGTTACATCGAGCCGCAGCCCATGCGGGACCTTTGCAAAGTGCTGCATGCGGTCAAGATCGATCTCAAAGCGTTTACCGAGCGCTTTTATAAGGAGCTGGTCTCGGGTCAACTCAGGCCTGTGCTGGATACGTTGGTGCTGCTGCGCAAAGAAAACATGTGGACCGAGATCGTTTATCTGGTGATCCCCGGTCAAAATGACGATAGCAAAGAGTTGGCCGGAATGTGCCGCTGGATCGCGGCAGAATTGGGCCCAGAGGTGCCGGTGCATTTCACCCGTTTTCATCCGATGTATCGTTTAGCCAATGTGCCGGCAACCCCGCTGGCGACTCTGACCATGGCAAGAAAGATCGGTCTGGACGCCGGCCTTCACTACGTCTACACCGGCAACATTCCCGGCGATGAAGGGGAGAGCACCTATTGTCCCAACTGCCATAAAAGAGTGATCCATCGATTCGGTTATTCGATTTTAGAAAACCGGATTGACCATGGGCGCTGTCCGGATTGCCGTGCCCTTTTGGCCGGCGTCTGGGAATGATTTGGTTTTCAACAAGGAGAGCGATGTGTCAGGCAACACTGCCCCTGCATGCGGCCGCACACAGCGGATGCGCCGCGTCGAACGCGCCGGGTCGGTTCAACGGCCTGTGGGCTGCGCGCTGAACGAGAACAAACGGCAATTGACGAACATCCTGATTAAGCCGTTGGCCATAGGCCTGCTGGTCTCCATGGTTTTCACCTTGCCGCTGAGCGCGCAGTTTCGCGACACCGGCGTGCGGCAACCGGCCGTCGCCGGACAATTTTATCCCGGCCAGCCGGAGGAACTGCGGCGTCAGGTGCGCGCCTTGATCGATCAGGCGGAAAGAGTGGATGACGGCGCCACGGTTATGGGGCTGATCGTTCCTCATGCAGGATATATCTATTCCGGCGCCACGGCTGCTAAGGGCTATCGGCAGGTGGAAGGCTTGGATTACCGGGTGGTTCTGGTGCTGTCGCCCAGCCACAGAGATGCGATCACCGGCGCCACCATCTATCCCGGCGAGGCCTACCAGACTCCCCTGGGTCTTGTGGCCATCGATCGCAATCTGGCCGGTCAGATCGTACGCCAGTGTCCCGGCATCACGTTCTCAAACCTGGGGCATGGTGAGGAGCACAGTCTGGAGGTGCAGCTGCCCTTTATCCAGGTCGCTCTACCTCAGGTCCCCATTGTGCCCATTATGGTCGGCGACTATGACTGGCCCATGCTGCAAAAGATGGCCGATGGGCTGGCTGCAGTGCTCAAATCACGGCGGGCGCTTTTGGTCGCCAGCTCGGATCTCTATCACGGCCATTCCTATGAGGCTTGCGAAAAGGTCAACACCGCCACGATTCAGGCGATTCAGGCCATGAATCCGCAACCGTTGTGTGAAGGGTTTCTATCCGATCGTTATCAGGCGTGCGGCGGCGGCCCCATCACTTTGATGACTGCCGTGGTGAAGAAATTGGGAGCAACCAAAGCCGTTTTGCTCGGCCGCACCAATTCGAACGATGTGACCGGAGAGCGGGGCGGTTATGTCGTCGGATATGCCGCCATGGCTGTTAAAGGAGGAAAATCCACTATGAAAGATCCGCACAAAATCGAATACCAGCCTTTGGGCGCCGCTGCGCAAAAGCAGTTGATAAAAATGGCGCGAGAAGCGATAGCCCATTATTTGCAGCATCACCGCATCCCCAAAACCTCGCCGACGCTGGAGGTGCTCAAGGAGAAGCGGGGTGTCTTCGTCACTCTGACCGAGGGCGGCGAGTTGCGCGGCTGCATCGGTTATCACGAGTCCGACCGGCCTCTGTACGAACTGGTGCCTGATCGCGCCATCGCCGCGGCCTTTGACGATCCACGCTTTCCGCCCTTGCGCAGCCACGAGCTGGACAAAATAAAAATCAAGGTGTCGGTTTATCTGACCAATGTCTATCGCATCGACTCTCTCGATGAATTTCAAATGGGCGTGCATGGCATCATCATGATGAAGAACGGACGCGGCGCCACCTATCTGCCGGAAGTGCCGTTGGAAGCAGGCTGGAAGACCGTGGAGGAGGAGATGGAAAGCCTGTGTCACAAGGCTGGTCTGCCGAATAATGCGTGGAAACAGGGCGCGGAATTTTACGTGTACAAGACTCAGGTCTTTGGAGAAAAGTGAACTGAACGCTCTCGGGGTTTTGCCGGGCTGCAGGGAGGCCTGCGCCGATCGGCGGCAGCTGTCCACAAATTATCTTGATAAAAAGGGCTGTTTTCAGTAATTTGCCTTCATGTGGAAAACGGTGTAACTTTTCTCTGTCTAAGCAGTATAAAAAGCATAGAATAAGCATGGAGGCGAAATCAGCGACCCGTTTTTGTTCGCTTGATTCTACTTTCCGGTTCATCACCTTGACAAAATGAAACGCATGCGCCCCCCTCGGTTAACCAAGAACGTGATTCTGCTCGTGACAGCGCTGGCCGCGCTGCTGGTGTTTATTGTGCTGTCGCCTCGCGTGTACACAATATTCTGTTCGAACGTATCCCTGGATCGTGGCCAGACGTTGGTTCTGGCTGAACGTAAAGCCGCTGAAATGGGGTACTCGACAGCCGGGTATCGCGCACGACTGTCCCAGGAACACGACAGGCGTTTATTGTATCATATTCAGAGCCATTTCAAGGGACAGGAGCGTCTGGACGCGCTGCAATCGGTTCCGGCCTATTACTGGCAGGTGCTCTGGCATAAACCCCAAGCTAGAAGCGCGATCGCCATGGGCTCTGAGAATTCGGCGCCAAACAGCGCCGACGGCATGGCCATGAATCTTGACCTCTCGGGCCAAGTAACGGGCTTCCGCTTGATCGGCGGCCAGGCCCGTCGCGATGCCGGCGGCAATGCCGAGCTGTCCGAGGAAGCGGCCGCAGCACTGGCGGATTCGGTGCTGCATCATGTCTGGAAAGGCGGGCCGCCCACTATGCCGGTGCTGCGGGTGAGCAGAGCGGTCAGCGACAGCTTGACCAGCTATGGTTTCCTGTATACGCTGCCGAACCATCCGAACGGCATCGGCATGCGTTTTCGCGTTGAAATCCAGGGCGCCTGGGTTAAAAAGTGGGAATATGTGTATGACACGGATAGCGTACTGCCTGAGCAGGGGAAAGGGCTCGAGTCGGTGCGCGTCATCGGTTTTCTCGTGTTGTTGGGATTTTATGCGATCTTTTTCATCAAGCGATTGAGAAATGATCTAATCGATTTCCGCCAGGCTGCGCCGGTGGCAGTGCTTACCTTTCTAACAACCCTGGTGATGATGCTGGGCATTCCCTGGGGCGCCGGCTGGGAGGATTGGATTTTTCCCGTTGTGGCGGTCAGTTTATTCCTCCCTCTTGCCATCTGGGTCGCTTATTCATGCGCCGATAGCCTGATCCGCGAGGTGTGGGAGGATAAGCTTTGGTCCCTGGATGCGCTGTACAAGGGATTTTTCTTTCATCAACGCTTTGGCCAGAGCGTGTTGGCGGGCATGGGGGCGGGGACTGTTTTTCTTGGCGCTGTGACCTTGACCGTTTATCTTGCCGCTGAATGGGGACCGGTTGACTTGATCCGATGGTCGTTAGAGTTCAACACCCTGTCGGCGTGGAATCCTCTTTTGCACAGTCTGAGCCGCATCGCCAACGACACGCTCTGGCTGCAGTTCGGCATCATGTTGTTCGTTCTGGCGCTGCTGGCTCACTATTTCAGCAAACCGGTCTGGATTATCGTCGGCAGTTGTCTGATCTGGGCGATGGCGCTGAACAGCCTGCTGGATCTGCCTGGCTCGCCGTTTTGGCTGACCATGGTGTTGGCCGGGTTGTTCGGCGCGGTGCAGGCCGGCCTTTTCGTTCACTGGGATTTTCTGGCCAGCATTGTGGCGCAGGCGTTTTGGATGTCCGGCTTTACTCTGCTGCATCTGATTCTGCTGGATCATCCGACCTTTTACTGGAGCATCGCGGGATTATCGGCCGTCTGGCTGGTGGTGCTGGTCTTTGCGGTTCTTGCGCTGCAGCGTCCGGTGACGGATGAAGCGCTCAAACGCTTTTTACCGGTCCAGGCGTTCAAGATCGTCGAACGCATGCGGCTGCGCCGCGAGTTAGAGATCGCGCGGGATGTACAGAGCAATTTTTTGCCCAAGCAGAATCCGCAGGTCAGGGGATTGGAGGTCGCCAGCCTCTGCTGGCCGGCGCTGGAAGTGGCCGGCGATTACTATGACTTTCTGCCGCTCGATGATCAACATCTGGGGGTTGCCATCGGCGACGTGTCCGGCAAGGGCATCTCTGCGGCGTTTTACATGACGTTGACCAAAGGCTTTTTGCGATCGTTGACGCGTACGGTCGATCCGCCGGCCAAAGTGATGAGCGAGATCAACCGTTTGTTCTGGGAGAATGTGGATCGAAACCATTTTATCAGCATGATCTACGGCGTGTTTGATACTCAAGCCCGCACCCTGACATTTGTTCGCGCCGGCCATAATCCGATCATTCATCTGCGGAAGCAGGTCTGCACCGCTCTGACGCCCGGCGGTTTGGCGCTGGGATTGGAACGCGGCGAGCTGTTCGACCGCATGCTGGAGGAGAAAACCGTGCATCTACAATCCGGCGATCTGCTGGCGTTCTACACCGACGGGTTTCCCGAGGCCCGGAACCATCGCCAGGAAGAGTTCGGCGAGGAGCGGCTGGCCCAAGTGCTGCGGGAAAACGACGGCGCATCGGCTGAACAACTTCTGGCTGTGATCAAAAAGCGAATGCAGGCTTTTATCGGCCGCGGGCTGCAACATGATGATATGACCATGGTCCTGGTCCGGATCACAGAATGATCCAAGTGCGATTAAAAAATCCGGCTGTGCTCGCCCTGCTGTTGCCCGCGGGTTTGATGGCGATGGCGGTGCTGTTGGATCTGCTGATTCTGGCCGGCTGGTTGAACGTCATGCCAACGGTTTATACGCGCGAAGCGTTCGTGGTGGTGGGGCTGTTGCTGTCGTTGCCGATCGTCTATCGGCAGCGCTGGGCGTCGGACCGCAATGTGATGCGCGGCCTGCGCTCCCTGTTTCTGCTGGTGGGGATCACCTTTACCGCGCTGCTGATCACCAGCCTCGATATCTTTAGCATCCAGTCGCGCATCATGAACGAGGGCTCGCTTTATGCCAAGCCGGGCGCTTATCTGTACATTCTGGCGTGGACCCTGCTGGCGATCGTCTTTGTCCTGGTGGGCATGGGCACGCTGCGCAATCTGATGTTCATCAAGCAGCAGCGCTACACCGCGCGCAATTTCCATCTGCTCATGTTCTTCCTGTTGCTGTATGCGGTGATCAATTTCCGCAACTTTGAAAATATCAGCGCGCGGTTTTCCTTTGTCTTAAATGATAACGCGGTCAGCGGCATCGCGCTTTTCATTCTGATCAATTTAATATTGGTCAACTCTTTCCGCGTCTCCTGGCTGAACTATTTGAATCAAAAGCAAAAACTGACCTGCTTTTTTGGCGGTCTGGCGCTGGTTCCTCTGCAATGGATCCTGTTTGTCCGGTTTCATCAGATCAATCCGGCGGCGCTGTTCAGCCCGGTGTTGGGCAAGTTTGTCGATATGGGCATGCTGCTGCTGGCCATTTATCTGTCGGTGGCGTTTGTCGCGCTGATGGCGCTGTTGCCCTCCGCGCGGCTTTTTGACCGCAAAACCCGGCAGATCGCCTCTTTGCATCATCTCAGCCGGGCGTTGAGCAGTGAATTTGATTTTAAAAAGCTGGTCTCCGTGGTGGTGAATCTGGCCTGCGAGGTGACGGAGGCGGACTGCGGCTGGCTGGAGCTGTTTGACGGTCGCACGGAAAAGTTGCGTTTGGTTTCGTCGCAGCCCATTTTTTCCGGCGATCCCGCGGACCGGGATGCGGATGGCGAGGATGCCCTGACCCGGCGTCTGCTGGCGCAGCGGGAGGCGCTGCTGATCAACGATGTGGCCAAAAGT
>DAIQOA010000091.1:0-16876 GCA_036788095.1 bacterium | reverse complement strand
TGCCTGGCCGATGACATGGGACTGGGCAAGACCGTACAAGCACTGGCCATGCTGCTGAAGGAAAAAGAGGACGGCTGCCGCACTCCCAGTCTGATCGTCTGTCCCACCTCGGTGGTGTTCAACTGGGAAAAAGAGGTGCAGAAATTCGCGCCCGATCTCAAGGTGCTGGTGCACACCGGCATGCAACGCCGCCGCAACCTGGACCGGTTCGCCGGCCACGACGTGGTCCTGACCAGTTACGGCCTGGTGTTGCGCGACCTGTCGTTTCTCAAAGAGCACCGGTTTCACTATGTAATCCTCGACGAGTCGCAGAAAATCAAAAATCCGCTGTCGCAGACCGCCAAGGCGGTGCACCTGCTCAAGGCGGAACACCGATTGGTGCTCACCGGCACGCCGGTGGAGAACAACACCTCGGAACTGTGGTCGCAGTTCTCCTTCCTCAATCCCGGTCTGCTGGGCTCGTTACCCTCTTTCCGCTCTTTCTTTGCCCTGCCCATTGAAAAAAGAAACGACGAGGAGGCGGTGACGCTGCTCAAGCGCATGATCTTTCCCTTTGTACTCCGCCGCAGCAAAGAGCTGGTGGAAAAGGAACTGCCGGAAAAAAGCGAACAGATCTATTATTGCAACATGAACCCGGAACAGGCCCGCCTCTACCGCCACTGGCGCGATTTCTACCGCTCCGTCATTCTGCGCAAGATCGACCAGGTGGGCCTTGATCGAGCGCGAATGAACATTCTCGAAGGATTGGTCAAACTGCGGCAGATCTCCTGCCATCCGCAACTGATCGACCGCGAGTCTACGGCCGAGTCGAGCAAATTCGAAGCGCTCAAGGAGATGCTCGAGGACATCCTGGCCGAAGGGCACAAGGTGCTGATCTTTTCCCAGTTCGTTAAAATGCTCTCGGTGGTGCGCAAATATCTGGATGAACAGTTCATCGCCTATGAGTATTTGGACGGCCACACCATCGACCGAAAAACCTGCGTGCAGCACTTTCAGTCGGACCCATCGGTGCGCATTTTTCTCATCAGCTTAAAGGCGGGAGGCACCGGACTGAATCTGACCGCCGCGGATTACGTGGTGCTGTACGATCCCTGGTGGAATCCCGCGGTGGAGCTGCAGGCCACCGACCGGGCGCACCGCATCGGGCAGGATAAAAAAGTGTTCGTCTATCGCATGATCACCAAAGACACGGTGGAAGAAAAAATGCTCGAGCTGCAGGAGCGCAAACGCAGCCTGGTGGCCAACCTCATCGGCGTAGACAGCGGTTTTTTTAAATCGTTAACGCGCCACGACATCGAGGCGCTGTTCTCATAGTTTGACCTTTTCCGGCCGGCCTTATGACGTTGTCTAAAGAGGTATACGCTCGCATCGGGGTGATGGAGGGCGATATCACCCGACTCCGGGTGGACGCGATTGTGAACGCCGCCAACTCTTCCCTGCTCGGCGGCGGCGGCGTGGACGGCGCCATTCATCGCGCCGCTGGACCGGGCCTGCTGCAGGAATGCCGCGGTCTGGGTGGATGCCCGACCGGCGAGGCGCGCATCACCGCCGGTTATGGTTTGCCGGCGCGCCAGGTCATTCATACCGTCGGCCCGGTTTACCGGGGCGGTCAGTACGGCGAAGCGGAGCAGCTGGCCTCGTGCTACCGAGAATCACTCAGGCTGGCCTCTATTTCTGGAGTGCACTCCATTGCTTTTCCGTGCATCTCCACCGGCATCTATGGTTATCCAAAGGAAAAAGCCTGCCGGATCGCGATCGCCGGCGTGTCCGAGTGGCTGGCTGGTCATGAATTGCCCAGGACCGTGATCTTTTGCTGTTACGAAAAAATGGACGCCGAACTTTATCGCCAACACCTCAGCATCCCTCGGAGCGATGTCCACAACCAGTGATGTTTCAACCTTCCTTACAGGGGAGAACGACCATGGGGAAAAACAGTCTGCCGGCAATGATCTGCCTGGCCATCTGCCTGGCCTGCGCGCCGAATGTACGGCGCACGTCTGTGGCGCCGTTACAACAGCAAGTCATTGACAGCGAACGGGCCTTTGCCGCCACCATGAGCGCGCGGGATTTTTCCGCATTTACTTCCTTTCTTTCCAGCGAGGCGATTTTTATCTCTGGAGCGCGAGCCCTGCGCGGATCGGAACAGGTGGCTGCGGCCTGGAAGCGCTATTACGAAGATCCGGCCGCGCCTTTTTCCTGGCAGCCGGAGACCGTGGAGGTCCTCGATTCGGGAACACTGGCTCTGAGCACCGGCCCGGTGTTCGATCCAGGCGGCAAGCTCACCGGTACTTTTACCTCCATCTGGCGGCTTGAAGCAACGGGCCGATGGCGCATCATTTTCGACAAGGGCTGCAAGGCCTGCGACTAGACGCAGGCGATCCCCCAATATCGCCTTGGGCACGTTTTGCACGGGCTGCGGCGGCGTCATAGATAACAGGCGATCGGCAGGGCTGGACCGCTGTTGCTGGAGCAGCGAATTTCAAACACGCAAGACAAATCCCTCTGCCGTAAAAATGTAACCCCGGCGTTTTAATATCGTATTCTCTATAGCGCTCCTCGATCAAGAAAATCCATCATTATGAACAGGAAAATGAAACATCGAATGCCTCACCGAGCTTGCGTGAAAACCCTGATCCTTCTGTGGACCTTGACGATTACAGCCGGCGCCGGCGCGGAAGAGAAGGTGCTGCAGCTGAGAACAGCGCACCAGCCCGTGGTCGTCGACGGGGCGATCGATCCGGTCTGGAGCACAGCAGACTCTACGCGCACGTTCTTTCAATTGGAGCCCTACTACGGCCGGCCTCCCCTGCATCACACCGTAGCCAAGCTGCTCACCGACCGCAACAGCCTGTACTGCCTGATCGTATGCCGGGACGATCGCGAGCACATTCAACATAACACCGGCAAGCTTGATGAATTCAGCGGCGATATGGTGTCGCTGATGCTCGATACCTTTGGCGATCGCCGCAGCGCCTACAAGTTCGCCGTCTATGCCGGCGGCAACCGCGGCGACTGCCGCCTGCTGGACGACGGACGCGACCGGGATTACAGCTGGGACGGTGTCTGGTTTTCCGCCAGCCGGGTGTATGACTGGGGCTGGACGGCGGAGATGGAGATCCCCTATCGTTCCATCCAGTACGATGAAACGCTGAACGCATGGGGATTGGATTTTGATCGCTGGACCTCTCAAGATCGTGAGGACATCTACTGGAACCGCTACGAACAGAACGAAGGCCAACGCATTTCCAAATTCGGCCGCATGGTGTTTACGGATTATCATCCATCGGTTAAAGGCATCAACCTCGAGCTATATCCGGTGGGTCTGAACCGAGCGGAACGGAAGGCCGGGGAAAAATGGCAATCGCATCCCACCGCCGGCATCGATATCTTTTACAATCCCTCGCAAAGGCTCACCTTTCAGCTGACCGCCAATCCCGATTTCGCCCAGATCGAGGCCGATCCCTACGAGTTCAACATCTCCCGCTATGAGACCTATTATGAGGAAAAGCGTCCCTTTTTCACCGAGGGCAATGAGGTCTTTATGCCCTCGGGCCGTCAGCGGGATACCGGTTTTTATCAACCTCTGGAGCTTTTTTACTCTCGCCGTATCGGCCGCAAGCTTTCTGACGGCCAGGAGGCGCCGTTGCAGGTGGGCAGCAAGGCATTTGGCCGCTATAACCAGTGGGAATACGGCGGCTTTTTTGCCGCGAGCGGGGAAAAACAGTATCAGCAGCGCTTCGGAACATCGACCGAACCGGCCGCGACCTTTAGTTCCGTGCGGTTGAAAAGACAGATTCTCGACAACTCTTCGATCGGCGTGCTCTATGTCGGCAAGAACGACGCCCAAAACCACAACGGCGTCATCGACATTGACGGCGCTTTCCGCGCTTCCGACTATCAGGTGGCCTATCAGATCGCACGCTCGTATAAAAACGACCAGGGCGGCTATGCCGGCTCCTTGGGACTGTGGATGCCCAAGGAAAAATTCATTCTCGGTTTACGCTCACGCTACATCGGCGATCAGTTCGATGTTCAGGAAGTGGGATACGTGCCATGGCAGGGGACCTGGAGCCTGGCCACCTTGAGCGGACCGCGTTGGTTTTTTCAGAACGGAGCTGTGAGCGAGGCTGTGCTATACGGCGGGATCATGCTCAACCATGAAAAAATCGACGACTATACCGATCACTTGGCGGCACTGGGATATAACATGAACTTTCGCAGCGGGTATGGTTTCGAAATCGAATGGTACGGCGGCAAAACCAGGGATGAAGGAATCACCTATCATTCGCAGGAGGTGAATATCTCTTCCTGGTACCAGGTTTCACCGACATGGCACGGGGAGTGGTACGCCGGCTATTCGCACACCTACAATTTTTCGCGTTCCTACCTGGCGGATTACGGCTATTGGGGCGCAGAAGCGGAATGGCAGGCAAACCGGGTGCTGAACCTCGGCGCCTCCGCCGCCGTCGTCGTCGAAGGCAATCCTGCCGGGCGGGTGGAGGAGATCACCTTTAACGCCCGGCCCTATTTCTCTTGGACGCCGGTGAATGGAGTGAACGCCAGACTTTATGTCGACCATCTCCTGCTGCGTTCCACCGGCCGGATCGAACGGCTGATCGGCGGCTTTCTCCTCTCCTACAACTTGCGTTCGAAAAGCTGGTTCTATTTCGCCCTCAATGAGCTGCAGGACCGCAGCGACGAGTTCGACGCCTCCGGACGGCTGCTGCCCCGGCGAATGCACATGATCGGCCGGGTCAATGTGATCAAGCTGAAATACTTGTTTTACTTTTAAGAATTTTGCTTATTGCCACGAGCTTGAGAGACTGTCTGAAAACCAGCTGATCCCGGATGTTGTCGCGGTTTTTGCGGCAACTCCGGGTGTCGTTTGTTTGAGTTACGAGCAAAACTGCAATGTTCAGTAAGGAAATTTTTCGTTTTCACACACCGATATTTCCGAGATAACCCGGGCACTCGCAAATCCTAAAACAACAGCGTTCCGTTTCATACCGGTTATTTGCCGGGTATAAGGGTGAAATCAAGGCGCTTGCGCTGCGCATCGCCATTTCGCGGGCGATCGATTCTCACCGCACTCTGCCGGCCGGCGGCGTTTTCTTTTAATCGCACTTTCTCCACGCCGCTCTTTTCTTTTCGCAGCCGCGTCCACCTTTTTTCGCCCCGCAAGCGAAACGTAATATATCCCGTATCGTTTCATAGGCCAAACGGCATAGATTTCCCGGCCATTCAATTAAATTCATTCGCCTAATATCCGGACACTACGGTTGCAAGAATAATACTTGATATCGGTGCTCTCTATTTCGTATCTTTGGCCGGTGTGCGCACCGGTCTGCGCCTGTCTGATGGCTGGACGCTCTCATGAGGAGGCAACACCGACAGCACGTTTCATGGAGGAAGTGTGATAAAAATAAAAAGCAGGTCAGCATGGGCGGCAAGTATCCTGATCCTGTTGATGACCCTCGCGGTCTCGGCAGCGGATCAGCAAGCGATGAAGGCACCGGCGGGCGGCGTTGATGTGCGTCAACAGGCAAAGACGCTTTTTGCCAGGGAGTCGCTCCCTCCTTTTTCGTTCCTTTACAACGACAGACCATCTAGCCGGTTGATCAAAAACTGGTCCTACAGCGTTGAAAAGAAACCGGTCGCGGATCCTGATGTGGAGCGAACCGTTTACACCTACTGGGACCGGGAGACCGGCCTGCAAATTCAGTGTCAGGTTGATTGCTACCCGGCCTTTCAGGCCATGGAGTGGATGCTGCGGCTGACCAACACCTCGAAAAAAAATACGCCGCTGATCGAAAAATTGGCCGTGGTGTCCCGCTCGTTCACGGCCGCGGAAAATGGCGCCTTCACGCTGCATCATGCCAAAGGCAGCAACGCCGAGCGCAGTGATTTTCAGCCTCTGTCCGATGTCCTAAAACCGGGAAAAAGCTTTTATCTGACCCCGAACGGCGGCCGCTCATCCGATACCGCCGCTTTGCCGTTCTTCAACATCGAATTTCCCGGCCGGCAGGGCCTGCTGGTCGCAGTGGGTTGGAGCGGCAAATGGTATGCAGAGGTGCAGGCGGTGAATGAGCGGACGATCTCGTTGACCGCAGGCATGGAAAAGATGCAATTGTCCCTCCATCCCCAGGAATCGATCCGCTCCCCTAAAATTTGCCTGCTCCATTGGCAGGGGGCGGACCGGATGACCGGGCACAATCAGTTCCGCCGTTTTATGTTAGCCCATCATTCGCGAAAAATCAACGGACGGTTTGCCGAATACCCGTTGTCCGGCAGTTTCGATTACGGCGATCCTCCACCCTGTGGCGAATACAACTGCCTGACCGAAGAGTATGCCATCAGCCTGGTGAAACGATATCAGCAATTCCGCATCGTTCCCGAGCTGTTTTGGCTGGACGCAGGCTGGTACACCGGCTGCGGCTGGGACAAAGAGAATGGCGATTGGTGGCAAAATGTGGGCAACTGGACCGTCGATGCGGAACGGTTTCCCAACGGGCTCAAAGCGGTGGCTGATGCGGTGCATCAGGCGGGCGCGAAATTCATGGTCTGGTTTGAACCGGAGCGGGTGCGGCCAGGCACACAGATCGACCGGGAGCATCCGGAGTGGCTGTTGAAAATCAAGGGGAATGACAACTATCTTTACAATCTGGGAGACTCGGCCGCACGCCGGTGGCTCTCCGATTACCTGATTGACTTCATCCGGCGAGAGGGGATCGATTACTATCGTCAGGATTTTAATTTCGATCCCCTGCCCTACTGGCAGGCGAATGATCCGCCGGGACGGATCGGCATCTCCGAGAGCAAGCACATCGAAGGATTGTACGCGTTTTGGGACAGCCTGCTGGAGGCCTTTCCCAACTTGCTCATCGACAACTGCGCCAGCGGCGGACGACGGATCGATCTGGAGACGATGTCGCGCAGTGCGCCGTTGTGGCGCACGGATTATCAGTACGGCGAACCGAACGGATACCAATGCCACACCTACGGCCTGAACTTTTATCTGCCGATCCATGGGTCGGCCATTTATCAAACCGACGCCTACACCTTTCGCTCGGGATTGGGCGCCACCGCGGTGTTGAATTGGGAGATCACCGGAAGAAACTCGGAGCCCATCCCCGCCATTCAGAAACGCATGGCGGAGTACAAAACCCTGCGGCCCTACTTTTATGGCGATTATTATCCCTTGTCCGACAGCCGCAATTATACACGGGATAACGTCTGGTTGGCGTATCAACTCCATCGTCCGGAACAGCAGGACGGCATCGTCCTTGCCTTCAGGCGCGCGGGCAATCAGCAGGAATCTCTGCACGTAACGTGGAGAGGTCTGTCGCCGGAAAAAACCTACTCGCTGGAGTATAGCGACTATGGACTGCAAGTGACGCGTTCAGGGCGTGAGCTGATGGAAGGAATGGACCTCACGATTCCGCACAAACCGGGTTCGCTGCTGATACGCTATCGCGCGCTCAACGAGTGACTGCTGCGCAGCTGCGGCGACCGTACGCAGCTGATGCGCAAGGCCGACGCCGCAGGAAGACCTGAGAACAAGGCGGCAAAATGATATTGTTTATTCGGCGCGAGAATGGAATATTCCAAGCCTCCCGCGCCTCGCTGTAAAAACCGCGATAAGCGATCTTGCCGCGCGAGCCCCCTTCACCCGCCCGTGCGGCAAGAATCCGCCTCGTTTTAAAAAGTGTTTCACAACCTCATGAGTTCAAAAACCGGCCGGTCAGCTTTTGATGCCAACGGACATCCTGCCAGTTTTTAAATTGCGGCTGCGCATAATTATGCGGAGTCCACCCCCACATCCGGTGGCGAATGGCGCCCTCCACGGTCATCTCCGCCCATTGCAGCAGCCACTGCCAATCCAGATGCGGATGATCATAATAGTACCAGGTGGACCATGATTCACTGGTGGTCAGCGGCATGCCGAACCGCTCCGACCAGACGGCAAAATTGGCCAGCCGCTGCTGCTGCCGTTGAAACAACATCGGCAGTACGCTGTCGCGGGTTTGGGCGCAGCGACGGTTGAACTCCTGGAACCACTGATCCTTGACATAGATGCCGTCGCTGATGAACTCGTTGAACCGGGTCCGGTTGAACCAGCGTGGATCCGCGTCGAGATAAAAATGGACATCCAGACAGTCGAACTGCAGGGGCACGCTCAACCAGCGTTCGTCGCCGTGAATAGAAGCGGTGAATCGCAATTCGGGAAACTCACGTTGCAGCATTTTCATGGCGCCGTTTAAATCCTGAGCCAGAAAATCGATCTGTTCCGCATTGAACGGCAGCCCCAGGTCCCAGTCCAGATTGAAATCCTTCTTGAGCATCTGTTTATAACCGCTCATAAAGAACGGCACTTCGTTGTGAATATCCACCAGCAGCAGGTTGTTGAAACCAAAGCGCTCTTTCCATTGATGGAGAAACGGAATCCAGATCTCCGCGGCCTGTCGATGGTCCTTGGGTATGCGGCTGCAAACGGGTGAAATGCCGCCCTTGCCGCACCAGTTGGTTTCATCAAACCACCAGGAACTCAGCGTATAATAGAGATTTTTTTTCAGCACCAGGTTCATGAACTCGATCAACCAGGCGCCGACAGGTCCCTGACAGGCCTGACGATTGCCCCAGGGAAAAAAGGGACGCTGCGGATCGAGCCAGGAAAAAATCCTCTCCGGTCTGTTCAGTTCAAGCAAATTGGGCAATGGATCCAATCGCAGCGTGTTGTATCCCCGTTCCTTCGCCTCATTCAATACCCGGTCGTAATCAGCGAACGACTCGCCCGGAATATGGCGGACGAGAAAGGCCTGATCCCACATGATGACCGTCATCCGTCTGGGATTTAAAAGATCTCTGCAATCGAACTTGGGACCGCTCATCAACTCGGATGCAGCCGGTGAAGAAGAAACTTGAGATGGAAAGTCCATTTTGATCCTTTCACTTTAGTAAGTATCCGGCCGTTCGCCGGGCCAGCCGCCGAGCCGCTGACCGCCGAGTTCGATCTCGTTCATCAACGCCTCGTAGCCGGCCGGTTGTTGCGGAAAACCGTGCTCGTTCGCGTACCAGAGGTTCAGGCCTTTGTTGTAAAAAATGTTCTCCTCATAGGGCTGGCCGATGACCACGGATCCGGCCACCAGGCGCCATCCCGGACTCGAGGCGGACGTGATCACCTGTCCCCAGACCACATTCTCCGCCACCACCGCCCCATCGACGTAATCATCCAGATAGAGGGCGAACAGCCACTTTTGTCCAGGGATCACGAGGGGGCTCCTTTTCATCGCATTTTTATAAAAAATGTTGCCCATGCCCAATGACCAGGCATACAGGGGAGCGCCGTCGCTCAATTTTTCCATGTACTCGAGGATGATGTTGTGATGCACCCTGTTGTTGGCGGTGTGAAGATAGCGTTTAATCGTCTCCCGGGTAAAGACGCTGTTGCGTCCCTGGGGAAAATCCTGCCAGCGTGTGGCGAATTGAGCGGCCGCACGGCCATAGGCATCCACTGCTCCGGGATCCTGTTTGTCCAGAGACGCGGCGAGTCCCTGCGGTCCATAGGCGTCCCAGTTGACGCCGCAGATTTGCACGCCGGCATAGGGGATGTGCTCGATGCGGTTATAAGAGATATCGTTGGAGCCGCTCTGATACAGTGTGATCGCCGCGGAATGAAGGTATCCGCTTTGCCCCGCATGATGGATGAAATTACGCGACACCGTGTTGTTTCGGTTGACGTCTTTCAACCCGGGTCCGTAGCCCTGCAGCAGCACGCCGCCGCAGCCCAGGTACCCCATCTCATTGCGCAGAATCGCAACATCTTGAGCATAACCCTCCAGGTCCACAGCGTAGCTGCCGCTGTGAAAAAAGCGACAGTCCTGAATCAGCAGATGGCGAGCGTCCCGCACAGTGATCATGGCGTCCGGCAACTCGGACTGCCGTTTGATCCACTCCTCCGGCCAGCGATCCTCAGCCATTCGATCGGTACAGGAAAAGGTGATGCCCTGAAACTGCAGGTTCTGCACCAGGGCGTTCCCGGCCTCGTCGCCGTGAATGTGCACTAGGCGGAACAGGACAGGCGCAAGAATCTCATCACTCGACTTGAGCGCTCCGCTGCGCGGCCACAGGTAGACCTTGCCGGCGCTGCGGTCCACTGCCCATTCACCGGGCTCGTCGATAAAGACCACCGAATTGTAGAGATTGTAATTCCCTTCCTGAAAACCATCAAGGCTGAACGTGGCCGGATTCTTACTGTGCCGCCAGGCGGTGGCTTGGCGCGGGTCTATGTTTTTGAGAACCGAGATGGTATTCCAGAAATTGACCGGGAACAGATTGATTTCGATCTGTCCGTCCATGCCCTGCAAGAACTGCAGAGTGCCCTTGGCAAACCGGAGCATCTGCCCCTGGGGACCTACAGCGCCCACCTGTTCAGGCTTGGGCCAGTTGCGCCAGTTCTCGTCGTTGTCCAGCCGGGACAACGTCTGCGCTTCTCCGTTGACAAAAAGCGAATGAAACCCCCAGCCGGTATCGATGGCGGCGACGTAGAGGCGCTGCTGGATGCGTGCAGGCAAACCAGGAATGGATTCGCGCAGGCGTCGCCAGTTTTCAATCCTTCTGGCGCCGGTCACCACCGGTGTTTCATCTTCATAAGCCGCATAACGGATGACCGCGTGTTCCAACCCAGAGTCTTCAGCACCCAATTCAAAAACTTTATCCCGCCAATAACGGCCGCCTCTGAGATAGACCGTCAGGCCCTGCTCGGGCAGGCCGGGGGCGCTTTTCAACGCACGGATCTCATCGCGCGCCCGCTCCAGCGTGCGAAAAGGCTCAAGCTGCGTACCGGGATTGCGGTCATCGCCGTCTGGTGAAACATACAAGAAATGTGCTTCTTCGGCGGTTACAGACGCAGCAAAAAACAGCAGCGCGATCAGAGCACTGCACCAGGAACAATTGGACATCATCCCTCCATCAATAAGTGATCAATCGAACAGACGGTAAAAATAGTTTTGCGGACATCCCGGCTCATGATGTCTGCGCCTGGTTGGTGCAAGTGCCGGCGCGGCCGGACTCGAGCTGTCCGCGCAACGCCGCCATACGCGTCCGGCTTAAAGGATAGAATAACAGCAGAACGATACCCAGAAGAAAACCGACCGGCTGGGTGATCACCAGAGCGAGCATCCAGTAACGGATGGTCTCCGGCGTCTGGGCGGCCTGAGCGGCATCAAATCCCGATGCGACGAGCAGAACGCCCTGAAACAGCAGCGAGATCGACATGGCCATCTTTTCGATGCTGGTGTAGACCGCGCCATAAAAGCCCTCCCGTCGTGTTCCGGATTTGAGCTCGTCGTAATCGCAGATGTCGGCGATCATTGCATTGGTAATCATCGGCATGGTGTTGGTGAACACACCGATGAGCAGTGCGGTGATCAGGCTGGGCCATTGCAGGGACAGGGTCCACGAGGCGGCGCCGAAAGAAAAGGTATGGCTGAGAAACGAACCCTCGCTGTTGGTGAACGTGAACCACAGGGAAGCATAGGCCACGGCGCTCATAGCCAACAGCACCAGCAGCGTTGGCTTTTTGCCGATGCGGCCGGAAAGGGCGGCGATCGGCGACAGGGCGAGGAAATTGGCGATATTGATGCTGTTGAAAAAGACCGCCAGCAGGGCAACCCCTCGCAATTGTTCGCCACGACCGATGTGATAGACGAACACGTAATAAAAAAATATGCCGGTGACCGCCATGCCGAAGCGGGCGATGAAATTGCAGGCCACCAGAAGCCAGAACGGCCGATTGCCCAGCGTCATACGCACGGCCTGCTTGAAGGGCATGTGCTGCTTTTGCGGCGGTACGATGCGTTCCTTGCAGAGCAGTGATGGAAGGCCGGTGAGCAGAACGACCGCTGCCACCAGAAGGCTGACCATGACCGCACCCTGGGAGCCCTTGAGCACGTTCGCCTGATCGCCCTCAAACCACATGGCCAGAGGCATGAGCCAGGGGGTAAGAAATCCCGCAGCCGCAAAGGCGACGAACCGCCATTTGAACAGATGGGTGCGTTCATCATAGTCCGTGGTCATCTCATAGCCCATGGCATAGTGCGGGATGGTGAACAGGGCATAGCCCACGGCATTCATCAGCGTCATCATCACCGCCAGGTAAACAAAAACCCGCCAATCCACTGCCACCGCCCTGGCCGCAGTGCGCCACCAGGACGCACCGTCAGCCGTCGCCGACTGTCCCACATCCACGCTTTGAACCTGGCCCGCGGCTGCGGCGAGGTCCGCACGATCCAAAGGAGGAAACCACAGCAGAATGCCCAGCACAGCGGTGATCAGGAGCCCGGCCAGCAACCAGGGCCGACGTCTCCCCCACCGTGAACGGGTTCGGTCGGAAAGGAAACCGATCAATGGATCCGTGAAGAAATCGAGAAATCGTGGAATGGCGCACGCCACACTGACCAGAACGGCGTTGACCGCCAGCGCATTGATGTAGATGACGTTGACCATGCCGTTCAGGCCATAGGTGATGGTGGCATCGGCGAATCCACCCAGACCCCATAAAAACCGTTTGCGACGGGGTACCTGGTCCTTTGGCTCAGAGGGGCTTGGAGTTGAGTGCTGGGGCATGGTCTCCTTATCTGGATAAGCTAGAACGTGAAGGGATATTGGCCGTGTTTTTGAAAGGCTTCGCACATGGCTTTTGTGTTGATTTCCGGAATTTCGATCGCCTCCGGTTGGGGATAGGTTTTGGCCATAAAGCCGCCTGCGTGACTGCCAAAAGCTTTCATCAGATGCTTGGCCTTGTCCTCGATCTGCCTGGCGGTTCCGGTGGGCAGCGTGGTCTGGATATCCACCGGGCAGAAAAAGCAAATGCGCCCGGCATAGCGTCGGCTCAATTCGTCAATGCCCATATTATCCTGCTGATCGATCTGCAGCACATCAACCCCGATGGAGATGAAATCCTCTATCACTTCGAGGATGCCGCCGCAGGTATGGGAAAAAAAATGCAGGTTGCGTGAGTGACACTTGCGCACGATGGCGGCCATGCGCGGTTTGAACAGCTGCCGCCAGAGCTCCGGCGAAATAATCAACTGATTCTGCAGCCCCAGATCCTCGATGGCGATCATGCCGTCCGCACCCCGGTCGGCGAAACAATCCACCACCGCGAGACAACTCTCCGTCAGCTGGTCGGCCACGCGTTCCACGATCTTTCGCTCCGTCACCAGGGCGATCATCAAATTTTCAAATCCAAAAAGATCCAGCATATGCTGAAAAAGGAAATGTGGAAACATGGCGAGAATGTATTGATTCGGCTGCTCCTGCACGATCTTTTCCATTTCTGTAAAACGAGCGGGATGACAGACATCGGGCAGATGGTAGGCGTCGACCATGGTCAGGTCGGCGAGGGGATGCTCTTGCGCCTCGCCAAAGGTTTTGCCGAAGCGTTGATAGACGATGCCGTACTCGTTTACGTAGCGCAGCTCGGTCATAGCCAGGGAAGGGTGAGGCGTCGGCGGTTTGGAAAAGACCCATTCGAAATCATCGCCGTATTTGACCTCGATCGCCGGCGTGCGATTGCTGTCAAAATTGCGGGGCACCCGTGCAGGAGAGCGGAATTCTATCGCCCGCTTGACCAATTCCTTATTGCTGATCATGGAAAGCAAATCCAGAGAGAACCTGTTCGAGCCTTTTTAAAACGGCGATCCTATTGAACGCGCGGCGGAGCGAACCACCCCTGCTGCGATCGACCCTGTATCACAAAGCAAGAATGAACATGCTGTTAGCTCTTGTTGTCACTAAAATAGACAATAAGGCCCTGAAAGTCAAGCCGATTTTAAAAGATGAAGGGAATCCCTTTGCGGTTGGAAAAACTGGCCGGACCAAGACGGTCCGGCCAGGTAGGATCACGCGCTGCAGCGATGAGCTGTTTTTGCAGAACAACTCGGCAAACGGCCTGCAGCCGTCTTAACCACGCTAAACGCCGGACACCACCACATCGGTGAACACCAAACTGGGTGTGCGCCAGGAGGAGTAGAGCCATGGATCATTGGCCACTTCAGCCAGTTTGTGCCAGAACTGCAGATGGTTGTCCGCGATGTTCATCTCCGCGATGGATTGCACCGCGACGCCTTGGTCAAACAGTTTACCGTTGATGCCGATGGAGGCGTCGCCGGTGGTCGAGTTGGAATTGCCGCCGATGAACCCGGTGATCAGAATGCCGCGGCCCAGGTCTTTCATGATCTCCTCCAGCGAACGCGTGCCGGGCGGGATGATCAGATTGGTGGGACCGGCCGTGGTGGGCTCCCATCCGAGCTTGCGGCTGTAATACCAATCGACAAAAAATTCCTTGAGTACGCCTTGGTCGATCATCACTCTTTTTTTCGCCGCCATACCGTCGCCGTCGTACAACCGGCTGCCGAGCCCGCCGGACACGAAGGGATCGTCCACCAGGGTCAATTTGGGGCTGGCGATCTGCTGCTCCTTTTTATCCGCCAGGAATGAACGTTTCTGCTGGATGCTGGCGCCGCGCATAGCCGCCAATAGACCATTCATCCATCGCGGCACCTGCTGATTGTGAATGATGATGGGCAGCTTTTCGGTTTTGATTTTGACTGCGCCTAAAAGATCCAACGTCCGCTTGGCCGCCTCCATACCGATGGTTTCCGGACTGGGCAAACCCTTGCGCTTAGCCGATACGGCATAATAGTAGCCGTTCGGCCGGCGATCCCCCTGGTCCTTAGCCGTCATCTCCGCCGCAGAGGTATAATAGGTGGATGACTGATAACCTTGAACGCCGTTGCTGGCCAGCAAGACCGACTCGGCAAAGCCATCCTGCACGAAGGAGGTGACGGAGATCACCTTGTCGCCGCCGGCCTGAAGGCAGGCTGATTCAATAGCTTTAGCCGTGGCGTGCCGGTCGTCGGGCGAATAGCCGGCATACTCTGGATCATTCAGTTCAAGGTCCTTTTCAGAGCGGCCCTGATAATACTTGGGATCCGGCAGTGAGCGAAACGGATCTTCCGCCAACAGCCGGGTGGCGGTCACGGCATCGGTGATAAATTTATTCAGCGCCTCTTTGCGCAAATCCGAGGTGGATTGGCCGGAATAGCGGCCATCGACGAACACCTCCAGGTTCAACAGGCGCTTGGCCGCCTCTTTGATGTTCTCCGGTTTCTGTTGCCGATCTCCACCGACCGTTCGCGGCTGATCTCTGCGCGGCTGGCAGCCGCTCCGGCCGTTCCGGCCGTTTCAACCACCCAACTTGCCAGGTCAAACAACTCCTTGTTCATGATCGCCTCCTTATGCTTTCAAGCCGCCAATGGTCATGGATCTTACCAGAGCGGTCGGCAGTCCAAAACCAACGGGCACCATTTGCCCGTCTTTGCCGCAATAGCCTGATCCCCCTCGCGACATCTCCAGGTCATCAGCCACCATGGTCACGTTGGCCAGCATTTTCGGCCCATTGCCCATAATGTTGACATCCTTGATGGGCGCCGTTAGTTTGCCGTTTTCGATCAGGCGACCCTGGGAGACGTAAAAGGCAAAATCCCCTTCCCCTATCTTAACCTGGCCGTTGCTGACATCTTTAACATAGATGCCCTTGGCGACGCTTTTTATGACCTCCTCCGGCGTGGCCGGCCCGGCCAGCATATAGGTGTTGCGCATTCTCGGGATCACATAATGTTCATAGCTCTGCCGCCGGCCGTTACCGGTCGGCGCCACCTGGTAATGTTTCGCAGAGATCTTGTCATGCATATAGCTGGTGAGAATGCCCTTATCCACCAACACCGTTTTTTGTCCAGGCGTCCCTTCATCGTCCACATTGATCGATCCGGGCAAATAGTCATTGGTGCCATCATCGATGATCGTGACAAAAGGTTCCGCCACCTTTTTATTCAGCATCTCGGAATAGGTGGAGGTCTTTTTCCGGTTGAAATCCGCTTCCATGCCATGGCCGATGGCCTCATGCAATAAAATCCCGGTCACGCCGGGGCCCAGCACGACCGGCATTTCTCCAGCCGGTGGCTGCACCGCCTCGAACAGCACCGACACCCGGCTTACCGCCTCTTGGCAAAGCTCATCGATCAGGGCCGGGGTGTAAAAAGAAAAATCACGCCGGCCGCCAAAATTATAACCGGCCCGCTCCCGCTTGCCGTCCTTCTCTGCGGTCACTGAAGCATACAAATAACTTTTCGGTTGCAGGTCTTCGGCTTTGACGCCGTCGCTGGTGACGATCAGAATGCGCTTTTGCTCATCGGCAAGGGTGGCATTCACTTTAACGACGAGCGGCGATGCGCTGAAACACTTGTCATTGACGGATTGGACGATCGGAAGTTTCTCAGCTAAAGGCACTTGGGAGTACAGACGCGCCAGAGGGTAACGGCCGGCTGTTTGCAGCCGGCTGAATTTGGCCGCCGGCTTTCGCGAACCGGCATCAGCGATGGTCGCTGCCGTGGCAGCCGCAGCGAGCATGGATTTCTCATCAAGCTCCTGAGTAAAGCCGTACCCCACCTGGTCCCCTTTGACCGTGCGAATCCCCACGCCCAAGACCACGGAGCTGTAGGCCTGATTCACCTTGCCATCCTCGAGCACCACATAATTGTTGATCGTGTGCTCAAAGAAAAGATCGGCCCAGTCCCCGCCTTTGGCGAGCGCCTGAGCTAGAATCCTGCGGCACAGGGCATCGTCGATGCCGAACTCGGCGGCAAAGTAATCCTTGCCGGCAGCGCGACTGGCCTTTAGCCAGAGGCCGTCGAGCAGCAGACCGCCGGCGGCCGCGCCGGCGGCTGACTTTTTTAGAAATGAGCGGCGAGACAGTTGTTCCATGATTCCCTCCTGCGAAAAATTCGCAAAATAAAAACCTGAAAGCCTATTTAGT
>DAIQOA010000090.1:0-16907 GCA_036788095.1 bacterium | reverse complement strand
CTGCCGTTTCATCCCAACGATGAGGAGCAGTCCCTTCACGACGCGTTGACCGAATTTCTCCGTCAGGAGGTCGTGTATGCGGTGCCGAAACAGCAGAGCCACCTCATGGCGTTGATCCTGCACAAACTGCTGGCCTCTTCCATTCACGCTGTTATCGGCACTCTGGTGGCCATCAAGGTCCGTTTGGAAAACCTGGCCCATGGATTCGGTGCGTCGGATGATTTTATCGGCCACTTTATCCGTTCCGAAGAGATCGAGGCGGATTTCCTCGAGGAGAGCGAAGAGGAGCTGGATAAGAACGGCGAGCCCATCGATCCGGTGCGTTTGCAGGAGGAGATCCGCCAGATCGATCGGCTGCTGCAGAAAGCCATCTCCATTCCGGGCGAGGCCAAGGCGGACAAGCTGCTGCAGGCCCTGGAGGCGGGCTTTGCGGAATTGGATAGAATGGGGGCTCGGCGCAAGGCTTTGATCTTTACCGAATCCCGGCGCACCCAGTCTTTTATCGCCGATTTTTTAAGCCGGCACGGCTATGACGGCCGTTTCGTGCTGTTCAACGGCGCCAATAACGACCAAGCCGCCGGCGCCATCTATGCCGATTGGTTGGAGCGCAACAAAGACAGCGGCCGTTCCGCGGGAAACCGGGCGGTGGACATGCGCACTGCGTTGTTGGAGCATTTTCGCGATTCGGCCGACATCATGATCGCCACTGAAGCGGCGGCGGAGGGGTTGAACCTGCAGTTCTGTTCGCTGGTGATCAACTATGACCTGCCCTGGAATCCTCAGCGCATCGAGCAGCGTATCGGCCGCTGCCACCGTTATGGCCAGAAATTCGACGTGGTGGTGATCAACTTTCTCAACGAGCGCAATCTGGCGGATCAGCGCGTCTATGAGCTGCTGACCGACAAATTCAACCTTTTCAACGGCGTGTTCGGCGCCTCGGATGAGATTCTCGGCAACATTGAATCAGGGGTGGATTTTGAACGCCGGATTCTCACCATCTATCAGCAGTGCCGTTCGCGCGACGCCATCGACGAAGCGTTTCAGACGCTGCAGAAAGAGATGGAGCAGAGCATTCAGCAGCGACTCGATCACACGCGCCGACTGCTGTTGGAGCATTTTGACCAGGATGTGCAATCGCGGCTGCATCTTCGCCTGGAAGACGCCCGTCAGCAGCTCAATCGTATGGGCATGTACTTTTGGGAACTCTCCCGCCATGTACTGCAGCAGAAGGCCCGGTTCGACGACCAGACCATGCAGCTGCAGCTGCTGGATCCGCCGCTGCCGACTACGCCCGCGGGCCGGTACAATCTGATCTCCAAGGATAAGAAAGCGGTGGACGACATCCATCTCTATCGCCTGTCCCATCCGCTGGGCGAGTATGTGTTGGACGCCGGCATGCGGATCGCGACGCCGACGGCGCGCGTGTCTTTCGACATCAGCCGCCATCCGGTGAAAATCTCCATGATCCAGTCCTTGAAACGCAAGAGCGGTTGGCTGTCGCTCTATCACCTGCATATCGAATCCATCGAACCGGAGGATCATCTCATCTTCAGCGCCATGGACGACCGCGGCAAGCTGCTGGACCAGGATCAATGCGAACACCTCTTTTACTGTCGCGGCGCCGCCGAACTGGTGGAGCCGCCGGTGGAGGCGATTCAGCGGCGGCTGGAGCAGGAGGCGCAATCGGCCATCGCCCGATTGAATCAGAATTCACAAGAGCAGGGCCGCACCTATTTCCTCGAAGAGTGTGAAAAGCTGGAAAAGTGGTCCGATGACATGGTGACGGCGGCCGAAGGCCAGCTGACGGACATTAAAAAGCAGATCAAAGCCCTGACCCGGCAATCGCGCCAGGAGCTCTCGCCGTTGGAACAGCACCGCCTGCATCGCACCATCGCCGAGTTGGAAAGCCGCAAACGGTTGATGCGCAAAAAGATTTTTGAGGTGGAGGACGAGATCGTCGTCAAGCGGGATGATCTCATTCAGGTGCTGGAAAAACGCATGGACCGGCGCGTGGAGGTTCAGCCGCTGTTCACTATCCGCTGGACCGTGGTTTGAGTCCGGGCTTGAATTTATCGAGGAGAATCGGTATCTTTTCTCAGGGGAGAACGCGAGAACGTTATGAAAATTGCCGCGGTTCAGATGAACTGCCGGTTCAACGAACCTGAACGGAAACGGCGCAGGGCGTTACAGTTGCTGGAGAGTGCCAGAGCGGATCTGTTTGTGCTGCCCGAACTTTTCAACAGCGGCTACTGGTTCAGCGGCAGGGAGGAAGCGCAGGCGGCCGCCGAAGCGGTTCCAGAGGGCGAGACCTGCCGCGTCCTGATCGCCGCGGCGGAACGGCTGCAGTGCCATCTTGTCGCCGGGTTGGCGGAAAAAGCCGGGGACCGTCTTTACAACGCTTCGGTTCTGATCGGGCCCGGCGGCCTCATCGCCTGTTACCGTAAAATTCATTTATTCGACGAAGAAAAAAAATGGTTTGATCCCGGCGATCAGCCCTTTGCCGTTCACAACATCGGCAGCGCCAAGTTGGGTTTGATGATCTGCTTTGACTGGATGTTTCCCGAGTCCATGCGCTCTATGGCTGTGCAGGGCAGTCAGATTATCTGCCACAGCGCCAACCTGGTGATGCCCTACTGCCAGGCGGCCATGGTCACCCGCTGTTTGGAGAACGGCGTATTCGCGATCACCGCCAACCGCGTGGGCCACGATCGCCGCGACGGCCAATCTCTGCATTTTACCGGTCAAAGCCAGATCACGGATCCGCGCGGCCGGGTCATTGCGCGGGCAAACAAGCTGGCGGAGGAGGTGCTGGTCCGGGATATCGATCCCGGCCTGGCGGACGACAAGTGGTTGAATCCGGCCAACCATCTGCTCAACGATCGCAGGCCGGCGCTGTACAAAAGCTGAGAGCTGATCGGATCCTCACCCCACGATCTTAATCCTGAACGCTGAACGAAATAATGCACAGCCCATGTCCCTGCTCGTCTCCATGAAACGGCTCTTCAGGCATTCGGCGATTTACGGTTTGGGCCACATCATCAACCGGTCCATCGGATTTCTCCTGCTGCCGCTCTACACCAACCTGTTCAGCGGCGAGGCCTTTGGCGTCGCCGGCGTGTTGATGACCTGGCAGGCGCTGTTGACCCTGATCTATGTGTACGGCCTGGACGCGGGCTTTTTACGCTACTATATCGCCGCGGAGGACGAATCCCGCCGGCGGACGATTTTTTCCACCACCCTGATCAGCCTGCTGATCACCAGTGTGACGCTGAGCGGCGTTCTGTGGCTTGCGGCGCCGCGACTGTCCGAGTGGCTGCTGCAGGAGCCGGTTTCCGTCACTTTCTCTTTGGATCTGTTGATCCGGCTGGTCATCGCCGCGCTGCTATGCGACACGCTCGCCTTTATTCCGTTGCTGGTGCTGCGCGCCGAGGAGAAAAGCGTCTCTTATATCGCCTTAAAAATCCTGAATGTGACGGTAAACCTGGCCGCCAACCTCTATTTCATTTTTTACCGCAAGCAGGGCGTGGAGGGGATCTTTTGGGCTAACCTGGTCTCATCCGCCTTTACGCTGACGATGACCCTGCCCCTGATCAAGCGCCGGGCTGCGCTCTCTTTTTCATCGCCGCTGTTAAAAAAGCTGTTTCTTTTCGGACTTCCGGCGCTGCCCTCCGGACTCGCCATCGCGCTGATGGATTCGGTGGACCGGATCTTTTTGGAGCGCCTGGCCTCGCTGCAATCGGTAGGATTGTATAACTCGGGCAGCAAGCTGGGCATGAGCATGGCGCTGCTGGTCGCCGCCTTTCGATTCGCCTGGCCGCCGTTTTTTCTTTCCGTGGCCAAACAGGCGGATGCCGAATCCGTCTACCGGCGAGCCTTGACCTATTTGATCGCCGTCTGTTTTTTCGTTTTCCTGCTGATCTCTATTTTTCTGGATCCGATCTCCCGGCTGTCCATCGGCCCTTATCATCTGATCGGTCCCGAGTACTGGCCGGCGAACCGGATCGTGCCGGTGATCCTGCTGGCCTACATTTTCTATGCCGCCTACCTGAATTTTTATGTGGGCGTGTATCTGAAGGAGAAAACGGTCACCATCATCTGGGCCACGTTGGCCGGCGTGATGGTGAATCTGCTGGCCAACCGGGCGCTGATCCCCAGTCTGGACATCGACGGCGCCGCCTGGGCGCGGCTGCTCTCTTACGCCGCCATGGCCGGCAGCCTTTACGTTTTTTCTCAAAAATACTATCCGATCCGCTATGAATGGAAACGGCTGCTGCACCTCAGCCTGGTCACCGCGGTTCTTTTTACTCTGGCCAGGACGCCGGCGGTGAAGGCGCATATCTGGCTTGGGGTGCTGCTGCTGCTCGGTTTTCCCCTGCTGCTGGC
The DNA here is from genome assembly GCA_036788095.1 of bacterium. Classification (GTDB taxonomy): domain Bacteria; phylum Zhuqueibacterota; class Zhuqueibacteria; order Residuimicrobiales; family Residuimicrobiaceae; genus Anaerohabitans. Next base: position 12,524 of record DAIQOA010000090.1, on the reverse strand, counting down.
CGTAACCGGCTTTTTCTACCAGGAGGAGCGGGCACCCATCAGGCGGTTTTTGCATAAAGGCAACCCGTGAATCGATCCAAAAAAACGCTGGTCGAGTTTTACGAGGCCGTAGGCGCCAACTATCCTGAAGAGCAGGTGGTCTATCACACCCTGTACGGCCGCCTGCGCAAAGCCTTCATCCATTCCTATCTGCAGCGGATTCAGGGCTCGTTGCTGGATATCGGCTGCAACAGCGGCCACTATCTCGCTGCGTATCAGAACGGCGATCGCTGGGGCATGGACCTCAGCCGGGCGGTTCTGCGGCGAACGCCGGACCTTTTGCGCCAACGGCTGGTGGTGGCAGACGCGGAGCGGCTGTACGCCTTTCAGCCCGCCTCTTTTGATCACGCGCTGTGCAGTGAGGTGCTGGAACACTGTCTGAATCCCTCCGCCGTGTTCGCCGGCATCGCCCATGTGCTCAAGCCGGGCGGCCGCGCGCTGATCACCACACCCAATTATACAGGCGAAAAACCTTCTTGGGTTGAGGTCGGCTGTCTGTCAGAGTACGGCGTGCACGGCGATGCGGACGGCCGGTATTTTCATACCGCTTATCGGCCGCAGGAGCTGAGTAAGCTGGCCCTGGCCGCGGGATTAAAAACGGTGGAATGCGGAACCCTGGAAAAAGAGATTAAATACGCCGCCAAACTGCCGGCTGCACTGCTCCTCAGCGGGCGCCTGCTCAATCGATGGCTGCGCTCGGTCAAGTTCGAGTCCTGGCTGCTGCGGCGGTTCAACCGCCTGTGCTTGCAGATCTACGCTTTTTGTCGAATCACCGGAATGCAGCCGCTGCTGTTGCGTTGGGTCGATGAAGGCGTGCGCTCCTATATCTGGGTGGAAAAACCTGCCGCAGGCTGAGCTGAAAAAATTGCATGGACATTGTCCTCGAAAGCCTGTACATTGCTGGCACCGTTCCGCCTGCCATAGTGGTAGCTTGCTGGACGGATCCAGCGGTCACCGCCGGCGCGATTTTATGCACCCCTGGTAGACCTTCAGCCCGTCTCTTCGTGGACCGGTGGAGCGGGAATGTTGAGTTGGAGATTCGATTGTATGCAGATTTATTTCGCCGCCTCCATCGCCGGAGGCAGGAATTTTTTAGCGACCTACCAGCGAATGGTCGGCTCTATAAAAGACCTCGGCCACGTGGTGCTGACCGAGCACATCGTTGCTGCGGATGTCTGGCATCAGGAGAGCGGGTTGACGCCGGAGCAGATTTACCAACGCGATGTGATCTGGCTGCAGCAGGCGGATGCGGTGATCGCCGAGGTGTCCAATCCCTCGCTGGGGGTTGGTTATGAAATCTGTTACGCCCTGTTTCTGGCCAAACCGGTGCTGTGTCTATATCATGAGCCGGTGCTGCTGTCCCGCATGATCCTTGGCAATCATCGGCCGGGTTTGCGTCTGTGCGCGTACCAGCAGGCTGGAGAGTGGCAGAAAGCCATCGAGTTGTTTTTACAGGATGGCTCTCAGGGACTTGGCTCTGAACCGTTTGAGGCCGTGCGGCCTGCAATAGTCTGAAACCTTTCATTAACCGATGGACTTGCGCCATCCGTGGTTATGTCTGAACGCATCATCCTGCATATTGATATGGACGCGTTCTTTGCGGCCATCGAGCAGAACGATCATCCCGAGTGGCGGGGCGAGCCGGTCATCGTCGGCGCTGATCCTAAAAACGGCAGGGGCCGCGGCGTGGTCTCCACCTGCAGCTATGAGGCGCGGGTTTACGGAGTGCGTTCGGCCATGCCGATCTCCAAAGCCTGGCAGCTCTGCCCGCAGGCTGTGTACGTGTACCCGCGCGGCAAGCGCTACGCCGAGGTCTCGCGCTGCGTCATGGCGATCCTTGATCACTATTCACCCGATCTGGAGCAGATCAGCATCGATGAGGCGTTTCTGGACATCAGCTCGACGCACAAGCTGTACAGCGGCGCGGAGAACATGGCGCGGCGGATCAAGCAGGAGATTGTCGGCGTCACGGGTTTGACCTCGTCCATCGGCATTGCGCCGAACAAGTTTTTGGCTAAAATCGCCTCTGATCTGCGCAAGCCTGATGGGCTGGTCATCGTTGCGCCGGATGCGGTGCAGGCGTTTCTGCAGCCGTTGGAGATCGGACGATTGTGGGGCGTGGGTGCGAAAACTTTGCCGCATCTGCAGCAAATGGGCATCCGCACCATCGGCGATCTGGCCCGTTTTTCCCAGAAAGAGCTGGCCGATCGTTTCGGCAAAAGCGGCGTACACTACTGGCGCCTGGCCCATGGACTGGATGATCGCGAAGTCAGGGAAGACGGGCAGGCGAAATCCGTCAGCCGCGAGCTTACCTTCGATCAAGATGAATCTGACGAGGCGGCTCTGCGCCAAACGCTTTTTTATCTATGCGACGACTTGACCAAAGAGATGCGCAAAAACGAGTTGTACGGCCGGACGATCACGCTCAAGATCCGGCTGCACGATTTTTCCACGTTCACGCGATCACGCACCATCAAGCAGCCGACCAATCGAACCACCCTGATCCGCACGACGGTTGAAGAGCTATTCACCGCCTTTGACCGCCGCAACCAGGCGGTTCGTCTTCTCGGCGTCGGGGTCTCTCATCTGGAAGGGGCAGGGGAACAATTGCAGCTGTTCGCGGAGGAGGCTCAATCAGCGGATCGCCTGGAGCGGGTCATGGATCAGGTGCGCAAGCGGTTCGGCGACCGTTCCATCACCCGCGCATCGCTGTTGGATCATTCGCAGGATTCGCAGTGGATCAGAGAATAGCGGACCGGAAACGTATGGCGAAAAACACTACCACGTGGTATCATCGAATGCGGGCGATGAGTCTGCCCGAGATCGGCTATCGGCTGCATCACAATGTGCGCAGCCGCGTACAAAGACTGCAGCTGCCGGCATCGGGAACCGTGATCCCGCCCGAGCAGTTTCTCATTCGGCAGGGGGTGATTGAACCCTCGCGCACCATTACTGAGCAGCTGGCGGATCTGGTGGCTGCTTTTCGCCGCCAGGCGGTTTTCCCCTGGCAAAAGGATGAATGGGACCGGTTGGCCGGCTTTTATCGCGCTGTTTGGCCGGACGAAGAACCGTCGCTGTTGCGGGCGGCGGATGATTTTTGCCGCCACCGTTTTTCGATTTTTTCAAAACCAGTGGCCTTTGAGCGTGAGATCGACTGGCACTATGATATCATTGCGCAGAAAAGTGTTCCTGTCCGCTATTGGACTCACATCCCCTACTGGCAGGAGGATGTGGCGCCGGGCGTCAAATACATCTGGGAATTAAACCGGCATCAGCATTTTGTCACTCTGGCGCAGGCGTACGCTCTGAGCGGCGACCGCCGTTATGCGGTGGAGCTGTTCAGCCAATGGCAGCATTGGCTGCAGGCCAATCCCTACGGCTGGGGCATCAATTGGTGCAGTTCGCTGGAGGCCGGATTACGGTTGATCTCCTGGACCTGGGCGCTGCAGTTCGCCAAATCAAGCAGTTATTTGACGCCGCTGTTCTATTGTCATCTGCTCCAGTCCGTCGAACAGCACGCCGATTACATCGCCGGTCATCTGTCACGGTATTCGTCCGCCAACAACCACCTGCTTGGCGAGGCCGTGGGCCTGATCTACGCGGGCAGCTATTTCGAACATTTGCGCCGCGCTGGCGAGTGGCGGGAACTCGGCTTTACTGTCTTTTTTGCCGAATTTTTGCGGCAGGTGCATCCAGACGGCGTCAGCCGGGAGCAGTCCTCGCAGTATCAGCTCTATGTCATTTACTATGGGCTGTTGGCGTTGCTGGCGGCGGATCGTTCCGGCCGGCCGGTTGCGCAGGGATTTCGTGAACGATTGGTTAACATGGCCGAGTTCGTCTTTTCCCTGTTGGATGAAAGTGGAGAGCTGCCGGGCATCGGTGATGAGGACGGCGGTCAGGTGTTGCAGGTGTCGAAGAGTGGACCGGCGGCCCGACGCATGCTGTCCACGGTCGCGGTGGCGTTCGAGCGCAACGATCTCGCGCAAGGCGCTCTGCACCCGGAAGCGTTGTGGCTGGCCGGCCTCGAGCGCACCACCGCCTGGCGGAACAAGCAGCCGGCGGCCAAGCAGCCGGCTCCCGCGCAGCGTAAAAGCGTGTATTATCCTGACGGCGGCTATGTGATCCTGCACCGCACGGTGAACGGCTGCCGGCAGCGTTTGATTTTTGACGCCGGTCCGTTGGGATTGGACCGCATGGCCGCCCATGGCCATGCCGACGCCCTGAGCCTGTTGCTCAGCGCTGCCGGCCGTCCGGTGTTGATCGACAGCGGCACATTCAGCTATCGCTGCGATCCCGGGTGGCGGGAGTACTTTCGCAGCACCCGTGCTCACAACACCGTCGAGATCGATGATCAAAACCAGTCCGAGATCGTTGGACCTTTTCAATGGGGCTACCGGGCTCATCCGCGTTTCACAAAAGTGCAACTGGTGCAGGAACCGCTGCTCATCACAGCGGAGCAGGATGGTTATCGCCGGATCCATGTCGTGCATGAACGCCGGCTGGAGCAAAGGGGTGCAAGCTGGGTCGTCACCGACACCCTGCACGGCCGCGGCAAGCATCAAGTGCTGCTGACCTGGCATTTAGCGCCGGGCACAACCCAGCGGCTCTCCGGCGAAAAGTTTTTATGGACTTGTCCCGGTCTGTCGATGACGCTGACGGTACGGGCCTCGGCGGCGTTCGACAGCCGCTTTCAGCAGGGTGCACTGAATCCGATACAGGGATGGCATTCTGCCGCCTATGGCGTTAAAAACAGCCATCCTGTGCTCTGCATCACCCTTTTTAACCTGCTGCCTGTTGAAATTATCACTGAAATGGAAATAGGACTGAAATGAAGCGTCAAACGTTGATGCTTTCATTACTGATCGCCGTGGCCACGGGACTGGCCGTGTCTCTGATCTGTTTCGGCGCGTCGGGATGGAAGAACGGTTCTCTCTGGATTTTATGCGGGGCCGGCAGCGCCTGGGCAGCCGGTTTGATCGTCTGGCATTTTGGGGTAAAAAGATGGCATGTGATGCAACGGGTCAAAGACCTGCACGTCTCAGACGGAGAGCCCGGTCACCTTTGGCCCTGGCAGATTTCGCAGATTTTCATTTCGCATACCTTGCACAACATCACGGCGTTGACGCTGAGCAATGTGGAGCTGGCGCGTCAGACCATCGAACAGCTGGGCGAGCTCTTGCGCATGGCGGTTGAAATGTACCGTCAGCCGTTCACGCTGCTGACGCAGGAGGTGCGCTGCGCAGAGATTTTTTTGAATCTGGAGAAAATCCGCCTGGGTCGGCGTCTGCAAGTGGTCAAGGACGTTTCAGCCGACTGTCTCGAGTATCAGGTGCCGAGTCTGTTTCTGCTGCCGTTGATCGAAAACGCCATCCAGTATGGCATCGAGTCCGCCGCCACCCCCAGTCATGTCATCCTGTCTGCGCGCAAGGAACTGGGCCATCTGATGATCGAGATCAGCGAAACCGCCAGCCGGCCGATGGAAGAAGGTTCGCTGCAAAAGATGATGCACGACGGCCGCATGCGCCAGCTGGCGCGGCAATTGCAGCAATTATACAGCCGGGAACAGCCCATAGAGTTCATCGCCCTGGCGCCCAATGGCACGCGCCTGAGCATCATGCTGCCCATCTCCTAGCACGACGGATTCTATTTGCCACGGGGTGATTCTCGGGCGCGGGTCGATCAGACGGCCAGGGATTTCAGCAACGCCGGTTGTCATCCGGTGCACCGGTTACAGGCATCTCATTACGAGCATACTCTTATGAAAAAACTGTTTCGTTTTCTCGTCCCACTATTCATCCTGATGCCGGCGGCCTGCGGTTGGGCTGCCTTGCGCTTTACCATTGTCAGTCATAGCAAATCCATCACCGCTGCGCCGCAGGATCCCTACAACGTGCTGCCACGCCTGCGTGCCATGATGCGCGAGCAGGAGGGGGTGCAGTGGGTTCCGGCGGATTCGGTGCGTGCGCAAGTCGGCGATTACCTCTCCGCGCAGTTCTATCAAGAGTACGAACCCGTGAGTCTGGTGCAAGCGGATCGCCTTCTCAAGCTCGATGTCGTTCTTAGCTACCAGGCGGTGATGAAGCTGGACACCCTGCGGGTCTGGCTGGAAACCAAGAGCTTTCCCGAAGGCATCCTCCTTGGCGCCACCGAGGTGCTGATGCCGAAAAAGCAGCCCACCCCGCAGCAGAACCAAACCCTTGCGGCCGCTCTGCAAGATCTGCTGCTGCAGACCATCGAAAAACACCAGCTCTTCGGCTTTCCCTTTAATGAGACTGACAAGGGCTTGATGGTTTTCTCCGATTCGCTGATCGATTCCGCCTATTCTGCGCAGGTGGCGCACTATCTGTCGCAACTGGATCTCAATGGCGAGGAACCGGTCAAGGTCTATCTAACCGAATCCCCTTTAGCCGATCCCTTTTGCGGCCAGGCTGCAGACGCAGCGGAGGAGCGCGGCGCCGCGCTGGTCATGGCCCTGGATTCGTTGGCGGCCAAGTCTGAAGCGTTGCGCTCTGCCTTGTTGACGCAGCCTGACAAACGACGAATGCCGGTGGTCTCCTGGCAATTGCCGTTGTTGCCGGATGACGCAAATCTTCATTGCGATGCAGCTGGAATAACCGAAGCGGAATTGCCCTATGTCAATGCAGCCCTTTTTCAGAAACTTGCCAAGAGCCTGGCGTTTCTAAAAGAAACCACGCTGCTGGAAAAAGGAAATCCGGTGCTGGAGAACCACGTTTCCCTGTGGACCGCTTTTGCCGTCAGGGCCGGTAGAAATCTTTCCCGAGTGCCGGTCGACTCTCTGCTCTATGTAGCGAGGATGTATGACCGGCTTATCGAATCGGTCGAGCCGCTGCGACAAAAGGGCTGGCTCTATCTCAACCAGGCCTCCCTGTTCGAGCAATGCGGTAAAGAGGAAGAGGCGCTGGCCGCCTTTCAGCAGGCGGATACTCTATTGACCCTGGATCATGCACTGGATGGCGCGGGAGTGAGCCGTTGGCGACGCGCGTTGCTTTTCAGTAGGCTGAAAAAACACCCGTCCAGTCGGCGTGAGTTCGCCCGGGCGGTGCAGGCTTTTGAGAGCATCGGCGACAGCAGTTCCATGGCCGACGCCACTTACAAAATCGCCATGCTGTATGAACTGGATCAGCATGCGGAAGAGGCTCGTGCGGTTTATCTCAAAGCCGCAGCGTTGTATGACCAATTGCATCGTTCCTACGATGCAGCCAAGATTTACGATCATCTCGGTCACATCGAACGGGTCCAGTCGAATTCCCGTGAGGCCATGAAGCATTTTGACGCCTATCTGCTGGCCGCCCGCGAAATGCACAGCGAGCCGGCCATGGCCCGCGCCTATTTCCAGATCGGCGTCACTCATCTGCACGATGGTCAGAATCAGCAGGCCCTGGAAAACCTGCAAAAGGCCATGGACCTTTTTGAAATGCTCGGCGATTCGCTGGCCATGGCGCGCACCGACATCAATCTGGGCACGATCAAACAAAATTTGGATCGTCCCGACGAGGCTAAAAGCCATTATCTGGCTGCGCTGCAGATCGCCGAGGCGAAACAGGACACCAGTATCTCGGTTCTCTGCAACACCAATCTGGCGGAGCTGGCGCTCAAGACGCAGTCGTGGGATGAAGTGCAGAGCCGGTACGACCGGGCCATGACCATGGCCGAACTGCTGCAGAATAAAAAGGAGCAGGCCACTATTCTCTACGCTAAAGGCCTGGCTCATTTAAAGGAGGGCCGCCTGAAGACCGGGTATGTCGAATTGAAGCAGGCTCTGGTCATGGCCGGCGGCACCCTGAGCGGGGACGTGGAAAAAGAGCAAGAGTTCATGCGTAAATTGGAATCTTTGATTGGAGATATTCACACCATCAAGGGCTCTTCCTATGAACCCTGACGGCCGCGATGGACGGCTGGATCGGGATGAAATCCTGCGCAGCCTTGTTGCGCGTATGGACAAAGCAGTCTGGGAATACAAAATGTTTCAGCCGGGAGACCGCGCTCTGGTTGCGGTTTCCGGCGGTGCGGACTCGATGTCGCTGCTCAGCCTGCTGGCGCAACGGCGCGGGGTGTATGCGGCGGATATGCAGCTTGCGGCGGTTTACGTTGACCTGGGATTTGGCGATGGGGCCGAGGAGCGCTGCAGCCGGATCAAGCAGTACGCGTCAAGCTGCGAGGTGCCGATCCACCTGATCACAACGCAGATCGGTCCCTACGCCCACAGCCGCCACAATTCTGAAAATCCCTGTTTTCTCTGCTCCCGCATTCGACGCAAACACCTCTTTGAAACCGCTGAACAGCTCGGCTGCAACAAGATCGTCCTGGGCCATCACAAAGACGACCTGGTGGAGACGCTGTTGATCAACATGTTTTTCGGCCGCGAGATCAGCACCAGTCCGCCGCTGCTCAGGATCAAGAACGGCCGTTTTCACCTGCTGCGGCCTCTGGTCTTTGCCGAAGAGGCGCTGATCAAACAATTCGCCGCGGAATTCGCCATCCCCTTTTTTTCCCAGCAATGTCCAACAGACGGGCAGTCCAAGCGCCAGATCATCAAACAGTGGCTGAATCAGCTGGAAGTTCAGCATCCCGGCCTCAGGGATAATATATTTTTCAGCATGGACAAAGTGAAAACCGATTATCTGCTGCACCCGCCAAAGTCCTCTTGCACCGAATAAATATATTCCGTATTTTAAATCATTATGCCCGCTTCCTATCGTTTACTCGACCGATATCCGTTCGATTGGACCGGTCTGGAAGATTTTTCTGCCTATTCTTTCGATGAGCAGGGACTTCCCCGGGTGCAGGATTCTGTCATCGGGTGGTATTATAATCCCATCACCATCGCTCAGTACGGCCTTGTTCAATCCCAGCGTTTTTATCAGACCAAAGACCCAACCTGCAAGGGCCGGGCGCTGACCTGCGGCCAATGGCTGCGCGAAAACGGCGTCCAACGGCCGGACGGAGCGCTGGTCTGGCTGTATGATCTTGATCTGGCCTTTTATGGTCTACAGGCGCCGTGGATGTCTGCCATGGCGCAGGGCGAAGCGATCTCGCTTTTGCTGCGTTGCAGCCGTTGGCAGGATCGAGACGCCTGCCTCGCCGCTGCGCAGGCGGCGCGCCGGGTTTTCGATCGCACGGTGGCGGAGCAAGGCGTGGTCGGCACTATTTTGTCCGGCCATGAGGTGTTCGAAGAGTATCCCACGCAACCGGCCAGTCATGTTTTGAACGGCCACATCTTTAGCCTGCTGGGCCTGTACGATTTCGCCTGCTGGAGCGGGCAGGCCGAGGATCGGCAACGGGTCGAGGCGGGTTTGCAGACCTGTGTGCAGGCCTGGCGGAACTGGGATGTGGGCTATTGGACTCTGTATGATCTGCATCCCAGCCGGCGTCTGGCCTCGCGCATGTATCATCAGGTGCACATCCGGCAGATGCGCCTGCTGGCCGCTTTGTTCGAGTCGCCGCAGCTGGAGCAGGTGGCCCTTCGTTGGGAAAAGATGCTCAAAAGTCCCTGGTGTTCCCTGCGATGGCTGGCAGCTAAAATACTTGAAAAAGCGCGGCTTTGAGATGAAAAAGCTGCTGATGCTCTGTTACTACTTTCCCCCGCTGGGAATGGGGGGCGTGCAGCGTCCGGCCAAATTCGCCAAGTATCTGCAGCGATATGGCTGGCAACCGACGGTGGTTACGGTGGAACCCATCGCCGACTGGACCCAGGATCCGGAGCTGTTGCATGAACACGATTCATTGCGCATCATCCGCACGGAATCTTGGGATCCGCAACGGCTGTGGCAGAGATATAAACCATCAACCTCTTCGGCAGCGGCCCCGCTTGCCGGAGCCCCGTCGATCGCGCGCCGGGTGCTGGAACAGACCATGGCGTTCTGGCTGATGCCGGATAGTAAAATTCTCTGGAAATACCCCCTGCTGGCGCGGATTAAGCGGTTATTGCAGGAAGAATCGTTCGATGCGCTGTACACCACCTCGCCGCCGCATTCCGTGCATCTCATCGGCCGGCGCATCGCTAACCGCTATGGATTAAAATGGGTGGCGGATTTTCGCGACAGCTGGGCAGGCGGCGTGGTTGTGCACGAGCCCACTCGCGTCCATCGCCGGTGGAACCGACGGCTGCAGCGCGCGGTACTGAAACAGGCTGATGCCGTGCTGGCGGTGAGCCAGGGCATCGCTGATCAACTAAAGGATTCTACTGCCGGGTCGGAGAAAATCCATCTGATTCCCAATGGTTTTGATCCAGAGGATTTTCCATCCAGTGAGGTTGTTGATCCTTACTTTACCTTTTGTCATTGCGGGTCCATCACCCGCTTTAGCGATCCCCGGGTGGTGCTGCAGGCCCTGGACCGGATCCGACGAAAGGAACCGGCTGTGTATGAGCGCATCCGCCTTCTGTTCGTTGGATTGGACGCCACAGGAAAACTGCACCAACAGGTGGCGGATATGGGATTGGCTGATCATGTGAGTCATTGCGGGTATGCAAGCCACCGCCAGGCGCTGCAGAGGCTCATGAACAGCCAGGCATTGCTGCTGGTGGCCCGTGGGGCTGACAACGCCCATTTTATTCCGGGCAAAACATGGGAGTACCTTGCCTCAGGAAAACCTATTCTGGCGTTGACCGATGTGCCCGACACGGCCGACGTGCTGCTGAAAAGCGGCGCCGCCCGGCTGTGTGCGCCTGATGACCCGGTCGAGTGCGCAGAGGCCATGAGTGCACTGTATCAAAACCAGCGTTCGTGGTTTCAGCCTAAAAAAGATTTCATCAATCGCTATGATCGCCGTCTGCAGACCGGGCAGTTGGCCGCCGTGCTGGATGCACTCTAGCTGATTCACCCAATAACGGAATACTATGAGGATTCGATTTTTTGCCATCGCTTTGTTGATGATCCAGCCGGCCGGCGGCCAGGACTATCTTTGGCCCACCGATGCGGGCAAAGTGTTGACCTCTTCGTTTGCCGAGTCGCGCGAAAACCGCTTTCATGCCGGCATCGATGTAAAGACGTGGGGCCGAACCGGCTATAAGGTGTTTGCCATCCGATCCGGTTATCTCTCCCGCATTCAGGTTTCACCTTTTGGCTATGGCCGCGTTCTCTACCAGACGCTGGACACCGGCGAGACCGCGGTCTATGCCCATCTTTCCAGATTCGCTCCCGCGGTCCAGGCGGCTGTGGAACGCAAGCAAGAGGCCCGCGGCCGCTATTCGATCACCCTGTTCCCGGATGAGGATCAATTCCCGGTGCAAAAGGGAGATCTGATCGGTTATACCGGCGAGAGCGGCGTCGGCTATCCCCATTTGCATTTTGAACTGCGCGACAAGGCCTCGAGGCCGATCAACCCTTTCACCAGAGGCTATGTGGTGAGCGATCAGGTAGCGCCCATTGTACAGAAAATTTCCGTAACCCCTCTATCGGCTGATTCGCGCGTGCAGGGTGATCTGCGGCCTTGGCTGGTGCAGCCCCGCCGTGTGGCCGCGGGCCGTTACCAGGTCGAAGAGCCCATCCGGGTGAAGGGCATGATCGCTTTCGGATTGGACGCCTTTGATCAGATGGAGGGGGGCCCCAATGAATTCGGCACGCATCGCAACCGCCTGTGGATTGGAGATCAGGAGCTGTTTGCGGCCCAGTACGACCGTTTCAGCTATGACGATAATCCGCAGGCGAACCTGGACCGCGATTATCGCCTGCTGGCCAGGGGAAAGGGATTTTTCTATAAACTCTTTCGCGATCACGGCAACGAGTTGGATTTTTATCAAACCAGCGAGCTCTATGGCGGCGTAGCGGCTTTTGATGAGCCGGTTCCCATGGCCGGGTGGTTTTATGCCATTCTGGAAAAGCTGGGCTTGGATTGGCGTCGGCCGGCAGGCGTAGTGAACCTGCCCATGGGCAGCCACCCCTTTCGCATCGAGACCCAGGACTATTGGGGCAACCAGAGCATCGTGACCGGCGAGCTGCTGGCGGAACGGCCGAGCGCAGCCAAGTCGGGAGGGACAGCCTCCGTGTCGGACGATTCTCTGCAGGTCGACATGCTTGTGGAGTATTACGATGACTATTGCCGGCTGGAATTCATTTTTTCTCAGGAGCCGCAGGGGGAGATGCTGCTGGAGGGCCGCTCCTCGCCGCTGATGCGCCAGCGCATTCGGCTGGAGCGTCAAGGGCCCAAACGGTATCTGGCCGGCTGGCCGCTCAATCACGGTCAGCCTTCGCCGTTGGCGCTGCAGGTTCGCCGTGCGGATGATTCCTCGTCCCGGCCGCTGGCGGTCAAATGGCTTCACCATCATGCTTTGACAGCCGGTTCGGCGCACACGGTCGAGAGCGAGGACAGCCGCTGCCGGGTCGAGTTCGCCTCCGCCTCGTTGTTCAAGCCTCTTTTCGTGCGCATCGCTGCCTCGACGGCAAACGGCCGGCCGCGCTACGATATGGTTTCCCCGGTTTACATGGTGGAGCCGGAGGATGTGGCTCTGGCGGATAAAATCACTC
>DAIQOA010000089.1:0-16947 GCA_036788095.1 bacterium | reverse complement strand
TCAACACCTTGAAATTAAATCTGACCACCGCCAACCTTGATTTTGAACGGACCCGAAACGTCTTCCGCCGCAGTGAGCTGAACATCATCTATTCGGTGACCAGCGCTTTTTTCGATCTGTATGAATCCACGCGAGCGCTGCAGATCGCGCAGGACAACCTCCGGCAGCAACAGGAGCTCTATGAATTGGCGGCGAAAAAGTACGCCAGCGGTCTGATTCCGGAGGTCGAGGCATTGCAGATGGAGGTGGACCTGGCCCAGAGCCGCAGCGATCTGCTCAGCGCCGAGGTGGCGCTGTGGCGCAATGAGGATGAGTTTAAGCAACTGGTGGGAATCCAGCTGCAGGATTCCGTCGGCGTGAAAACCGATTTTCAGCATCAGCCGTTTGTCGTAAATGAGGAGACGGCGGTGCAACGCGCGCTAAAGTATCGTTCAGAGCTGCGCGAGAACGAGATCTCTGTCGAGCTGGCGCGGCTCAACGTCAAGGAGGTGGACGCCCGTAAGGCGATTCGCGGCGACATCGATGCGTTTTATGATCTCACCGGCGTCAGCGATTCCAATCTTCCCTATGGCAGCACCTGGTCGGAGCTGTGGAACTCGAGTCAAAGCGACATGAAGCGCAGACCGCACAATCGCGGCGTTGTTTTTTCTCTTTCCGTGCCTTTGTGGGACTGGGGAGTCAATGCGGCGGAGGTGCAATCTGCCCAGGCCGCTCTGGAGAACGGCCGGCTCATGCTGCAGGAGGAGAAGGTGACCATTCAACGTCAGGTGCGCGAGGTGGTCTCCCGCATGCGCGAGTCTGAAAGCCGGATGCAGGTGCTGCAAAAAAATCAGGAGGTAGCGCAGCGGGCCTTTGACATCTCGCTGGCTCGTTTCAACAACGGCGACATCACCAGCCAGGAACTGGCCCTAGACCGGAACCGGCTGACCCAGGCCAAGACCTCTTATCTCAACGCCTACATCGATTACAAACTGGCCACCGCTGATCTGAAACGTAAAACCATGTGGGACTGGGAGAAGGATCGTCCCCTGGTGGAGTAAGCATCCCTGCCAGGACCTGCTGCAGGCAGGGGCGTTTTTTTGTGCCCGCTTCTCAACGCTGAAACAGCTTGTGAAAAAAATGAAAAGCATCGGGTGATCCATGCGTCCCAAAATCTTTATGCTGGACCAATTTCTCCTCGAGCGAATCATCCAGGAAGCCTATGAGGTGTTGAGCCGGGTCGGTGTGCTGATGGAAAATCCTGAAGCGACTCAGCTGTTGCTGGATGGGGGCTGCGTGTTGCACAACCGGCGGGTGTGCATCCCCCAGGCGCTGGTAGAAAAGGCGCTGTACACGGTTCCTTCAACCTTGATCCTCTATGATCGCGAAGGCCTGCCGGCCCTGGATTTGAGCGAGGATCGGATCCATTTCAATCCCGGCTCTTCGGCCCTGCGCATTCTGGACTGGCCGTCGCAACAGGAGAGAAGGCCGCGGACCGAGGATCTTGTCCGGTTGGCCCGTTTGACCGATCGTCTTCCGCATTTGGCGGCGCAGAGCACCGGGCTGGTGGCCGGGGATGTGCCTCAAGAAATGGTGGATCGGTATCGTCTGTACCTGGCCCTGCTGCATTCTGCCAAACCGGTCATCACCGGCACGTTCACCCTGCAGGGTTTTAAGGTGATGCATGATTTGCTCGCCACGGTGCGTGGCGGGCAAAAGGAGTTGCGCCTCAAACCTCTGGCCATCTTTGACTGTTGTCCATCCCCGCCGCTCAAGTGGAGCAAGGTGACCAGTCAGGCGCTGATCGACTGCAGCCGGGCTGGCATTCCGGTTGAGCTGGTGTCCATGCCGCTCACCGCCGCGACCGCGCCGGCCACATTGGCCGGCAGTCTGGTCCAACATACGGCGGAGACCCTGAGCGGAATCGTACTCAGCCAACTGGCTGCGGCCGGCGCACCGGTGATCTATGGCGGCTCGCCGGTGGCCATGGATCCACGCACCGGCACCACTCCCATGGGCGCCATTGAAACCATGATGATCGAATGCGGCTATGTGCAGATCGGTAAGTATTTCAATCTGCCCACGCACGCCTACATGTCTCTGACCGATGCCAAGGTGCTGGACGCTCAGTCCGGCCTGGAGGCGGCGATGGGCGCTGTGCTGGCCGGACTGGCCGGGGTCAATGTGGTCTCTGGTCCAGGCATGATGGATTTCGAAAATTGTCTGTCGCTGGAAAAATTGATCATCGATCACGAGATCTGCGGAATGATTCATCGGCTGGTGCGGGGCATCGAGCCGCGCGGCGGCCGGCTTGCCGCGGATCTATATGGAGACTTGGAGGCCGGCGACCTGTTTTTCACCTCTCAGCACACCCTGAATTTTTTGCGCAGAGAAATAGCCGTGCCCGGACCGGTCATCGATCGTGATCCCTATGAAGTGCGCCGGCGCAAGGCCGATTATTCCATCGGCGAGCGCAGCCATCAGAGGCTGCAAGAGCTGCTCTCCGCCCCTGGGCCGCAGCCGTTGGCGGAACCGGCGGCCAGGGAGTTGCATCGCATCATGACCGCTGATGCCGAACGATACGGTCTGCGGTCTTTGCCGATGCTCTCTGAAGGGTGAACGATGTTCATTCAGCAGCTGCGCTGTTGGCGCGAAGGCAGAGAGGTGGGGGGTGAGAAGATTTTTTTCTTGTAATGCTGCATTAATTTTACCAAATTGAACATTAATAACTCATCCTCTTACTCAACGATGTATCGGCCATGGATAGGTCTGTGTACGGATCAGCACTGGATGGTCCGGATGGTTCCCAATCGTGTGATTCCCTGACCAAGGAGCATGTGCGCGTCACCGATGTCGATGACGGTTTCGCGGTTCTGGCCATCCCGGTGCAATCCGCCTGCGCCGGCTGTCATAGCAAATGCCTCATGGCCGGCGACCAGCGCGTGCGGACCCTGCGCCTGCCTGTGCCCCGGAGAATGCGCTGTGCGCCCGGCGATTATGTCGACCTCCGCACTGATCCGCGGTTCGTCGCCAAAGCCTCTTTCCTTCTCTATCTGATTCCGGCTGTCATCTTGTTCCTATTCGCCCTTTTGGGCAGAGCGCTCGCTGCCATTCTGGGCCTGCAGGATCCTGATCTGGGTTCGTTGCTGGCCATTTTTTTTTCTATCCCGCTGTTGATCTGGTTCATCACGTATACGCGTAAAAAAATGGGTGGTGTGGAAAACATACGCATTATTACAAGGAGCCGAGAAGAATGAATCCTGTGTTGATCTCAACCGCCGTGATGGGAGGTTTGGGGTTGTTCTGTGCCGGCGTTTTATATTTTGCCGCTCGAGTCTTTTATACGCAGGAAGACCCGCGGATCGACCTGGTAACGGCCTTGCTGGCGAACAGCAATTGCGGCGCCTGCGGCTATCCGGGTTGCCGGGCGTATGCCGATGCATTGATCTCCGGTCAGGCGAAAAGCAAATGTCCGGTGACCAGTTCGGAAAACATGGCGCAGATCAGCCGGCTGCTCGGCGCTTCGCTGACTGACCTGGAATCCATGGTGGCGGTCATTCATTGCAATGGGGATTCTTCCGCCGCCAAGTTCGTCGGTACCTATTACGGCATCAATGATTGCCGCGCTGCGCAGCTGATCGGCGGAGTGGAAAAGATGTGCCCGTACGGCTGCATCGGCCTGGGCACCTGCATCTCCGTCTGCCCCAGCGCCGCCATTGTGAAAAAAGGCCGCATCGTCGAGGTGATCCGCAGCCGTTGCATCGGTTGCGGCAAGTGCGTGGACGTCTGCCCGCGCAAGATCATCTCGCTGGTGCCGGCAAGCAAGGATGTGGTGATCGCCTGCCGTTCGCATGACCGGGCGCCGTTGGTGAAAGAGTACTGCCAGGTCGGCTGCATCGTGTGCAAAAAGTGCATCAAGACCTGTCCATATGGCGCCATATCAGAGGATGACAATCTGGTCAAGATCGACTATACCTTGTGCACCAGTTGCGGCGAATGTGTCGCCGTTTGCCCGCAGAACACCATTCGAGCGCTGATCCCGGACCGCGACCGCAGCGCCTTCAAAATGAAAACAGCGCAAGCCGTGGAGGTGGAAAAATAACCTATGATGCCTGCTCTGAAGAAAGTGACATTTTCCAAAGGTGGAATTCATCCGCCGGAACGTAAGAAACTGGTAGACTCCAGCCGGTACAGCGTTCTCCCCAATCCGCAAGAGTTGCTTATTCCGCTGAACCAGCATCTCGGCGCGCCCGCGAAGGTCATCGTGGAAGCACGGACTGAGGTTCAGGCTTTGCAAAAGATCGCAGAGCCGGCCGGTTTTGTCAGCGTCAGCGTGCACACGCCGCTGGCCGGCAAGATCAAATCCATCAGCCATCGGGATCTGCTCGGCAGTCTCGGCGATGCGGTGCAGATCACCGTGACCCCCGATCAACCGCCATTTATGGATTTCTGCGCCGAATCACCGGCGCCGGACCTGGCGCATCTGACCAGCGAGGACATTCTAACCTGCATCAAAGAGGCGGGCCTGGTGGGCATGGGCGGCGCTGCTTTTCCTACGCACGTCAAGCTTACGCCGCCGAAAGAGACCAGGGTGGAAACCGTGATCCTCAATGGGGCGGAGTGCGAGCCGTATTTGACCGCGGACGACTGCCTGATGCAAAATTTTCCGCACAAGGTAGTGTACGGCCTTTTGCTGATGCTTAAAGTGGTGTCTGCCAAAGAGGGCATTATCGCCCTGGAGGACAATAAATCCGCGGCGGCGAAAAAGCTCGCGGAGGTCGTCACTGATTTTCCCAATCTTTCCGTGGTGCTGGCCAAAACCAAATATCCGCAGGGCGCGGAAAAACAACTGGTGCATGCGGTGCTCAACCGCATTATTCCCCTGGGAAAGCTTCCGGCCCATGTGGGCGTGCTGGTGCAGAACGTGGCCACCGCGGCCGCGCTCTATGAAGCGGTGCAGTTCAAACTGCCCCTGGTCCGTCGCATTGTGACCGTCTCTGGCGGCGCGGTGGCAAAACCGCAGAACGTTTTAGCGCCGGTAGGTGTTTCAGGCAAAGAGCTGCTCGAGTTCTGCGGCGGCGCCAAGGAGGAGATCGCCGCCATTATCTACGGCGGTCCCATGATGGGCAAGAGCACCCATCGTATCGAAACGCCGGTCACCAAGGGCACGAGCGGCATTCTCTATCTGACCGCCGAGGAGGTGCACACCTATGAGGAACGGGAGTGCCTGCGCTGCGGCAACTGCCACCGAGTGTGCCCCATGGGCTTGGTGCCGAACGAGGTGATGAACTATATGAAATACGGCCTGTACGATAAAGTGGAAGACGCGCTCGCCTGCATCGAATGCGGCACCTGCGTGTATGCCTGCCCGGCGCACAAACGCTTGACCCAGTGGTGCCGCCTGGCCAAATACGAGTGGCGCCGCCGTGAAGCTAAGAAGCAGGGAAAGGAGTAGGCCATGGCAGAAGAAACCCGGATCAGCACAGCGGTAGAAATGCCTCCGAATCAGACGGATCTGCCCATCGAACATATGCGGCTGCAGAGCTCGCCCTATATGGCGGCGGAGACCTCCATTCCCAAAGTGATGTACAATGTGGTGATCGCCCTGTTGCCGGTCACCCTGTGGTCCTTTTGGGCTTTTGGCCTTCGAGCGGTCGGCGTGATGGCCTTGAGCATCCTATTCATGCTGGCGTTTGAATATTTTTTCGCCCGTTTTCGTCATCCGCATCAGGAGGCTTTACGACAGATGCTCGATGGCAGCGCCCTGGTCTCCGGCATTCTGCTCGGCCTAAACCTCGGCCCCAATAGCGCCTGGTGGATCATGATGATCGGCGCCCTGATCGCCATGGGCCTTGGCAAGCACGCTTACGGCGGCTTGGGACGCAATCCGTTCAACCCGGTTCTGGTCGGCCGAGTGTTTCTGTTGATCTCCTTTCCGGCTCAGATGACCTCCTGGAAGGCGGCGAACTGGGTGGGCCGGGACGCGAATCCGCTGCTGAACATCGACGCAGTGACCTCGGCCACGCCGCTGGGCGCCCTCAAGGAGGGGGGATGGAGCAAGTTCCTCGACGCGTTCAGCCAGACGGATCTGTGGAACTATATCCTGTTCAACAAGGGCGGCTGTCTTGGCGATGTCTCTTTATTCCTGCTGCTGCTCGGCGGGTTGTATCTGCTCGGCCGCAAGATCATCACCTGGCAGATTCCGCTCTCTTATGTGGCCGTGGTCGCATTGATCACCGGCATGATGCATCTGATCGATCCGGCGAATTATGCCAGTCCGCTGTTTCATCTTGCCACCGGCTCGTTGATGCTGGGCGCTTTTTTTATGGCCACCGATATGGTCACCTCGCCGGTGTCGCGAAGCGGACAACTCATTTTCGGCGCCGGCTGTGGAGTGTTGACCGCGGCCATCCGCCTGTGGGGCAGCTTTCCTGAAGGCGTCAGCTTTGCCATCCTGATCATGAACGGGCTGACGCCCCTGATCGACAAATGGACCAAACCGGCTCTTTTCGGTGCGGTGAAGATAAAGGAGGCCAGAGTATGAGTGCTGAACAAACCAAAGCGACCGGTCAAGCAAAGCCTCAGGTCTCGCCCAAAATCATTGCGCCGATTTTCATTATCGCTCTTATTTCCGGCTTGGCTCTGGCGCTGGTGAACAACGCCACCGCGGACCGGATCCGTCTGGTTATGGAAAAAGAGCTCAACGACGCCCTGGCTCTGGTGATGCCGGGATTCGACAATCAGCCGGCCATGGAGAAAATTGAAAAGGATCAGGGAAAACAGGGACGTCTGGTTTTTTATCCAGCCAAAAAGGCAGACCAGTTGCTGGGCTATGCTGTAGAGAGCACGGTATTCACCGGCTACAGCGGTGAGGTAGCGGTCATCTACGGTGTGTCAATGGACGGCGTGGTCGGCCGGGTCAAGCTGCTGCGGCATAACGAGACGCCAGGACTGGGCAGCAAGGCCGGCTTGCCGGGCTTTTTAAACCAGTTTGAGAACTCTTCTCTGGCCGGCTTTCGCTATCAGGTGAAAAAAGACGGCGGCCAGGTGGATGCAGTGACCGGCGCCACTATCTCCAGTCGCGCGGTCGCGCTGGCTGTGGAAAGAGGGTTGCAGGAATTGAAAAAAAATGCGCTGAATTAATTTTTGAGGACCAGCCAATGAGCGCTTCAACCAAATTAACCACGGGTTCTGTTTTTAAAAACGGCCTGCTCGTGGAAAATCCAACCTTGCGGATGCTGCTGGGCATGTGCCCGACTCTGGCGGTTTCCACCTCCGCCGTCAACGCGGTGGGCATGGGACTTTCGGCTACGATCGTTCTGGTGCTGTCCAATGTGGTGATTTCGCTGCTGCGAAATCTGATACCAGAAAAATTACGTATTCCGGGTTACATTGTGGTGATCGCGACGTTTGTTACCATGATCGATCTGGCTTTGCATGCTTTTTTTCCCGACATCCACAAAGCGTTAGGCATCTTTATCCCGTTGATCGTGGTGAACTGCATCATCCTCGGCCGCGCCGAGGCCTTTGCCGGAAAAAACCCGGTGTGGCTGTCCACCGTCGACGGCCTGGCCATGGGATTGGGTTTCACTAGCGGCCTGCTGATCCTCGGCACGGTGCGGGAAATTCTCGGCAACGGCACCTATTTCGGCCTGCCGGTTCTTTCCGGCTCTATTCCCCAGGTGATTGTGATGATTCTGCCGGCCGGCGGGTTCATCACTCTGGGCCTCACCATCGCCACGGCCAACTGGATTGAATCGAGGAGGAAGAACGCATGAGCGCCGAACCCATAACCATCGCCTCCATGCTCACGCTGCTGTTCAGCGCGATCATGATCAACAATGTCATTTTCTCCCGATTTCTCGGCATCTGTCCTTACCTGGGTGTCTCCAATTCCATCGAGACCGCCACCGGCATGGCCATGGCCGTGACCTTTGTCATGACTCTGTGCGCCATCGTCACCTGGCCGATTCAAATGTATATATTGAATCCACTGCATCTGGAATACCTGCAGACCATCGTATTCATTCTGGTGATCGCCAGCCTGGTGCAGTTCGTCGAGCTGTTCATGCGCAAATACGCCAGAGGATTGTTCGATGCGCTGGGCATCTATCTGCCGCTCATCACCACCAACTGCGCGGTCCTCGGCATCGCGATCCTATGCATCAAACTGAATTACAACCTGGTGCAATCCATCGTCTTTTCCTTTGCCAGCGCCCTGGGCTTTGGCATGGCGTTGATCATCTTTGCCGGAATCCGGGAGCGGTTCGAGGTAACGGATATTCCGGGCCCCATGCGCGGCGCTGCCATCGGCCTCATCACCGCCGGCATTCTGGCCATGGCGTTTACCGGTTTTTCCGGCATGGTCAAATAAAAGGCAGGCGCCCGGCCGTCGTAACGCCGGCCCGGTCGAAGAACGTATTCCACTTTATTGATTTGAACAGGGCGATGCATACTCGATGGCGCATAGGAGGGTGGCTTTTTTTTATTCTCAGGCTCAACGCGTTTGCCGCCGATCCTGAACAGACATCCGTCTCCTCTGTTTTTCACCGCGATTTCTCAGAGTGCGTGCAGACCGGCGTGACCCTGCTCAAAACGCCGCTGCACTTTTCCTCTGAGCAGTGGCTGGCCGCATCCGCTGTGCTGACCGCCACTGTGGCCCTGTTCGCCGTCGACAAGGACGTCCGCCGCTTGGCGCAGCATCAGCGTTCATCTTTCAACGATCATTTGTTCGCACTGGATCGCTATTACGGCAACGGTTATACCCTGCTGGCGACCGGAGGCCTGTATGCCGTGGGACTGGCGTTTGACCAGCCAGGCTGGCGTAGGGCCGGACTGTATGCCACCCAGGCCTGCGCCTATTCAGCCCTCTTGATAGCAGCCGGCAAGGCGGCCATCGGTCGCAGGCGCCCCAACGCGGGCGACAGCCAGCTGTTCTTCAAACCCTTTGCGCTTCAGGACGACCTGGCCTCTATGCCCAGCGGCCATGCCGCTCTCTCCTTTGCCGCCGCCACGGTGTGGGCTGGTTCAACGGAAGATACCTGGCGCAAAATGCTCTGCTATGGCTCTGCCGGGGTGATCACCGGCGCGCGCCTCTACCATAATGTGCATTGGTTTTCCGACGTTCTCCTCGGTAGCGCTATCGGCTGCTGGGTGGGTTCCCAGGTCATGAGCAAACAGCCATCGGCCTCCCCGGCCCGAGTCGGCCGCCGCTGGCATCTCGCCTGTTCCGCAGACCGGGTGGGGGTGGCGCTCACCTGGTAGGGCGCCGGCCTGCTTTACCCTGCAGGCTCTTTTCCGACGTTTCCAGCCTTGGCATGCGGTCGCGCGGTTTTTCCCCTTGTCTTTTTCTGCGGATTCTTGTATTATTCAGCTTGTGCTGTCGCGTTCCGTGGCTTTTGCCGTGGATTGGAGAGGATCCCATAGCATCGAGGCTGATCATGAAATTCGGTCTATCGCGTTATACGTTGGATGTCTTTTTTGATAAAGTGGTCCAGGAGTACGGCACTCGTCCGGCGCTCGCTTCGGTGGGTGAAGAACCCTTCACCTACAACGAGTTCGCCCGGCGCGTGCAGGTTCTTAAAGACGCCATGGAACAATGGGGCATCCACAAACAGGACAAGGTGGTGCTTCTCGGCAACTCTTCTCCCCAATGGGCCATCGCCTATATGGCGATCATGACCTCCGGCGCCGTGGCGATTCCCATTTTGGAAGAGTTTCCAGAGAACGACATCGATCACATTCTCACGCACTCGGAAGCCAAGGCCGCGTTTATCTCCGAATCACTGTATCATTCGCTGAACCTGCCGGTGCTGGAACGGGTGCCCCTGGTCATCAACCTGAACGATTTTTCATTTTTTGCCCGCAAGGGCAAATCCAAGCCTGGGCTGTGGAATCAGCTGCACACCCTGCCGGAAAAGGTGCTCAAGACCCGGTCCAAAGGACGGGGCTCATCGAAGGAGGCGATCCAAGAGGAGGATCTGGCGGAGATCCTCTACACCTCAGGCACCACCGGACATTCCAAGGGCGTGATGCTGACCCACAAGAACCTGGTCAGCAATCTGTTTGAAGGGCCGGACCTTCTCAAGGTCATTGACCGTGACGGTGTGATCCTCTCTATTCTACCCATGGCGCATGCCTTCGGCTCCACCTCCGGATTCCTGTCGATCATCTATTGCGGTTCCTGCATTTATTTCTTTAACAAACCGCCCTCTCCCAAAGTGCTGATGTCCGCTTTGCAGCAGGTGCGGCCGACGATCCTCGGCGCCGTGCCGCTGGTGTTCGAAAAGATCTACCACAAACAGGTGATGCCCATTATCGCCAAAAGCGCTTTGCTCCGGCTGATGTCGAAAACCGCGGCAACGAAACGATTGCTCTATAAGATCGTCGGGAAAAAAGTCTACCAGGCGCTGGGCGGACGGCTTCGCTGCGTCATCATCGGCGGCGCCAGTTTTTCGCCCGAGGTGGAGACGTTCATGAAGCAGGGTGGCATCCCCTATTGCTGCGGCTACGGTTTGAGCGAATGCAGCCCGCTGGTCACCTTTTCCTCCATGCGCGAACAAAAGATGGGATCCCCGGGGCACGCCATCACCGATACGCAGATCAAGATTCAAGATCCGGATCCGGCCACTGGAATCGGGGAGATCTGGATACGGGGCCCGCAGGTGATGAAAGGGTATTACAAAAACAAGGAGGCGACGGCCAAGGCGCTGACCGCTGACGGATGGTTCATCAGCGGCGACCGCGGCTATCTGGATAAAGATGGATTTTTGTTCATCACCGGCCGGTCCAAAAACGTCATCATCGGCTCATCTGGAGAAAACATCTATCCCGAGGTGATCGAGGCCAAACTCGCGGAGAACCGTTTTGTCGAGGAGGCCCTGGTCTATCTGCTCGACCATCAGCTGGTCGCCCGCATCTATCCCAATTACGGATACATCGAAACGTTGCATCAGAACCGGGACGAGACCGTCATCGCCGAGGATATCTCTACGATTCTGGAAGGTGTGCGCCGTCAGGTCAACGAACAGCTGCCGGCTTTTTCCAAGATCAATCGCGTTATCGAGCAATCTTCGCCCTTTATTAAAACGCCGACCAATAAGATTAAACGCGCCGAGTATGTGCCCGGCTATACCGACCAACGCACCCAGTGATGCGCCCATTGCGAGGACGATGTAAAGGCGCCGCACCCTCGCCGCGCAGGTGCAGGGGGCTTGCGGCCGGCTAGGGGATGGAAATAGTTGGATATGAAAATAATTATTGGTATCTTTTATTTTTCGACCAGTGAATCATTTATTGAGGTGAACTGATGAGCGGATTGAACATTCGACAAGACGGCTGTGCATTGGATTTTCTCTCACTGGGCGCAGTGGTGCATCGCCTGGATCCCGGCATTATCCCGTTTCGCAAAGCGCGGTCCTTTGATATTCATGTATCCGGAGGAGAGTATAACGTGGCGGCGAATCTCTCCGATTGTTTCGGCCTAAAGACCGGCATCGCCACGGCCATGGTCCGCTACGGCATCGGTGAATTGGTGCAGGGCCGCATTCGCGAAACCGGGGTGACCCCCTTTTACAAATGGTTCGACCATGACGGCGTGCGCGGTCCCAACATCGCCACGGTTTACAGCGATCGTGGGCAGGGCGTGCGGCCGCCGGTTGTTTTTTACAACCGCTCTAATGAGGCGGGTGCACTGCTCAAACCCGGGGATTTCGATTGGAAGGCCCTGTTCACCCCCGGCGTGCGCTGGTTTCACTCCGGCGGCATCTTCGCCGCCCTTTCGGAAACCACCTCTGAGCTGATTATCGAAGCCATGCAGGCGTCCCATGCGGCGGGCGCCATCAATTCCTTTGATCTGAACTATCGGGCCAAACTATGGTCTCCCATCGGCGGCCTGCAAAAGGCGCAGTCCGTGCTCCGCCGCATCGTCAGCCATGTGGACGCGCTCATCGGCAATGAAGAGGACTTGCAGTTGGGCCTCGGCATCCGTGGCCCAGAGGTCGCCGCCAAATCCAAACTGGATTCGGATACCTTTTTTCAGATGATCGAAAAAGTGGTGGAGCAGTTTCCCAACATCAAGATGGTGGCCACCACTCTGCGCGAGGTGCACTCTACCAATCGGCATGATTGGGGCGCGGTGCTGTGGTTGGATGGTCAGCGATTTGTCAGCCCCACCTGCCAACTGGATGTGGTAGACCGAATCGGCGGCGGAGACGGATTTGCCTCCGGTCTGCTGTACGGTCTGATCACCGGCAAGACGTCGGAACAGGCGCTCCGTCTTGGCTGGGCCCATGGCGCTCTGCTCACCACTTTTCCCGGCGATATCAGTTTGGCCAAGTTGCCCGAGGTGGAGGCTTTCGCCAAGGGAGGATCTGCGCGCGTGCAGAGATAGCGCATACCCCGGCAAAACCTGTTCGCCCGTGCGGGTCTTTTTCCCGAATGCAAAAAACGCCGACGCATTGCGCGTCGGCGTTTTTTTTAAGGCCAGGCCGTTTTCCATTGAAGGAAAAGCCTATTTTACGAATTCCATCTTTTTGGTCACTTCGTACCCATTTACCCGCAATTTATAGAGGTAGGTTCCGGACGACATGGTGCGGCCGTTCTGGTCTTTGCCGTCCCAACTGCAGGAATGGGATCCGGCGTTGAGATGCTTGGCGATCAGGGAACGGATCTCTTGTCCGTTCAGGTTAAAGATGGTCAAGGTGGCGAAGCCCGCCTCTTTGAGCGAGAACGACAGCCGCGTCTCCGGATTGAATGGGTTGGGATAGTTCTGTTCCAGACGGTATTCCGAGGGCGCGCTGGCCATGACCTCCACCGGGCCGTGCATGCGCAGCCGTCCGTTATAATCCACATCCGCGAGTTTATAATAATAGGTTTGATTGGCCGTTGTATTGTGATCCTCAAAGAGATAGGCATGGGCGGTGGCCGTGGTGCCGGCGCCGGGGATCATCCCTTCAGAGATCTGCTGATAGGCGCCGTCCTTTGTTTCCGACCGGTACATCAGGAATCCCAGGTTTTCCGTTTCCGACTGCGTTCGCCATTCGAGTTTGATAACCCCCTGATTGTTCACCGCGCTAAAGCTGCTCAATTCAACCGGGGTCAATCCGAACATATAGTCCTGCACCTCTCCGAACGCCTGGTCTGAAAAGCCCATGGCCGCGGCAACATCGGCAAGCTCGCCAACGCTGTAGCGAATGCGCAGCCATCGTTGATCAGAGACCGGGGCGGTGCCGGGGATGTCGAAGGCAAAAGTGGTTTCGACTCCGGCGGCGATGCTTTGCGCCGCCACCACGTTATCGGGCGGATTCGTCTCCCAATCAGCGGTATGGCCATCATAGTCAATCCAGGCGCTGATGAAACCGCTTTGGCTCACGATCACCCGCAGGCTGGCGCTTTTTCCCGGCATCATATCGCTGAGAACAAGGCCGTCGTTTTCCGACAGGTCTGTGGATGCGGTTTCTGATGTGACCACTGCTCCGATGCTGGCCGCTGGATGGTACAGATGCCGGGCCATGGGCAGAGCCGCAGTTCCGTAATCATATTCAGGCACGATCACCTGTTCCGCTTGGATCAGGTTTTCTTTGACCACAGAGTGGGACCCGCAGTCATTGGTCGCGGTCAGGGTCACGCTGTAAACGCCTGGCGTTGTGTACACATGAGATGGATTTTGTTCATTGCTCTGTTGACCATCGCCGAAATCCCAGGTCCATGCGTTCGGCTGACCGGTTGATTGGTCTGTCAGATTCACGGTCAGCGGGGCCGGACCGCCGGTGGGCGCTGCGATAAAATCCGCCTTGGGTTCAGCCAGGACGATGATCGTTTGACTGGTCTGCCCTGAGCGGCCGCCGCTGCATTGGCTTTTCAGCGTGACGAGAAAAGTGTCCGCCGCAGCAAACGTATGGCTGACCTGTTGGCCCTCAGCGGTCGTGCTGTCGCCAAAGTCCCACGTCCAGCTTTCCGCCTCTGGATTGCCGGTAAACGTCACCGCGGTACCGGCGCAGACCATTTGCGGATCGTAGGTGATTGAGGGGAGGCAGGTGGAAGCGACGACAAGGAGAATGTCGGTGTCGGACGATTTTTCACGGTTCTCACAGGTGATGCGCAAGGTCGCGCTCTTTTCACCTGCTGTGGTGTATACATGGGTCATCGGATAGCCGCTGGCCGTGGTGCTATCGCCGAAATCCCATTCATAGGTCAGCGCGCCGTACGATTCGCTGACAAAGGCCACGGTCTGACCGACTTCGATCACCCGGGGATTGGTGATAAAGCCGGCCTTGCAGGAAGGTGGCGGGGTGATGATGATCTCGACAGGCGCGCTGGTGTTGGTGCCGTCATAGCAGGTGATGGTCAGGGTTGCCAGCATGGTGCCTGCGGTTTCATAGGTGTGGTTGGCCACGCGCCGGGTGCCGGTGCTGCCGTCGCCGAAATTCCATTCATACGACAGCGCTCCACTGGATGCGCTGGTGAAGGTGATTCTTTCCCCCACCTGGGCGACGGTTTTGGATACCGTGAAAGCAGCCAAACACGGCGGCGCCGGCAGAACGGTAAACACATCGGTGTCCGATGACTGACTTCCATCTTCACAGGTGATGCGCAACGTGGCGCTCACCTGTCCCGGTGTGGTATACACATGAGATATTGGATATCCGGTGGCTGTGGAGCCGTCGCCAAAGTCCCATTCGTAGGATTTGGCGCCGCTGGATTCGCTGATAAAACTGATGGGCTGGCCCACTTCCACCACCCGAGGGGAAGTGACGAACGAGGCTTCACAGGGATCGGCGAATTCGGTTTTGGTCAGGCTGCCGGCAACCCGAAAGCGGTTCACGCCGTTCTGCGGCGCATTGGCGAGGTTGACAAAGTATTCGGCCTCGAGGCTGTCCGGTTCGATGGTGAGCTGGCTGGTGGATAGACTGACGATCGACCAGCGCAGAGTTACAAGAGTCTGCCAGGTGCTGTCCGCGTCCCAGCCGGCTGGATCGCCCGGCTGGATCAGTGACTGGCTGGCATTGACCCCGCTGCCGTTGATCACGATGCGGTAATAGCCATCGCGTTTGATGACCGAGTCGGCATAGCCGAGCTCCGGACCCATAGCCCAGGCCACGGCCGGATCATACGGCCAGGCGGCCAAGTCCTCGCTGAAGCGCAGATGGCAGACAGCGGAGGCGATCGTCTTGGCAGCTGGAGCGCCAGGCAATCTGAATTCCAGATTGGCTAAGAGTTCACCGCCTTTTACGAGATCGTTCCGGACGATGACGGTGCGGAATTCGGCTTCCTGAGCCCATGCCGCTGCCAGCATGCCGAGGAACAACACAACCGCGATAATGCTTTTTGCTCTGTTCATGGTCTTGTCCTCAACGTTAATCGAGTTGATTTTTTGTGACACCTGAAACATTCTAATCTAGTTCTTTGCAGTGTTTTTATGACAGCCGGCTAAGGCGGTAAATAACGGCTGCTTTGGCGTGAAAATAATTATTGATTTTGAATGAGTTAAATGAAGTATATCCCAGGCCAACTTTTGCCGTTGCACTCAACGGCTGACATGAGCTCTTTGAGCAAACCCCATGCCACACACTCCAACGGACTCTGCCGGTCGAGCGTCAGTCATTTTGTAGATTGGCCAGAAGAAAGAAATACGAGATGTGCTGAAAGAGGGGAGAGAGCAGATCACCCGCCGGCGGCTTGTATCGCCGCCGACGGGTGTAACAGTGAAAAGCCGGCAAGCGGCGCGTTATCCGCTTACCGCTTTTTCTTGTAAATCACTAGCGCCGCCGCCGGCCGTTCCGGCAGATGAACGGCTAATCCTTTTTCCATCAGCTCGCGGCCCGTGCTTTCATAGTCAGCGGCATCATCCTGATTCCGCACGATGTACCTTGTCTCAGGCTCCAGACCGAACAAGGGGAAGGTCCCGGACTCGAGAAAGCTCTGCGGTCGACGAAATACCTGAATCATCCCTTCACCGAGCTCCGGCCGGTTGAACTGCCAGGCCATCCAGGCATCGGCGGCCTGGGAATAGCAGGAGAGAGGATAGTAATCGCCGAGGAAATAGTCTTGCACAGCGCGGTACTGATGTAAGAGTTTGTTGGCGCGCGCCAGTTTGGCGTCGCGGACATCCATCGCTCCGATGCCGGACAGATCGAGCACCATACTGCTGGAAAAGGTACTGCGAAAGGAGTAAAGATCATCGGTCATCGGACGAACATCGCCGGTTGCATTGAGTGGAACCCAGGAGGCCAGGCCATAGGTGTGACATTGTTTGGCTATCGAATGGCTGGGATAATCGGTGCGCCAGAACGGTGTGCTGCGGCTCAACGATTCCAGGTCTATGCGCCTGCCGCCGGAGGCGCAATTGTCGATGATCAGCCCGGGGTGGCGTTGCAACAGTTCATCCCAAAACGCATACAAGCCTTCCACCCATTTGATTTCCGTCCATCCCTGCCGGTCCGGTGCATCATTGGCGCGCCAGAATTCCAGCGGCCCGATGTTGGCGTCGTGGCGGAAACAGTCGATGCCCTGGGTTTCGATGAGCTGTGAAAAATAGTCGGTGAGGAATTTCCGCGCCTTCGGATCGGCAAAGTTGAACAGCCGGTCATTATCACAGATTTGATTTCTCAGGCTTTCCCACTTGACCCAGTCCGGTTCGGCCTGGGACTGGCCCCAATTGTAATGACGCTGAGCCTGCGGAACCGATAAAAGCCAGGAGGAATGTTCGCTATACCAGGGCGTGGCCTCACAGACCCGCTCCGGCTCAACCCACAACAGAAAAAAACGCTGCGCGCCGTGCAGCAGGTCACTGATCGGTCTGAGGCCTTCCGGATAGAGCTCTTTTTTAACGCGCCAATCGCCCACAGTTTGATGCCATTTGCCCGTGCCAAACCATTCGGCATCGATCCAGTAGGTATCGACCGGCAGGTCTGCTTCGATGATCTTTCGGCAATCGTCGAGATGAGTGGTCCCCGGCGTTCCGCCCCA
>DAIQOA010000088.1:0-17449 GCA_036788095.1 bacterium | reverse complement strand
GGAGGTGGTGTTGACAGATGAACAGTCCATCGGCCAGGGCGCGGCCATCGCTCAGGAGCTGATGGAGCGGCTTGGCATCGAACCCGGCCGTCTGATCGATGGCGCCTATATCGATCTGCAGCAACACCCTGGCCCTTCAGAAAAACTCTGAGCCCGCTTGATCCCGCAACCGTCTCCGCAAAGATTTCTCTTGATTAAACCGCATTAAAAAATTAAATTCGAACAGTTATCAAGCCGGGTTTTATGTATGACGAATAGCGATCGGAACTCCCATTGAACATTCGATTCGGCAGAGTTTTTTTTCTCGTCTGATCGAATCGCCCTTTATGCTTTCTGCACAGCCTCCGGCCATGCGATCCGGATCCTGGTCTGGCTCGAGGGAGCCGCTCCTGGACAGCCTGAGGCTTTTTTTGAACTCATTCAAGGAGGGCGCATCATGCTGAAATCATTATTATGGCTGTTGATTGTCATCGCTGATCTCTGGGCCGTCTATCAGGTCCTGAAAAGCACGGCGTCTACGGTGGAAAAGCTGTTGTGGATTCTTCTCATCGTGATATTGCCCATCCTGGGTCTATTGATCTGGTACTTTGCCGGGCCCGGCAATAAAAAGATTTAACAGAGGCTGACCCCGGTCTGGTATCCAAGACCGGGGTCTTTTGTAAGCACCTGTGCCAGCGACGAAAATCCTCCTTCCGCCTGCTGATGACCCATTCGGTCGGATGATGGATTCATCCGTGTCCGCCGGTGTTCTATCTATCACCCATGATCGATTTATGGTCGCGCGAACGAGCCGCCCGCCCTGTATACCTTGCCAAAGGAGTAAACGACGATGCGAATTTTTATAACCGGGAAACGATGTCTCCTGATCTGCAGCCTGCTGCCTCTTTTTTCTCTTTCTTCAGGCTGGGCTCTGGCTGGTCAAAAAAAGCCCGCCCAGTCTTCCATGGAGTTGCTCAATTTGTTGGCCTTCGGCGGCGTCGGCCAGCTCAAATATCAAATGGGCGGCGAGCCGGGCGGCGAGGCCCTGTCGGTCGATGATTCCGCATGGCCCAGCACGTTTCCTGGATTCAAATGGCGGGAGGCGAACACCAACGTCTGGCTTCGCACCACCATGACCATTCCGGAAAAAATCGGCGGCTTTTCCCTGGTCGGCCGCAGAATGACGCTGCGGTTGTATATCGACAACGGCGGCGACGTTTTCGTCAATGGTAAATTGCTGGGAAGCTTTGAATGGGGACCTGAAGAATTCGTCATCTCTGAAAGCCTTCAGGCAGGCGACCGGATAGTCCTGGCCGTGCGCGCGATCAATCGGCCGGGATGGGGCAAAGTCAGCGAATTCAGCGTGACCTTCAGCGACATGGCGGATTTTCAGGCCCGTCTGCAGGACAAGGTCTGGGGCCTGCTCATCGCCCAACGGGTGGCGCAAAAGCTGTCCGACCGGCCGGAGCACTGGCTTGCAGAGATCGATAAAACCACTGAACGGCTTATGGCGTGCAAAGAGCTGCAAAACGGCGATGAGCAGGGATTTCTCGCCGCCTTTGATCGGGAGAGCGCAGGCTTGGGCGCTCTGCAACAGGAGATCAAGAAAAAATATCAGCTGTACTGCGCCGGCTATTCCCACATGGACCTGGCCTGGATGTGGCCCTGGGAAGAATCCGTGGAAATGGTGCGCAATACCACGCAATCGGTTTTCAACATCATGGAGCGCTTTCCAGATTTTAAATACAGTATGGGCCAGGCGCACGCCTATGAGTGGCTCGAACAGCAGGATCCCAACCTTTTCGCGCAAATCAGGGAGAAAATACAGCAGGGCAAATGGGAGATCGTCGGTGGACAGTGGGTCGAACCGGACGGCAATCTGCCTTCCGGTGAAAGCTTTGTCCGGCAATCTCTGTACGGCAAACGCTATTTCCGCAAAAAATTCGGCGTGGAGGTCAAGATCGGCTGGCTGCCCGATTCCTTTGGTTTTAATTGGAACCTGCCGCAGATCCTCAGCCGTTCCGGCTACACCGGGATCGTCGTCACCCGGGTCGATCTGAAAGACAGCCGCGATTTCCCCCACCGCCTATTCTGGTGGCAAGGGCCGGATGGCAGCAAGCTGGCCGCCTATGTGATGCGGGACGGCTATATGCATGATCTCACCGGTGAACAGCTGGTCGATTTTATCGCTGAGGAGAAAAAAGAGCTGAACATCGGCAAAGAGCTGGTGCTGTACGGAGTCGGCAATCACGGCGGCGGTCCCACCATGACCATGCTGGAACGGGCTCTGCGCGCTCAGACCGCGCCCGCCTTTCCGGAGATGAGCCTCTCTTATGCTGAAAACTTTTTCAATGCCCTGACCGACCAGGACCGGAAGAAATTGCAAACCTGGGGCTCTGAGCTTTAT
Source organism: bacterium (assembly GCA_036788095.1). Taxonomy (GTDB): domain Bacteria; phylum Zhuqueibacterota; class Zhuqueibacteria; order Residuimicrobiales; family Residuimicrobiaceae; genus Anaerohabitans. Next base: position 15,063 of record DAIQOA010000088.1, on the reverse strand, counting down.
CTGGAGAGCATGCGCGGCTGTTACACCTCTCAGGCAAAAACAAAAAAGCACAATCGGCAGGGCGAGGTGCTGATTCAGACAGCGGAAAAAGCATCGTCGCTGGCGAGCCTGTATGACTATGACTATCCGCAGGAGAACCTCTTTTCGGTGTGGCGGACGGTTTTATTCAACCAGTTCCATGATATCCTTCCCGGCACCTCCATCAACAGCGTGTACCAACGCAATGAAATGGAATACGCGCAGAGCGAACAATTATCCCGGTTGCTGACCCAGCGGGCGCTGGAATCCCTTGCGCAGCATATCGACACCCGCGGTCCTGGTGAAGCGCTGGTCATTTTCAATCCGCTCTCCTGGTCGCGCACCAGTCCGGCCTTGGTGGAGCTGAATGACCTGGAAAAAGATAAAACGTGGTCGGTTCTGGACGAACAGGGCAACGCCGTGGCAACCCAGGTGATCGACCGGACTCCCGTGGGTGCAAAACTGCTGTTCATCGCCCGCGAAATCCCATCCCTTGGCTACAAAACCTACCGGTTGGTGGCAAAACGGTCTCAGCCCTCACCCTCGCAGTTGGCGTTCACCCGGACCGAAATGGAAAACCGTTTCCTTCGGATCAAGATTGATCCTGAGACCGGTCTGCTCGCTAAGATTTTCGACCGGGGTTTGCAGCGAGCGGTGTTGAGCGAGCCAAAGGGAAACCTGCTGCAGGTTCTGATCGACGACGCAGACGATGCCTGGAATATGAACTACAGCCACCCCCCCGTGGATCTGAATCGCCCCCGCGAGATCAGTCTGGTGGAATACGGGCCGGTGCGGGCTACGCTCAAGGTCGTGCAGGCCTACCAGGGTAAAAAACGGGAGCAGCCCACGCCGGATTTCCCCACCTCTTTTTTCACCCAATACCTCTCTTTGTATGATGGGCTGCCGTATATGGAAGTGCGCAATCAGGCGAGCTGGTGGGAAGAACACAAAGTGCTGAAAGTGGGATTCCCGCTCAATGTGCACGCTGCCCAGGCGCGTTACGAGATCCCCTATGGCAGCATTACCCGGCCCACCGGTTCAACGACGCGGTTTGAAAAGGCGCGTTTTGAAGTGCCGGCGCAACGATGGGCCGATCTCTCGGCCGACGGCTATGGCGTCAGCCTGATCAACGATTGCAAGTACGGCTATGACGTCAAAGACAATGTGATGCGCCTGACCCTGCTTCGATCTTCGACCTATCCGGATCCCTCGGCGGACAAGGGATTTCATGAGTACAACTATGTTCTCTATCCCCATGCGGGAGATTTTTATCAGGCCGGTGTGGTGCAAAAGAGCTATGAGTACAACGAACCCCTGCAAGTGCTGCGCACACCGGCGCATAAAGGGGAGCTGAGCCGCAGCCATTCGTTCATCACGGTGGAATCTGATCATGTTATATTAAATGCCGTTAAAAAGGCGGAAGAGGGGGAGGGATGGATTCTACGATTTTATGAGATAGCGGGCAAGGAGGGGACGGTCGTGACGCGTTTTGATCGCTCGCTCAAACGGGTGGAGGAGGTGAATCTGATCGAGGATTCACTACGATCGGTTTCCTCATCCAGGGATTCGTTCGTCTATCGAATCAAGGCCAACGAGATCCGCACCTTCCGGGTGGAGTGGCGTTAGCGTGTTTTAGAACCGGCTGCAGTGATAGAGAAAAATTCCCGCCGCCACCGCCACGTTCAGAGAGTCGGTGCGTTGGCCCATGGGCAGGGTGAGGCGTTCGTCGCACAGGGAAAGCCATTCGGATCCCAGGCCCTGGCTTTCCGTGCCGAACAACAGACCGCAGCGCCTGGGCGGCTTGTAATCCGGCAACGAGGCGGTGGCGTCGTGCAGCACTGTGGCGACGAGTGAAACACCATGGTCTGCACGCAAGCGCTGTAAATCCTTGGCCAGATCCATGGACTGGGCCATGGGCAGGGTGAACACCGCTCCCATGGACACCCGCAACGTGCGGCGGTAAAAGGGATCGCGGCACCGTTCTCCCAGAATGACGCCGTCGACTTCAAAGGCGGCGGCGGTGCGCAAAATGGCGCCGAGGTTTTCCGCATCATTGATCTCCGGGCAGATGACCAGCAGGGCTTTCTCGTTAACAGGCGGCATCCAGCGGTCTGGAGAGGGCAGGGGACGGCGTACGCCCAGGGCCAGTGCTCCACGGTTGAAATCATAGCCGGCGATGAGACGGATCAGTTTTTTATCCACCGTGTAGACCGGGAGATCGCGTCCAGCTGCATCCGCCGCCAGCTTGACCGCGAAGGCTTCTTCCACCAGTACACTGTGGGTTTGGTAATTGCTATGCAAAAGACGGCGCACCAGATGTTCGCCTTCGGCGACGAACAGGCCATGCCTGTTCAGCAGCTCGCTCTCCTTGACCTCGCGAAACAGCGTGATACGGGGGTCGTCGATGGAGTGGATGGGGATAACATTCATGAAAAAAAATACGGCATTCAGCTGTAAAGAACAAGGAAAAATCCATGGATCATGAGAGACTGCAACGGCAATTGGCTTTTATTCTGGAAGCGGACAAGCTGAAGGGCGTGATTCGACGGACGTTCGTGCCGGGTCAGGACCGGTGTGAGAATTCGGCGGAACACAGCTGGCAGGTGGCGTTGATGGCCTGCATTCTCGCTGAACACGCGCAAGGGCCGGTGGACGCCTGCAAAGTCATGAAGATGATGCTGGTGCACGACCTCGTGGAGATCGACGCTGGCGACACCTATGTCTATGACGCATCCGCTAATACGGACAAAGCGGAGCGCGAACAAAAAGCAGCGGACCGGCTCTTCGGCCTGTTGCCCGAGGATCAGGCGCAAGAGTTGAGGGCGTTGTGGGAAGAGTTTGAAGAGCGCAGCACCATGGAGGCCCGATTCGCCCGCGGTCTGGATCGGCTCATGCCCATGCTGCACAATTATCATACTCAGGGCCGTTCCTGGTTGGAGCACGGCATCACCCGCGAGCAGGTGGTAAAGACCAACGCGATCATGCAGGAGGGTTCCGCGATTCTATGGGACTATGCGAAAGCGTTGGTCGATTCTGCGGTGCGGGAAAATTATTTAAATCCTTGATCTCCATTTTTCCTGCCATTCAAACAAACCTCTTGACTCTCGCCTTATATATTATTACATTTCTAAGAATATCGAAATGAATGAGGAAGCTATGAACGAACCAGTGGACCTGCTGAAAGCGATTTCTGATCACGGGAGGTTGCGCATTCTCAAGCTGCTCGAGACCCGGAGTCTCTGTGTTTGTGAGATCACCGAGGTCATCGGATTGGCCACCTCCACGATTTCATCTCACTTGAATCTCATGAAAAACAGTGGGTTGATTGAGGATGAAAAGGACGGCAAATGGATCAATTACCGGCTGGCGTCGCCTGCTGATCCTCTGTTCGCCCAGCTCTGGCCTTTGATCTCCAAAAGGCTGGAGCAGGATCCGGTGGTCAGGGCGGATAAAAAAAAGGCGGCGCAGGTGGACCGCCGCACCATCTGCGGCGCTGGCAAGTGAGGAGGTGCTGCCTGATCAATAGACGGTTTGGAAGCTTTTGGCGTACTCTTGAACGATTGCACTCGGGTCCGCAGGATTCTTTTTCCAAAGAGCCCAGTGCTGTACCCGATCTATACACCAGAGCATGGAAAAAAATCAGGACCTTTCTTTAGGGGACCAGCGGCATGGCATTTATTTCAAACATGCACCGTTCTCACTGATGTTGGCGGTAGAATTTGTTTTGATAGGGAGTGTCTGTTGAATGAATTGGAAAAAAGATTATAAACCGCTGCTCTGGATATTTGGCGCCTTTATTTTTCTTTACTATCTGCCCATCGGCACACAAAGATTTGACAATGCCGTCATGGAGGCCTTTCACCTGGTCAAGTGGTATGCTCGTGAGCACGTATTGCTGTGTCTGGTACCAGCTTTTTTCATCGCCGGCGCCATCGGCGTCTTTATCAGCCAGGCATCAGTGATGAAGTATCTCGGCCCGCGCGCCAATAAAGTGCTGGCGTACGGTGTCGCTTCGGTATCCGGCACTATTCTCGCCGTGTGTTCCTGCACCGTGCTGCCGCTCTTTTCCGGCATCTATACCATGGGCGCCGGCCTGGGTCCGGCTACGGCATTCCTCTATTCCGGCCCTGCCATCAACGTACTGGCCATCATTCTCACTGCTCGGATCCTGGGGCTGGAACTGGGCGTGGCGCGGGCGGTCGGCGCCATCGTCTTTGCGGTCATCATCGGTTTGCTGATGCATTGGTTTTTCCGGCACGAAAAAAAGGAAGACCACGACGGACCCGTACGGTTGGAGGCATCCAAAGCCGGCCGGCCTTTATGGCAGACGGCGATTTATTTTTTTCTGATGATCGCCATCCTGGTTTTTGCCAACTGGGGAAAGCCGGGGGAGACGGAAGGCTTCTGGTACACGGTGTATACCCTCAAGTGGATCCTGACGGCCTGCAGCGCCCTGGGTCTGGCTGTTGTTCTGGGATTGTGGTTCAACATCAGCTGGCTTCGTCTTGGTCTGGCTGCGCTGCCGGTGATTCTGCTCGGCCTTTTTTCCCCGTCCAGCCCGGTTTTGCTCTTTGCGATCGGTTCCGTCGGCTTGGCCGTGATCACCGCTGTGGATAAGGGCGAAGCGGGTGATTGGTTTGCCGCTTCCTGGGATTTTGCTAAAAAGATATTGCCTTTGCTGTTGATGGGCGTGTTCATCGCCGGCATGCTTTTAGGAAGAGTGGGGCATGAAGGAATCATTCCCTCGCAATGGGTCAACCGGGCCGTCGGCGGCAACTCGCTGTTCGCCAATTTTTTTGCCGCCATTGCCGGTGCATTCATGTATTTCGCTACCCTCACTGAAGTGCCTATTCTCCAAGGGCTCATCGGCAGCGGTATGGGCAAAGGCCCCGCACTGGCGCTGTTGCTGGCCGGTCCGGCGCTTTCGCTGCCCAGCATGCTGGTTTTGCGTTCTGTAATGGGAACTAAAAAAACGGTTGTTTTCGTGACGCTCGTGGTGATTATGGCGACAATCACCGGTCTGGTTTTTGGTTTATTTTTTTAGCGGAGAAGTAAAATATGAACGAAAGGACAAATGAAGAAATTCGCAAGGCTGTGCGACAGCGGTATAGCCTTGCAGCGCAAAAAAGTGAATGTGGATGTGGTTGCGGACCTTCATGCTGCGGGGGAGAGGCATCTGCTGATGATCATCGGCAAACATCCGCACGCCTGGGCTACACGGAGGAAGATCTTGGCCAAGTGCCGGCTGGTTCAAACCTGGGACTCGGCTGCGGCAATCCTCAGGCCATAGCCGCTCTCAGGCAGGGAGAAGTAGTGCTGGATTTGGGCAGCGGCGCCGGTTTCGACTGTTTTTTGGCTGCTCAGCAAGTCGGTCCCACCGGGTCTGTCATTGGCGTGGACATGACACCCGAGATGGTGGCCAAGGCCCGTGCCAATGCCCAACAGGATGGTTATAAAAACGTCTCCTTTCGACTGGGCGAGATCGAAGCGTTGCCGGTGGCGAATGAGGCTGTGGATGTGATCATCTCCAACTGTGTGATCAATTTGTCTCCCGATAAAGAGTCGGTCTTGCGTGAAGCTTTTCGTGTGCTCAAGCCCAATGGCCGACTCGCCATTTCTGATGTGGTGGCTACGGCTGATCTGCCGCAGGAAATTCGCGGCAATCTCGATTTATATGCGGCGTGTGCAGCCGGCGCCCTTACTATTTCAGAGTTGGAGAGGCTTCTCAATCGAACCGGTTTTATCGATATAGCGATCACGCCCAAAGATGAGAGCCGCGATTTTATTCGGGAATGGGCGCCGGGCCGTAATCTGGAGGATTATATTGTTTCGGCGGCCATTACCGCCAGGAAACCACTGCGCTGAACGAAATTTTCGCACTGATTCTCATTTCAAATTCGAGGGCCTATGGGCACCGCAAAAAAATTATCCTTTCTTGATCGCTACTTGACGATCTGGATTTTTCTGATCATGATCGCCGGCGTCTTGTCCGGCTATTTTTCGCCCTCCATCACCGGATTTTGGGATCAGTTTAAATCCGGTACAACCAACATCCCCATCGCCGTGGGCTTGATCCTGATGATGTATCCACCGCTGGCCAAGGTGCGCTATGAGGAATTGGGCAAGGTATTCCGCAATTATAAAGTGCTGGCGCTTTCACTGGTGCAAAATTGGATTGTCGGGCCTATTTTGATGTTTTTGCTGGCTGTTATCTTTCTCCGCGGCTATCCCGAATACATGGTGGGGCTCATCCTGATCGGACTGGCCCGCTGTATCGCCATGGTCATCGTCTGGAACGAATTGGCTCAGGGTGATACCGAGTACTGTGCCGGTCTGGTGGCGCTCAACTCGATCTTTCAGGTGTTTTTCTATTCGATCTATGCCTGGATTTTCATCACCGTGTTGCCGACTCTAGTCGGCCTGAAAGGGATGGAGGTTCACATCACCATCGGGCAGATCGCCAAAAGTGTGTTCATCTATCTGGGCATTCCATTTCTCGCCGGCATGTTCACTCGATTCATTCTCATTCGCATGAAAGATAAAAAATGGTATCATGAGCGGTTCATCCCCAAAATCAGTCCGTTGACGCTGATAGCCCTGTTGTTCACTATTTTCGTCATGTTCTCGCTCAAGGGCGATTACATCGTCCGGCTGCCGTTGGATGTGCTGCGCATCGCGGTTCCGCTGATGATCTATTTTATCGTGATGTTTCTTATTTCCTTCTCTATGAGTCATCGCGCCGGCGCCGGCTATGGTCAATCGACTACGCTGTCCTTCACGGCCTCCAGCAATAATTTCGAGCTGGCCATCGCCGTCGCCATTGCGGTGTTCGGCATCAACAGCGGTGAAGCGTTTGCAGCAGTCATTGGTCCGTTGGTGGAAGTGCCGGTGTTGATCGGATTAGTCAATGTCGCACTGCGAATTAAACAAAAATACTATAAAGGAGATGCCCGATGATCGTGCAGGTATTAGGAATGGGTTGCGCAAAATGCAATACCCTGGAAGCCAAAGTAAAAGAAGTGGCTGAAAAAAACAACATCGAGTTCGTTTTCGAAAAAGTGACCGATTTCAAGAGAATCATGGAGTATAAAGTCATGATGACCCCCGCCCTGGTGGTGGACGGTGTGGTCAAATGCTACGGCCGCATTCCCAAAGAGGACGAATTGCTCAAATGGCTTAAAGGAGAGTAGCATGAAACGAAATGGGATGATTCTTGCACTACTTGTGTGCTTTAGTACGGTTTGGGGCTGCAAAAGTGATGCGGGCAAAAGCGCAACCGCTGAGAGCGATAAAAAGACCACCAAAGCTAAAATAACCTTTGTCGAACTGGGCTCGGTCAACTGCATTCCCTGCAAAGCCATGCAGCCGGTGATGAAAGCCATCGAGGAAAAATATGGCGATCAGATTCAAGTGGTTTTTTATGACGTCTGGAAACCGGATCAGAAAAAGTATGCCGAGCAGTACAAGGTCCGGCTGATCCCGACGCAGGTTTTTCTCGATGCCGGCGGCATCGAGTTCTTCCGCCACGAAGGCTTTTTCCCTGAAGCGGAAATTGATAAACTGCTGCAATCCCATGGCCTGAAACCCGTTAACAAGGAAAACAAGACGTGATCGACAGTCTCTTCAGTTATCTCAGCGGACTCATGGCTGCCAGTTTTTCTCTGGCTTTGTTGGCATCCCTGGTTTGGGGGGTAATGAGTATTTTACTCAGCCCCTGCCATCTCTCCAGCATCCCGTTGATCATTGGCTATATCACCAGCCGGGAGAGCAAGAGCACACGGCACTCTTTTGCTCTGGCTTTGGTTTTCGCCTTAGGCATCCTTCTCACCATCGCGCTGGTGGGCATTGTCACCGCCTCTTTGGGCCGATTGATCGGCGATGTGGGCGTTTGGGGCAATTTCCTCGTCGCCGTTATTTTCATCGTCATGGGACTCTATCTTCTGAATGTGATTTCCCTGAACTGGAGCTTTCTGCCGGCCTCATCCGGCAAATCCGGGTATTGGGGCGCATTTGGATTGGGATTGGTTTTTGGCATCGGACTTGGCCCTTGCACCTTTGCTTATCTGGCCCCTGTGCTGGGCATTGTCTTCAGCCTGGCGCAGAGCGGCTGGCTCAAACCCGTTCTGCTTATTCTTGCTTTTGCGATCGGTCATTGTGCGGTCATCGCCCTGGCCGGTGGATTGGGCCAATGGGTGCAAGACTATTTAAACTGGAGTTCTCGATCGCGGGCGACCGGCTGGGTGAAAAAAGGCGCCGGCGTCCTGGTGCTGCTCGGGGGCGTCTATTTCATTTACACCGCTTTTTTTCAGGGCTGAGAGAGTGCCGTTTTTTCTGGGTTATGAAGTACGAGTTTCGTACGTTATAATAGTGTCGCCAACTGTTATGACAATCGATTGCGGCGTCTGCTTGCAAATCCTGAACGCCGAAGGATCTAGCGACGAACCGAACCTGTAAAGGAAATAAAAGCTGTTCGTCGATTGTTTCCTCGCCCTTTGCAGCTGCCTCTGACCTTTCAGAATACGGGGTTGCGGGCTTGGAAAGACAAGATGTTATTACCGGCCATTGCTTTTTTGCAGACTTGTTCATGGTTATTGAAACAATCCAGCTCAAGGAACGGAATAAAAACATTCCGCGGCGGGTACATGGGTTCCGTTTGCAGTGGGCATCCTGGATAAAAAGAGCATGAAGATTCTCATTTTGTGCACGGGAAATTCCTGCCGCAGTCAGATGGCGGAGGGGTGGCTGAAATCGTTCGATCCTCGCCTGCAGGTCTTATCCGCCGGCACGGAGCCGGCCAAAGAGGTGCATCCCAAAGCGATTCTGGTGATGGCTGAAGCCGGCATCGATCTGGCCGATGCGGTTCCCCGCAAAGTCGATGATTTTATCAACGATTCTTTTGATTATGTCATCACGGTCTGCGACCACGCCAACGAAACCTGTCCGCTGTTTCTCGGCCGGGTCCGCCACCGGCTGCACATCGGATTTGACGATCCCGCCCGAGCGGCCGGCAGCGAGGCTTTTATCATGCAGACATTCCGCCGGGTTCGGGATGAAATACGGATGCATTTTTTCCGACTTTACCAGCAACAGCTGCGAAAGGAAATCGATGATTGCCAAAGTAGAGATTAGCGCGGGTATCTGTGGTTTTAAGACTACCGCCCGGGTCGAGAGCGACGATGACCAGCTGGTCGCTTTTCGTATTGAAAGTGATTGCGAAAAAATCAACGCTCTGGCGGCCAGGATCGCTGATTCCGGGGCTCTCGACGCCTATGCGGAGATCTCCGCACGGGATCAAAGCCGTTTGCTCGCCCTGGCTCAGGAACAATTGTCCGGCTGTTGCGCCGCCTGCGCCGTACCCATAGGACTGTTCAAAGCCATGCAGGTGGCAGCCGGTCTGGCCTTGCCCAGAGAGGTGGTCATCCGGCTGGAAAAAGAGCAGGAGTGAGTCGGTTACCGGACATGTAAAAATCCCTAAAAAAGGAGCGATAGCGATGACTTTGCTTTATCTGAATTCCGACCAGATGGGCAGCGGCGATCCTGTGCTGGGCAAAAAACTGCTTAAAATTTTTTTAGAAAAGCTGGCAGCCTCCGACGTTCAGGTGGATCTGGTGGGGTGTGTGAACTCGGGGATTTATCTGACTTCTGCGGGCAGCGAGGTGTTGGACAGCCTGAAAAAGCTGGAGCAGAAAGGGGCGCGCATCGCCACCTGCGGCACCTGTCTGGATCATCTCCATCTCAGGGAAAAACTGCAGATCGGCGAGGTCGGCGCCATGGACCAGACGGTGCAGGTCATGGCCATGGCGGACCGGATCATCAGGCCCTGATACGAATGTCCTCTTTCTGTTCTGAAACTGGCGCTGCCGGTCTTGGCGTGAAAATCCCGGCTGTTTAGCAGCGTTCTGTTCCTTTATAATTCCAGAGCCATGGTAAATTCCGGCTGCCATTTTTTTTCACCCGGACGGTAGGCCAAGCGTAGGCCCAGCGGCAGTTCCACGGGAAGAGATAGCAGGTGCATATAGGCTGTCAGCTCGATGCCGGTAGCGCGGTATTGGCTTTTCTTCTTATTGGTTCGCGCCCGCACATCGTCGTAGAAAATAGCGGCGGTCAGCTTTTTGACATAGATCAGACCCAATCCATTCCAGTCCGGAAAAGCGAGCGGCAGGGCGTAATCGGCGGACCAGCGGTAAAAAAAATCGTGATAGCGATCGCCATAGCCGCGGCATAGACGGGACTGGTTTTCAAAGCGGTAATTTTCCGCTTTTTGTTTCTCCGCCGCCAGCTGCCAGCGCCAGCCGTGCAGACGGTGAAAACCGGGAAAATAGAGATTCAGCCGCGCGGCCGACAGCTGAGCGTGATAGTCGCTGTGCAAGGGAACATGGCGATGAAGCACGGTGAAGGACTGGCCGAAGCGGGGATAGACCTCATTGATCCATTGGCTGGTACGGGAAAATTGCATGTAATAGGTGACCGGGGCAAACGCGCCGTTGTTGTGTTCATAGAGCTCTGTGAACTCTTTGTCGGAAATCTGCACATACTCGGCCGATGCACCGAGTTGCAGCTGGGTCTGATAGACCGAGCGCGTCAGATTAAGCGGCAGCCGCAGTCCCAGCGATAGACCTTTTTCCTTCCAGGAATAGAGCTGTTCCCGATCCTGGATGTCTTTATAACTGGAGGCGCGGCCGCCAAACCGTGCACCGAGATCCACGATGGGATACCATCCGGCATAGCTGAGGGCGACGTTGCCGGCATGGGTACCTTCGTTCTGGTTGTAGGCGTACCCCAGTGTCCAGCCCATGGTACCCAAAAGATTTTGCGACACGAGCTGCGCCGTGATGGTCTCATAAGAGTCCGCCGCGATGGGCAATATCCAACTGTGTGGGCGTATCACATCTTTCAGCGATCGATATTCTTCTATCTTAAAAGTCGTGTCTGGCAGAGTCTTGATAAAGTCCGCGCCGGCTTCCTGCAGCACCAGAGGTTCATGATAGCCGAACCGATGGGGCACGATCTCACCCCCTTCCCTCCATTGCGTCGAGTCCAGTTCCATCTCCGCGACCTGATATCCTTTTGAATCATAGTCATTGAAATAGAGCGTTCGGCTGTCCCGGGAGACAGAGGGATTGAAGGCGCCGAATTTTCTCGAGGTCACCTGCCAGATCTTTTTGCTATGGCGGTGGATCGCATAGATGTTGTCGATGCCGGAATAATCCCAGTTGAACAACACATAGTCTTTGTAAAAAGCCGGCAGCCCGGTGTTCTCTTCTCCATTGGCCATAAGCTCCTGCCACTGGCCGGTCTCTAAATCGATGAGACCGAGGCTGCGGCCGGCTTGGGTCAGCGCGTTCAGCGCGATCCAACGGTTGTCCGCAGACCAGGCCGGAGTCATGAGAAGGGCGTTCTGCGGATGGGACCATCGCTGAATCTCTGCACCTGTCTCGGCATCCAGGATCACTAAATGACATCGGTTCGCCGCTGTGTATTCCACCGCTGCGATGCGCCGGCCGTCTATGGACAGCGCCGGCGCCATATATTTGCTTTTATCGGTCAGCCGCCTGGTCCGGCCGCTGGTGAGGTCATGAACTTTAATCGAGGAATAGTCCAAGTACCCCCAGCGCGGATGGGGCCGCTGTTCGGTCCAGACGATTTTGTCCGCCGCCGCGGAAGGGGGATATAGAAAGGGGCTGGCCGGCAAATGGAGAATTTTTTCCTCACCGTCCGGCGACAGTCGGGTGAGACTATATCGATCCGCAAGACCGAATTTGAGCACCAGGATAGAGCGGTCGGCTAAGGGTTTGGGAAACAGATAGTGAGTGAGAAAGCGATCGGAATGGTTGATCTGTTCGGCCGGGGTTACGTCCACAGTGGCCAACTGTTCCTGCCATAGCGTTTTCACATCATCCATGGTTGCGTTGTAAAGGCCGGTCGCGGTGAGCCCGGTTTTGCGTCGCAAGGACCAGGGGAAACGGTAGGGCAGGAGGGAGAGGGCCATGGTGCTAGCGATGACGTCCGACCAGATGATGGCGCCTTTTTCCCGGCGCAGATGAGAGACCAGCAAATAGCCGAATGCATATGGATCTGCTGACCAGTCCGAATAGGAACCGAAGGTCATCTTGTAATAGGAGTGGCGTTTACCGGAGAGCAGCATGGTGCGAATAGGCATGGTGAATTCCGGCATGCGGCCGCGTCCTCCGCGGGTCAAGGCGGTTTCCATGACCACTGCATCGCCCTCGAGCAGCCAGGTCGGCAGGTTCATCATCGCGCCCACGGCGTGGCCGAAATCGCCAAAGGAGAAATAGAGCCACTTGGTCATGCCGCACAGCGCCCGGTCAAACTGCACCACATGGCGGAATTCATGGACCGCCAAAAGATGGTACCAGGGAACACAGCCGATCAAGCCCACCTGTGGCGGCGTGTTGAACCATTCGCTCTGCCGCGGCGCCAAACCCACGAATCCATTGGACTCGGTGTTCTGGTTATGCAAAACCAGCGAGATTCTGCGCGGCCGCGTTTGCAGCGAGCGGCCGTCCGCCTCATACAAATGTTCCAGCAGGTTGGCGACCCGCTGCGCGTCACTGCTGATCTCTGCCGGGAACACGATTCTGAAATGGGGCGCCTCGATCTGTTTCCAGGCCAATCCCGGCGGATTCTGCATGGATTCGAGGCTGAGGCCGATCTGCGCCGCACAGCCCCAGGCGGCGATCAGCAGCGCGACAAGAATGTGAAGGAGGTGGTTCCCCATAGTCCGCCCTAGTAATAATACCAGATGGATTGATAATCCGCCCTTTTTTCCCCCCGCTTCTCCAACTCTTGCAGATAAGTCAGGATGGGCACATCCACATCGATGTAGGTTTGCACCAGGCTGAGATTTTTTTCCCAGGGATGAAATTCGTATACGCGGCTGCCGTTGGGCAGCACGGTTAACAGAGTGTGGTGCTGGCTGGCGCGCACATAGTTTTTGCCAAGACCGGGCACATTATAGACCGGCTCGTCGGTGCGCACCAGGCCCGGCAGCATGCGCGCCTCCTCTTTAACCTCCTGCTGCAGCCGTGCCATGGGCACGCGGTAATCGCGCGTCTCCTGTTTACCTTTAGTGTTAAAGGTATAATAAGAATCCACGCCGATCAGGCGCAACAACCGGCGCAGCGCGGCCAGCTCGAAGCGGCGGCTGTTTTCAATGGTGAACACCGCCTGATTGTAAACCGACATGCCGGTGCGACGGAATTTTTGCACAGCTTCCTGCGATTCCGGCGTGATCTCGTACGAGTGCTCAAAGTGGGTGATCACCGCGATCTCCCGGCGGCCCGGCTCATGAAAGGCGGCGATGCCTTTTACCAACTCGTCGGTGATGCGTTGCGGCAACGCCACCAGCGTTCGCGAACCGATGCGAATGCGTTCCACGTGACGGATGGCGGCGACCTGTTCCAGCAGGTCCAGGAAACGGCGGTCCGGCAAAACCAGCGGATCGCCGCCGGTGATCAGAACCTCGACGATGCCGGGATTGCGCTTAAGCCAGCGGATCGCTTCTTTGATTTTGTCCGCGCCGGCGAGCGCGCGCGGCATCAGCGCATCCTTGATCTCCCAGTTGCGCTGGCAATACACGCAGATCTGGCTGCAGGTGTTGTAGGGCTTAAAGATAGCGATGTGGGGATAGCGCCGGGTGATCAAATCGACCGGGGAAGTGTCCCGCTCGAGCATAAAGTCCAGGCCGTCCTGCTCATCGGATCTGCGCTTGCTCATCTCTTCGACATAATGAGGCGGCGGGATGACCTGGCTGCGGACGGCGTGATCCAGGCGCCGATGCGATGCACGATCCATCAAGGAGGCGTAATAGGGCGTGATGGCAAAGGGCAATCCGTGCCGTTTGGCCTTATCGATAGCGCTCCGTTCAGAAGCGCTCAAGCGGATAAAACGTGCCAACGTCCGGCTGTCCCGGATCAGATGACGCAGGTGCCAGCGATAATCCTGCCAGTCCGATTCCTGCGCCTGCCAGGCGGCGAGCAGGCGGCGGCGGTTGGCCTTGCGCCGGGCGATGATCTCCGGTTCCAGGCCATGCCGGATTCGTTTCATCTTTTGCAGAGACTTCCGCGCCATGTCTTCCAAGTGGACGGACCGCGCCTGGGCCGCTTGGCGGTTTTTCAGTTGCGCGTAAGCGGGCAGGGTGACGTCCTTATAGATGCCGCTTCGGCCGATCATGCCGAGCAGGATATGACGCAGGTCCTCGATAAACGCCTCATTTAAATCCGGCGCCAGTTGATCATACTTTTTATTGGCCAGCAGCCACAGCTGCCGCAAACAGCTGTAGCGGGTCAGCGTTTCGCTGCGCATGGAGATGATTTCGCGGAAGGCGTACAGCGAGTCCAGCTGCAGACTCCATTCCAGGCCGCGGTGGCGTTCGCCGGCGCGATGCAAAATTCTGGACAGCTCTTCAATATAGGCTAGAATAAAACTTCGGGCAATCCGAGGGGATGGCGCTTCGGTCAGCAATTGAAAGATGACAGGATTGGCGTTTTTCAGGTTCACATGCAAGGTCTGATGATTCATCCTTGCCTCCTTTCCAGGGTGAAAGTTCAACCGCACATCGGTACGATTCTCCTCTAGTTAACAAATCAGTTGATTGGGAATTAAACTACTATAAGAAAAAGACGGCAAAAATGCAAGGGATTTGCGGACGGCCGCGCCGCAAGAGGGATAAGGGTTTTGTACAGAAGCACTGCAACAGACGAGCAGTTCGAACCTGCAACGGATAAAAACATCAGTCGGGAAATCCCGCGGCGGACAGGAGATCTTTTCTGTTGGTTTTTGTCTTCGCCGCGCCACGGGCGAAAAAGCGCTGACCGAGCAGCAGGACCGGCCTGGTGCCGCGGTTCACTGAGGAATCTTTCCGGCGAGTGCAGGGCTTTGACTACGGTCCCAGCTTTTTGTGGCGCCGGGAAAAAAGCGGGAATGTGTGGGAATCGAACCCACCCGAGACGGAACCGCCTCACAACGGATTTGAAGTCCGCGGGCGCCACCAGGCTACCGTGCATTCCCGATAGGCTAATATAC